>NZ_BAAGUS010000008.1:0-173500 GCF_054781275.1 Nocardioides ginkgobilobae | reverse complement strand
CGACTGCTCAAGCGAGCAATCGCACGCGAGATGTTCAAGCAGCTGACCCGTCCACACCAGGACCTCGGCGTCCACGATCTGCGCCCAGCCCGACAAGCCAAGAACATCACCATCGGCGCGGCCGCCGCCGCACTCGGACTTGCCCCGGTGACGATCAGCCGCACCGAACGCGGCCAGTTCGTCACCCCAGAGGTCGTCAGCCGCTACCGAGCATGGCTCGCGACCGCTTGACCAGACATAGGAGCTTCACTCCGAGACCCTCAGGACCGTTGCCCACAAGGGATCTGAGCATCGAGACCGGACCGTGACCCACCGGCCCCGCTGTCCACAGGCTGCCTGCCGGCGCGCGGGCTTCCGAGACGGCGCGGACGCGCCAGCTCGACCACGGGGCAGGCGGCTGGTCACCACTCCGTCCGGAAGCGACGACCCATGAGGCCATGGTCGGGCGCCGCCTGGCCCGACGGCAGGACGGACCGGCCCGAGCCGTCGAGCCGGCCGTGTCGGAGCAGCGTCGGACCCTTCGGCTAGCGTCGAGCGCGTGAGCGAGGCGGGCACCCGACGGGTCTGGCGGCCGGACTGGCCCTGCCCGGTCGAGGCGGTGCTGCGCCAGCAGAAGCACGGGGGAGCGGATCCCACGTGGAAGCGCGACGAGGACGGGCGGATCTGGCGCGGCCTCCGCACTCCGCAGGGGCTCGTCACGCTCAGCATCCACGCCGAGGCGCGGCTGGGCGAGGTGCACGCCGAGGCCTGGGGGCCGGGCACGCAGTGGGCGCTGGACCAGGTGCCGGCGATGCTCGGCGGCGAGGACGACTGGTCGGCCTTCGAGCCGCGCCACCCGGTGCTGGTCGAGGCGCGGCGTCGGTTCCCCCACGCGCGGCTGGGCCGAGGCGGCCTGGTGATGGAGGCGCTGGTGCCGGCGATCATCGAGCAGAAGGTCACCGGACAGGAGGCGTTCGCAGGCTTCCGGATGCTGGTGCACCGCTTCGGGGAGCCGGCCCCCGGCCCCGGCGCGGAGCGAGGGCTGAAGGTGCAGCCCGACGCCCAGACCCTGCGCACGGTCCCCTCCTGGGAGTGGCTGCGGATGCACATCGACCCCGCTCGCAGCCGCACGATCGTGACCGCCGCCCGGGTCGCCGATGCCCTCGAGCGCACCGCGGCCCTCGACCCCGCCGAGGCGGACCGCCGGTTGCGCACCCTGCCCGGCATCGGGGAGTGGACCAGCGCCGAGGTCCGCCAGCGGGCCCACGGCGACCCCGACGCGGTCAGCTTCGGCGACTACCACGTGGCCAAGGACGTCGGGTGGGCGTTGACCGGCACCCCCTTCGACGACGAGGAGATGCGCGCCTACCTCGAGCCCTGGCGCCCCCAGCGCGGACGGGTGCCGGCGCTCTTGGCGATGGCCGGCCTGCACCGGCCGCGGCGCGGGGCCCGGATGGCGCCACGCACCCACCTGCCTGCGCAAGTCACCCGCCACCGACGGTAAAGCCGGTTACCGTGACAGTGTGACGCAGGTAACGTTCGAGCCGCTCCGCACCGCCACTGCCGCCGAGGCCACCCGCTTCTTCGCCGACACCGACGCCGTGGCGCTCGTGGACGCGATCCGGCTCGCCTCCGACGAGGAGTTGCGCCGGCTGGTCGGCCGCGAGGAGATCCGGCTCCCGGCCGTGCGCGGGGTCCTCTCCCGCCTGCACGAGTACGCAGACCCCGATCGCCTCGCCTCTGCGACCGGCACGGTGCGGATCGACCTCACGCGCGACGACGCGCGGCTCGGTCACCACCTGCTGCGGCTGGTCCCGGGGGCGATCGAGGTCGAGGTCGACGTGCCCGCCTCCGCGCCCGCCGACGTGGTCCTCGGCACGAGCGTCGTCGGGTTCATCCGGCTCGTCAGCGGGCAGGGCGACGCCGCGCTGGACTACCTCGCCGGGCGCCTGCACGTCCAGGGCGACGCCGCGCTGGCGCTCACGGTCGGCGGGCTCTTCACGATCCCCGGCACCGACGCGGTGGCCGTGGACCCCACCGCCCTCGACCCGGTCGACGTGGCCCGGGCGCTGGCGGGCGTGCCGATCAGCCACCTGCGCGAGGTGATGTCCGGCGGCTTCCGCCCGGTCGTGCTCGACGAGATCTTCCGCCGGCTGCCCGACTTCGTGAACGCCCGGCGGGCCGCCCGGCTCGACCTCACCATCGGCTTCCGGCTGCTCGGCGGCCCCGGCGGCGAGCCCGAGCGCTGGGTCGTGCGGATCGACCACGGCGCCTGCAAGGTCGAGGCCGGGGACCCCGGCGGCCACCGGGACGCGACCATCACCTGCGAGGGCCACGACTTCCTGCGCCTGGCCACCGGCCACCTCTCGGCGGTCTCCGGGGTGCTCAAGGGTCAGCTGAAGGTCAAGGGGGAGAAGGCCAAGGCGCTGCAGCTCGCCTCGGTGCTGGACATCCCGAAGGCGTAGGTCCGCTAGAGCAGGGGGCGCAGCGGGGCGAGCACGAACTCCGTGAACTTCCGGTGCAGGTCGCGGGCCTCCCACTCGCCGATGGTGAGCTCGAGGCAGTGCGACTCGTCCGCGGCGAAGATGGACTCCATCTGCCGCGCCAGTCCCCGGTCGATGACCTCGATGTTGATCTCGTAGTTGCCCGAGAGGCTGAGCCGGTCGATGTTGGCGGTCCCGACGGTGGTCCACGTGCCGTCGACGGTGGCGGTCTTCGCGTGCACCATCGCGTCGCGGTAGCGCAGGATCCGGACCCCTGACTCCAACAGCTGGGAGAAGTAGCCGCGCGAGGTCCAGTCGGCCACGATGTGGTTGGACTTCAGCGGCACGAGCAGGCGCACGTCCACGCCGCGGTGGGCGGCGGCCTTGAGGGCGTCGACGAAGTCCTGGTCGGGCAGGAAGTAGGCGGTGGTCAGCCAGACGTTGCGGCTGGCCCGCTGGATCGCCTCGAGGTACATCGAGCGGATCGGGAACATCCACAGCCGCGGCACGTTGCGCTGGATCCGGATCCGCGGCTCCCACTCCGAGTGGGTCTCCAGCAGCAGCGGCGGCTCGCTGGGGCGGAACCGGTGCCGGCGGTGCAGGTTCCAGAAGTCGGCGAACGCGCGCTGCAGGTCCCACACCCCGGGGCCCGTCACGCGCACGTGGGTGTCGCGCCACTCGGTGGCGTAGGCGTCACCGATGTTGTAGCCGCCGACGAACCCGACCTCGGAGTCGACGACCAGGATCTTGCGGTGGTCGCGGCCGTAGCGGCTGAGGTCGAAGAACCGGAAGCCCGCGGCGTACACCGGGTAGCGCAACACCTTCATCGTGCGCGGGAAGTGCTTGAAGACCGGCGAGACGACGAGGTTCGCGAAGCCGTCGTAGATGACGTAGACGTCCACGCCGCGCGCGGCGGCATCGGCCAGGGCCCGCTTGAACCGCTCGCCGGTCTCGTCGCCCTTCCAGATGTAGGTCTCGAAGAGCACCTGTCGCTGCGCACCTTCGATCGCGGCGAGCATGTCGTCGTAGAGGTGCTGGCCGTAGGTGTACGTCGTCACGGTGCTGTCCCCGATGGGCACCTGGGCCGGGGGAGTGACCGGGAAGGGGCCGGGCTTCTTGCCGCGCCGGCGGTAGGAGTCGACCAGCGACATGCTCACCGCCAGCACGAGCTGGACGCCCACGATCGTCAGGAGCGTGCGCCGCAGGGCGCGCAGGACCCGGTCGGTCCATGACTGGTCGGCTGGGCTCACGGGGCCAAGGTAGTGGCCGGCGCTAGATCCTCCGGTCGTCGCCGCGCACGAAGGTCCGCTCGGGGCAGTTGATGATCACCTGGCTGTGCACGACCAGCGGCACGGCGAGGTCGACCGTGCGGGTCACCTCGCGCCCCAGCGAGGTGCCGGTGAGCCGCACCTGCTCGTAGGTGTTGTTGGCGCGCTCGTGGTAGTACCGGCAGTTCGTGAACTCGAACTCCAGGACCACCTCGCCGTCACCGAAGGGACCGAGCTCCACGGGCTCGACCGGTCCTCCGACCGGCGCCAGGAGCGGGTACGTCGGCTCGACCAGCTCCACGCCGGTGACTCGGAAGGGGACGACCGACGCGTTGTCCAGCGGTATCGTCAGCGCCGTCCGCTGCCCGTAGCGGTAGTGCAGCGCCAAGGTGCCGCTCGGCCCGTAGCCCTCGACCAGGAGGCCGTCCGCGGCGGGGACCGACGGCACCGGGTCGGTCACGAGCACCGCCTGGGGCGCCAGCGCCCAGGCGCCCGCGACCAGCGCGAGCAGCCCGCCGACCGCCGCCGCGCGGGCACGACGGGTACGACGGGGCGCGCGCGCCTCCGCGGACGACCCGGCGGACGTCGTACCGGCGGGGGAGCCGGGGCCGAGGGTCCGGTCGGGGCGGGCGTCGAGCAGGCTCACGACCCGACCTCCTCGTGCCGACGACGCGCGCCGGCGACCCGGGCCCCGGCGACCCGGATGCCCAGCGCACCGAGGAGCGTGACCGCCACCAGCGCGGCGGGCGTGCCGGGACCGTCCTCCTCGGGCGCCCCGGCGGCGCGGGTGCCGCCGCGGGCCCCGGTGTCGGTCGCGGGCTTCTCCGGGGTGTCGAGCCAGTCGCAGCCGACCGGGTCGGTGTTGGAGTAGCGGTCGTAGACCGCGCAGGGCAGCAGTTGCGTGGTCTTCACCAGGTTGCCGATCGGCCACTGGGAGGGGTTGCCACAGTCCGGCAGGCCGACGGCGTAGTTGTGGGTGACCTCCTTGCCGGGCGCGGTCAGGTTGTCCTGCCAGCAGTTTCCCTGACCGGCCTCGTCCCAGTAGAAGTCCATGCCGTTGGGGAGGACCTTCCCGGAGGGGGAGTAGCCCAGCTCGTTCTTGGTGAAGGCGTTGAAGTTGGAGTTGTCCTGCTGGTGGGTCGGGTCGTAGTCGCCCCGCATCAGCGCCGGCGGTACCCAGAAGAGCATGAAGCCCTGCCGCCAGTTGTCCCAGACCTGGTTGGAGTTGATGAAGTTGTGGTTGCCGATGACCATGCCGCCGGTGCCGACGGGGAACCCGAAGGCGGGGCACACGACACCGTCCTGGTGACCGACCTCCTCGGGCGTCGCGGCCTGGCAGGGCGCGTCCTCGCCCTGGACGTAGCGCTCGTAGTAGTTCTCGTTGTTGCTGTAGATCAGGTTGTCCTCGAACCAGCCGTGGTCCTGCGGCATGCCGGGGTGCCCGCCGAGGATCGACTCGACGATGAAGCCGAGCCCGTTGTGGTGGATCCGGTTGTCGTGGACGTAGACCGAGTTGCCCGCGGTGCCGGAGTAGCCCAGGGCGTTGTGGTGCATGTCGCAGCGGTAGACCTCGACCGCCCAGCGGTTCAGCGGGCCCGTGGTGGTGCTGGTGGAGTTCACGTCCGCCGAGGAGCCGGGGTAGACGCCGGAGTCGCCGTTGTGGTGGGTGTCGCAGCGCCGGATCACGCCGTGGTCGGAGGCGAAGGTCAGCACGCCGTAGAGGTCGTTGTACGCCGACTCGAAGTCCTCCAGCACGTAGCCGTCGGTCTCGTGCACGTAGAAGGCGTTCTCGCGGAAGAGCGTGGCCTTCATGTTGCCGAGGTAGAAGCCGTCGGCCCGGTCGGCCTTGATCCCGTTGTGCTTGAGCCAGTCGCCCTCCTCGGTGAAGCCGCCCTTGAGGTGCACGTCGCCGGGCCGCGCGCCGGTGCCGAGCAGCTGGAGGTCGCAGAGCTGGTTGTCGCACGTGATGTCGGGGTCAGCAGGGTCGTCGCCGGCGATGGTCACCAGGTTGAGGATCTCCCCGCACGACACGATCTGGTCGTACTCCACGATCCCGCCGTCGTAGCCCTCCATGCACGGGACGTCCCAGCTGGGCTGCTCGCGGTAGACGCCGGGCAGGACGTAGATGTTCGTGCGCTGCCTGCGCACCGCGTCGACGGCGGCCTGCATGTGCCGGTGCTCGCAGCGCTGGAGCAGTCGCTGGTTGAAGACGCGCAGCCTCCTGTCGCGGATCTTCGCGATCCGGCGGCCTGAGTCGGGCTTGCAGACCACGATCACGTCGGCGGCCTGCCTCAACGAGCGTTTCTCCGGCACGGTGCCGTCGCCGGCGGGGAACTGGGACTCGCGCTCCTCGTGCGCCGAGGCCGGGACGACCGGCAGCAGCAGCGCGAGGAGCAGGCCCAGGAGGGCGAGCAGTCCGGGGAGGGCGGGGGACAGGGCAGCGGGACGGCGCACGGGGACTCCAGGGGAGGAGGGAGCAGTGCTGCGACAATATGAGCGATGTTCACGTATGGGAAGAGGGGGCGCCCGCCGCGGTGAAGCCGACTGTCGGTGGTCCCTCGTAGGCTCGAGCCCATGCGTCCAGTCACCGATCTCGAGCGCCGCGTCGCCCCGTTCAAGGTGGTCTCGGACTACCAGCCCTCCGGCGACCAGCCGGCGGCGATCGCCGAGATCAGCAAGCGCATCCGGGGCGGGGAGAAGGACGTCGTGCTGCTGGGTGCCACCGGCACCGGCAAGACCGCGACCGTGGCGTGGGTGACCGAGCAGCTGCAGCGCCCGGTGCTGGTGCTCCAGCCCAACAAGACGCTGGCCGCGCAGTTCGCCAACGAGCTGCGCCAGCTCTTCCCCGACAACGCGGTGGAGTACTTCGTCTCCTACTACGACTACTACCAGCCCGAGGCCTACGTCCCCCAGACCGACACCTACATCGAGAAGGACTCCTCCATCAACGAGGAGGTCGAGCGGCTGCGGCACTCCGCGACCAACTCGCTGCTGACGCGCCGCGACGTGATCGTGGTCAGCACCGTGTCCTGCATCTACGGCCTGGGCACCCCGCAGGAGTACGTCGACCGGATGCTGCGGCTGCGGGTCGGGGAGGAGCACGACCGCGACTCGATCTTGCGCCGGCTGGTGGAGATCCAGTACACGCGCAACGACATGTCCTTCACCCGCGGCACCTTCCGGGTCCGCGGCGACACCCTCGAGATCTTCCCGGTCTACGAGGAGCACGCGGTGCGGATCGAGTTCTTCGGCGACGAGGTCGAGCGGCTGATGACCCTGCACGCGGTCACCGGCGAGGTGCTCACCGAGGACGAGGAGCTCTACGTCTTCCCCGCCACCCACTACGTCGCCGGCCCGGAGCGGATGGAGCGCGCGATCGCCGGGATCGAGAAGGAGCTGGAGGAGCAGCTGGCGGTCTTCGAGCGCGAGGGCAAGCTGCTGGAGGCCCAGCGGCTGCGGATGCGCACCACCTACGACATCGAGATGATGCGCCAGGTCGGCTCGTGCTCGGGCATCGAGAACTACTCGATGCACATGGACGGCCGCAGCCGGGGCAGCGCACCCAACACGCTCCTCGACTACTTCCCCGAGGACTTCGTGCTGGTGGTCGACGAGTCGCACGTCGCGGTCCCGCAGATCGGCGGCATGTACGAGGGCGACATGTCCCGCAAGCGCAACCTGGTCGAGCACGGCTTCCGGCTGCCCAGCGCGATGGACAACCGTCCGCTGCGCTGGGAGGAGTTCCTCGAGCGGATCGGCCAGACGATCTACCTCTCCGCCACGCCCGGTGACTACGAGCTCGACCTGGTGGGTGGCGACAAGCCGCCGCACGTGGTGGAGCAGATCATCCGGCCCACCGGCCTGATCGACCCCGAGGTCGTGGTGAAGCCGACCAAGGGCCAGATCGACGACCTCATCCACGAGATCAGGCTGCGCACCGAGAAGGACGAGCGGGTCCTGGTCACGACGCTGACCAAGAAGATGTCCGAGGACCTCACCGACTACCTCCTCGACGCCGGCATCAACACCCGCTACCTCCACTCCGAGGTCGACACCCTCAAGCGCATCGAGCTGCTGCGCGAGCTGCGGATGGGCGCCTACGACGTGCTGGTCGGCATCAACCTGCTCCGCGAGGGCCTCGACCTGCCCGAGGTCTCGCTCGTCTCGATCCTCGACGCCGACAAGGAGGGGTTCCTGCGCTCGGACAAGTCGCTGATCCAGACGATCGGTCGCGCGGCCCGCAACGTTTCCGGACAGGTGCACATGTACGCCGACAAGATCACGCCCTCCATGGAGGCCGCGATCGACGAGACCAACCGGCGGCGGGCCAAGCAGATCGCCTACAACACCGAGCACGGCATCGACCCGACGCCGCTGCGCAAGAAGATCGCCGACATCACCGACATGCTCGCCCGCGAGGACGAGAACACCCAGGCACTGCTGGAGACCTGGGCCGGCACCGAGGCCAAGGGCCGCGCCGGCAAGGTCGGCAAGCGCCAGCCGGTCCCTGTCCTGGCCTCCGGCGACGCCGGCAAGCACGCCAAGGACCTCGCCGGCATGCCCAGTGCGGACCTCGCCCAGCTCGTGCAGGACCTCACCGACCAGATGAAGGAGGCCGCCGCGGAGCTGCAGTTCGAGGTGGCCGCCCGCCTCCGCGACGAGATCCAGGAGCTGAAGAAGGAGCTCCGCCAGATGATCGAGGCGCAGAAGTAGCTCAGTCCTCCGGCCCCTCCTCGACCACCTTCATCGCCTGCCGGCTGACCACGAGCCCGACCAGGCGCGAGACCACCAGCGCGACGTACAGGACGCCGGCCACCATCTCGACCGCCACGATCGAGCGTGCGTGCGCGGCGACCGGCACGACGTCGGACAGCCCGACGCTGGTGAGGACCGAGAAGGAGAGGTAGAGCAGCTCGAACCAGCTGCGCTCCGCCGTCTCGCCGGTGCCGACGAAGGCGCCTGGGTCGAGGACCTGGACGGCGGCGTAGAGGTAGGCGAACGCCCAGGCGACCACGGTGAAGGCAGCGCCGGTGGCGTAGAGCTCGTCGCTGGTGACCCGGTCGTCGTGGAAGACGTAGCGGATCATCGAGTAGGAGACGTAGAAGTAGAACGGCGCGTGCAGTGCCGCACTGACCAGCAGCACCCACGCCGTGTCGCTGGCGAGGGCTTCGGCCACGCTGAACGCCGCTGCGGGGGCGCCCAGGGTCAGGGCGACCCAGGACAGGGCGGGCGTGCGTCGTACGGCGGCGACGGCCGCGCCCACCGCGAGGATCTGGAAGACCCCGAGGACGGCCCGACCGGCGGCGCTGTCCTCGAGGAACGGGTAGGCCAGGACGACCAGCAGCTGGGCACCCAGCAGGACCGCGGAGGGGTGCCGGCCGAGCAGGCCGTCGGGGTGCGGGCCGGGTGCGGGTCGGGTCACCCCGCGACCCTAGGACAGCGCGGAGGACAATGGGCGGCGTGACGCCCCCCGCCGACGCCGACGACGAGACGTCCCGCGGGGGCTGGCTCGTGTGGGGCAGCGCGCTCTCGCTCTACCTCCTGGCGGTCTTCCACCGCTCCTCCCTCGCGGTCGCCGGACTGGCCGCGGCCGAGCGCTTCGACATCACCGCCGCGCAGCTGGCGACCTTCACGATGCTGCAGCTGCTGGTGTACGCCGGGATGCAGGTGCCCGTGGGCCTGCTGGTCGACCGGTTCGGCCCGCGCAGCGTGATCCTGACCGGCGCGCTGCTGATGGCGGTGGCCCAGGTGGGCTTCGCGCTCGCGGAGACCTTCGTGCTGGCGCTGCTGGCCCGGACCCTGGTCGGGCTGGGGGACGCGATGACCTTCATCTGCCTGCTGCGGCTGGTCGCGACGTGGTTCCCGCCGCGGCGCATCCCGTTCCTCACCCAGCTCAGCGGCACCCTGGGCCAGAGCGGCGCCCTGCTCGCGGCCGCCCCGATGACCTGGGCGTTGGGCAGCCTGGGCTGGACGGGGGCCTACCTGTCCTCGGCGGCCATCGGCGTGGTGCTCAGCCTGGTCGCCGTCGTGGTGCTCCGCGACGGGCCGTCCGGGCGCCACCACCGCGGCGCCACGATGGCGTGGGCGTCGGTGCGCGCGAGCCTGCGCGCCTCCTGGGCGCACCCCGGCACTCGTCTGGGCTTCTGGATCCACTTCAGCACCCAGTTCAGCGCCACCGCGCTCGGCCTCCTGTGGGGCTACCCCTTCCTCGTGCGCGGCGAGGGGCGCAGCGCGGCCGAGGCGGGCCTGCTGCTCAGCCTGCTCGTCGTGGCGGTCGTCGTGGCGGGCCCGGTGCTCGGCTGGCTGGTCGGCCTGCACCCGTGGCACCGCTCGTCGATGGCGCTGGTCATCGTCGGGTCGATCGTCACGGTGTGGACGGTGGTCCTGCTGTGGCCGGGCGACGCGCCGACCTGGCTGCTGGTCCTGCTCGTCGTGGTCGTCGGCATCGGGGGACCGGCCTCGATGATCGGCTTCGACGTCGGCCGCACCGCCAACCCCGTCGAGCGGCTGGCCTCCTCCAGCGGCATCATCAACGTCGGCGGCTTCTCCGCCAGCCTGCTGCTGGTGATCGCCATCGGGCTCGTGCTCGACTGGCGCACCCCCGGCTCGGGCACCGACTACCCGCCGGAGGCGTTCCGGTGGGCGATGTCCACGCAGTACGTCCTGTGGGCGGTCGGGCTGACCCAGCTCGTGCGCTACCGCGTCCGCGCCCGCCGCGTCTTCGACCGCGCGGCGCTCCAGGCCGAGGTGCGCGCGCGGTGAGGGAGCCGGAGCGCACCCCCGACGGCAGGCACGTCGTCATCGACGGCCGCCGCTGGCGCGCCACCGACCCCGACGTCCCCGAGGAGCGGGCCGCCGAGCTGCGCAAGATCCTCATGGCCTGGCGCCGCGAGGTGCGTCGTACGAAGGGCACCGACGAGGAGCGGGCCGCACGCGACGGCGTCCAGGCGGCGAAGGTCGCGCTCGGCGAGCGGGGCACCCCGTGGTGGGAGCAGACCGACGCCGAGCGCCGGGCCCGCTGGGAGGCCGACGTCCCCGGTCCGGGCGAGCGCTCCTGACCGAGGCTGGCCGACCCGGAGGGTCAGCCCGAGCGACGGCGCCACAGCCGCCACCGGCGGGGCGCGCGCTCGGCACCGGATTCGTCGGGAGCCTCAGGCGGTGAGAGCCAGGCCGCGATCTCGGGTGCCGGGTGCCCCATCAGCGTGGTGCTCACCGACGTGTCGATCGCCGATCTCGGGGAGCGCACCATCGTCAGCAGGGGCGGGCCGAACGACCGGCGGGCGGGCGTGCTCGAGCGGACGCCCAGGACGTCGTTCCCAGCATGGTCACCGTCGTCCCAGCCCTGCACCCGGACCACGTCGGCGCGCGCGACCCGCGCGCGACCTCGCTCGGAGTCGTGGACGATCTCGGTCGCGGTGACCCAGAGCGCCTCGCGCCGGCAGCGCCCGGCAACCCTGATCGACCAGCGCGCAGCGAAGTACGTGAACGGCACGAGCGCCAAGCCGATCGAGAAGAGCCGGTCGATGGTGGCGTTCCACGCCAGGTAGACCCAGAAGCCGCTCAGGACGAGCAGTCCCAGGTCCAGTGCTGAGTTGAACCACCATCGCCACGGCCAGGTCGGGAGCAGCACCGCTGGCTGGCCCGCGAACCGCGCGGAGCGTGCGGTCGGGAACCGGCGCACGCACACCACGGCGAGGGAGTAGGCAAGGCAGAGGACCGCGGCACCGACGGAGTACCACACCACCGACCGGAACAGGAGCGCGTCGTCTGGGAGGTCTTGGCTGTGCAGCACGTAGGAACCGGTGAGGCCCGCGATGCCGGTGGCCAGGAAGGTCCCCGCCTCGCGCCTGCGCCACGACGGGTTGACCGGCTTGGCGGTCAGGCCCGGGACGGTGCTCATGTGGACCTCCGAGAATGGGCGAGCGGGGTCACGCTAACCGACGGCGCACCACGGTTTGCTGGGTCCTCCCGAGCCCCGGCACGATGGCCCGGACCGTGCACCCGACGACAGCGGCAGGTGGGGCGATGAAGCAGCCTAAGACCCAGCTGGGCGCAGGGGAGACCCTCCTGGAGCGCTGGGGCGCCAACCGCACCCAGAGCGACCAGCGGGCCGTGGGCGGGCACCTCTACCTCACCGACCAGCGCCTGCTCTTCGAGCCGCACCGCTTCGACGCCAGCCTGTCGGGGCGCGGCGCCTCGGTGCCGCTGCGCGACATCACCGACGTCGTCCGTGTGCCGCGCGACCTGAAGCATTTCTTCGGCGGGGGACTGCGCGCTCGGCTGGGTGTGGTGACCGCCCGAGGGACCCACCTGTTCGTCGTTAACGACCTCGCCGGCAAGGCGCGCAGGATCCTGGAGGAGCGCGACCGGTTGAGGAGCTCGGGCTAGAGGGGGCCAGCGGGTCGGGTCATCCGGGAAGGACCGCGCGCAGCACGCGCGAACGCACCGCGAGCAGGACGACCGCCACCACCGCGAGGGTGGCGAGCGCCCGCACCCAGCCGGTCGCCAGGTCCAGCGGCAGGGCTGCCAATGCGACCAGCAGCAGCACGTGCACCGCGAGCACGGTGGTGCCCGCGGAGCCGACGGGCGCCAGTACCGGCGCGAGCACCCGTGCGAGCGGGCGCCAGCAGGCGGTGAGGAGCAACCAGGCGACCAGGGCGACGAGGACCAGCGCGACGAGCCGTCCCGCGGGCAGGTCGCGACCGTCGGTCAGGTCCAGCAGGCGCTCGGCCGGTTCGCCGCCGGCCACGGCCGCTGCCGTGGTGACGCCGGCCCAGGCGAGCCCGAGCACGACCGCGACGGCGAGCAGGGCGCGGCGCAACCAGGCGCGGTCGAGCAGGGCACGGACCTCGCGCCGGTGGTGGGCCAGCACCAGGCCGTGGACGAAGACGACCTGCCACAGCAGCGGCGGGTACGCCGCCTCCCAGGTGCCCCGGGTCCAGTCGGGCGTCCACACCACGTCGGCGGCGTACGTCGCCCAGGAGCCGAGGAGCACCAGCCACCAGGCCCGCCGCCGCAGCAGCGCGACGAGCAGCGGCGTGACGAGGGCGAGCACCACGAGCAGGCCCAGCATCGACAGCGGCCAGGGGATGGTGCGCAGCACGAAGAGCTCGCGCACCGCCCACCAGGGCGGCGGGTACTCCAGCAGGGGAGCGGCATCGACGTACAGGTCGGTGCCGCCTGTGCGCCCGGCGCCGCCGGGGAGCCAGTGGGTGACCGCGCTGTCGGCGGTGCCGGGCAGGTAGCGCAGGCCCAGCACCACGAGGGCGACGACGACGGTCACCATCCACCAGGTGAGGGCGCGACGCCAGCGTGCCGACGCGGCCGCCAGCGCACCGCCGGCCTCGACGAGCGCCTCGTGGCGCAGGCCGACCGCGAGCCCGGCGACCAGGACGAACGCCTCGGGGCCGACCAGCCCGCCCATGAGGCGGGCGACCGGCCCGTCGGTGGTCGTCAGCAGCTCGACGTGCGCGGCGACCAGACCGACCAGCAGCACGCCGCGCACGACGTCGAGGCGCAGGTCCCGGTTTCCCGTGACGGCGTAGTCGTGGCCGTCGGCGGCGTAGCCCCAGTCGGGCCGGCGTCGGGCGGCGAGCGCGGCGAGACCGGCCAGCAGCAGCAGCGAGAGCGCGCTGCCGGCCAGCCACCAGGGGCGGGGGACCGGCAGGACGGCGGTGGCCAGGCCCGGGTCCGGGCTCGGGCCGGCCTGGTCCTCACCTCCGGTCCCCTCCACGCCGCCGCCCTCCACGTCCTCGGGGTCGAGCTCGACCACGGGCGTCACGGGGCCGAGGTCGACCTCGCCCACGAGGTCGCGCAGGAGCGCGGCAGCCAGGTCCGGGTCGCGGGTGGCCCGCCAGTCGACGACGCGGTCGCGGGCCTCCGCCTCGCGGCGGCGCTCCTCCAGCCAGAGGATGCCCGCGATCCGCGGCCAGTCCCCGTCCGCCCGGAGCACCTGACGCCACCACGCCCGCTTGATCTCGTCCTCCGGGTCGCCGCGACGGTCGGCGATCCACAGGGCACCCGTGTCCATGAGGAAGGGCTTGTCGAAGCCGTCGGCGAACCGGTCGTAGAAGGGCCGGGTCGGGGCCTGCTGACCGTAGTTGTAGACCTCGTTGAGGCGCGCCCGCAGCGCGCCCTCGCCGGGGACCCGGTCGATGTCGAACCCGGTCGCGGACTCCTCCTCACCGGTCTCGCCGCCGGTGCCCGGGTCCTCGAGCTCGTTGTCGACGCGTCCGCGGTCGGGCCCGTAGTGGTAGAGCGTGAGCCCGACCCAGTCCACGGCCTCGGGCCCGGGCCAGTACGGGCCGTAGGGGTCGTCACCGCTGCCCAAGCGGCCGTCGCCGTCGGTGTCGAGGGTCTCGACGTCGGCGTTCCGCTCGGGGTCCACGTCGCCGAACGCCGCGCCGTAGGGGTAGCCGGCACCGTAGACCGGCGACCAGACCATGGCCGCCGAGGGCAGCCGGTCGTGGACGACGTCGGCGAGCTCGCGGAAGGCCTCGACGTAGGCGCCGGGCTGCTGGCCCCAGGAGTACCAGGTGCCGTTCATCTCGGGGGCGAAGCGCAGCAGGTAGCGGGTGCCGAGCTCCTCCTGCAGCGCCGACAGCTCGTCGGTCAGCGCCGTCGCGTCCTCGGTGTCCAGGTCGTCGAGGGCGACGCTGGGCTCGAGGCTGAGCACCGGCACGGCGCCCTGCGCGGCCGACTCGGTGACGAGGCGGCGCAGGAAGAACGTGGAGTCCTGGGTCAGGGGGTAGGCCACGCGCTGGCCGTAGAGCGCGGCGCTGCTGCCCAGCCGCTTGCGGTAGTCCTCCGCGGAGTCGGTCAGCCAGTCCAGCTGCGGGCCGAACCAGGGGCGGCCGGGTGTCGGGAGGGGGAAGTCGCCCTCGCCCCCGTCCTCACCCGACGCGGCCGCCCCGGGCGCCAGCCACACGAGGGGGGCGATCACGCCGAGGAGGGCCAGCAGCACCCCGATCGTCCGCCCCACGACGTACGCCGGGACGCGGGTCATCCCAGGTTGCACGCGAGGCACCAGTGGTTGCGACCCTCGACCCGCTCGAACCACAGCGTGTCGAGGGCGGAGGCGGCCAGGGCCAGGCCGCGGCCGGACTCGGCGAGCTCGTCGGGCATGGACAGGTCGCCGAGGTCGAGGCTCACCGGCATGCCGTTGTCGCTGAGGGTGGCGACGACCTCGCGGTCGGTGGCCAGCAGCTGGATCTCGAAGCGGCGCGCCTCGGACGGGTCCACGGCAGGCAGCGCTGAGTCGTGCGCGTAGGCGTGCTCGACGATGTTGCCGAGGATCTCGATGACCGACATCTCGAACTTCATCCGGACCGGGTCGGTGACCTGGGGGTGGTGCGCGAAGAGGTGCTCGAGCAACGAGTGGACCAGGTCCATCACCTCCGGGTCGGCTGCCGCCGAGAGCACCAGGCGGTGCGGCGCAGCAGCGAGCTCGTCGAGGACGGCGGGACGGCCCGCCTCCCCGCCTCGCCCGGCTGCGCTCTCAGGCATCGAAGGCCGTCTCGACGCTCTCGCGCGCCCGCAGCACCCGGTCGAGGTTGGTCAGCTCGAAGACCGAGACCACCGCCGGGGTGGGCCGGGCCACGCGCAGGTCGCCACCGGCCTGGCGAGCGGCCTTGAGCCCACCGATGAGCGCGCCGAGCCCGGAGGAGTCCAGGAAGGTCGTCTCCCCGAGGTCGACGACGATCCGGGCGCTGCCTCCCGCCACGAGGTCGGAGAGGGTTTCCTTGAGCTGGCGTGCCGAGACCATGTTGAGCCGGCCGCGCGGGACGACCACGGCGATGCCGTCGTCGCGGGTGGAGACGTCGAGTTCCATCAGGTTGCTCCTTCACGGGCGGGTGCCGCGATGTCGGTCGGTGGATCGGTCTGGGGATCGGACGAGGACTCCGCGGGCTCGAAGCCGCGGTAGCGGGCGGCCTTGATGATGACGGAGAAGATGAGCAGGTCGAAGGCGACCCACACCATGTTGAACAGCGCTCCAGCGGTGTTCGCCTGGCCGGCGAGGATCCGGATGGTGCCGACGACCATGGCCGCCAGGAGCAGCCCGATCGCCCACAGCTGGGGGCGGACGAGGTGCCAGGCCGGCCCGGTGGGTTCCTGCTTGGTCTTGGGGGTGACCGCGAAGTCGAGGGGGCGGTTGAGGAAGACGTTGCCGAAGGCGGAGGTGAAGGACTTGATCCACACCGGGAAGAGCGCCAGGGAGTACTGCTGGCCGCGCCAGGTCGGTCTCCCGTCGGCCACGAGCCAGAACAGCAGCTGGTTGACCACGAGGAACGGCACGAGTCGCAGGAAGAACTCGGTGGAGAGCGCCTGGACCGGCAGCACGCCGATCATGAGGTAGACCACGGGGGCGCCTATGTAGACGATCGCGGCGAAGCCGGAGAGGTAGCTCCACATCGTCGCGAAGTACATGAGCCGCTGCGCCAGCGTGAGGCCCTTCTGCACCAGCGGGTTCTCCCGGAACATCACCTGCACGGTGCCCTGGGCCCAGCGCAGCCGCTGGACCAGCATCGTCTGCAGGTCCTCCGGCGCCAGGCCGTGGGCCAGCACCTCGTCGTGGTACGCCGAGTGCCAGCCCATCGTGTGCAGCCGCATGCAGGTCGCCATGTCCTCGGTGACCGAGATCGTGGCCAGCGGCATGATCGGCTGCGCCTCGCCCCCGCGGTCGACGTCGATGGCGCGCACCAGGGTCTCGACGGCCTCGACCGCCGCGAGGGGCGAGAGGTCGCGGGCCAGCACCTGGCCCAGCTCGCCGGCGTCCATGGAGCCGAGGTGGATGTCGGGGTCCTCGGCGATCTCCTCGAGCTCGGCCAGGACGGCGAGGTCCTCCTGGAGCGTGGCCAGGTCCTCGGCCACCAGCGACGCGCGCACGGCGGCGACCCGCTGCTGGAAGGCGAAGGTGACGTCGAAGAGCGGGACGTCCCGGGCGAGGTCGCGCCGTGCTCCCTCGATGTCGGCCAGGATCGTGTCCAGCGCCGCCCGGACCTCGTGCTCCTCCGGGCCGAGGCCGGCACGCGAGCGGCGCACGACGCTGCGGGCGGTGCGCAGGGCCCGCTCGACGCCGGTCTCGACCTCCTGGACGTAGCGGCTGATGCCGAGCTGCATCAGGGCCTCGCGCCGGATCACGGCGTTGGAGCCGCAGAAGAACGCGGAGTTCCAGCCGTCCTTGCCTTGCTGGATCGGCCCGTAGAACAGCGGCGCCTGGCTGCCGAGCGGGTCGTCGTCCGGCACGTTCACGAACCACTGCGGCGTCTGGACGAGGGCCATCTTCTCGTCGGTGAAGTAGCCCAGGGTCCGGTCGAGGATCTCCGGCATCGGGATCTGGTCGGCGTCGAGGATCAGCATGAACTCGCCGTCGGTGTTGAGCAGCGCGTTGTTGAGGTTGCCGGCCTTGGCGTGCCGCGGCATCCCGACCCAGTCCGCGGAGCGGGTGAGCCAGCCGATGCCCTCGGCCTCGGCGGCCGCCCGCATCTCGGGCCGGTTGCCGTCGTCGAGCACCCACGTGCGGTGGGGGTAGGTGATCGCCTTGGCCGCCCGCGCGGTGGTCATCACCAGGTCGATCGGCTCGTTGTACGTCGCGATGAACACGTCGACCGTCAGGTCGGGCGGGGCCGGGGGCGGCTCGCCGCGCTCCCGCAGCCTCCACATGCCCAGCCCGAAGAGCAGCGAGTCGATGAGGCTGTAGGTCTCGGCCAGCACGAGCGGCACGCCGATCCACCAGGCGTCCCAGTTGACCGAGAACAGCCAGCGCCAGGTGACGTAGTTGAGGCCCAGCAGCGCGGTCAGCACCACGACGATGCGGATCTGCAGCAGCCGGTGCCGCCGGCGCCGCTCGGCGGCCTCGGGGGAGAGGGCGGCCAGGTCGGCCCGGCGACGCCTCACCCGATCTCCTCCACGCCCTGGCGGAACACCGCCACGACCGTGATGTCGTCGAGCGGAGTCTCCTCGGTCGCGTGGCGCGCCATCGCGGTCAGGAAGGAAGGCAGGTCGTCGGCCTCGGCGACCCAGGCGCCGACCGCGCGCGGCCAGTCATCGGGGTCCTCGAGCAGGTCCAGGACGCCGTCGCTGAACAGCACGAGGCGGTCGCCGGTCCCCAGCTCGACCTCGACCTCCTCCCAGTGGTCGTCGGGAAGGATGCCGAGCGGCCGGTCGCGACCCGACAGCCGTACGGGCGTGCCGTCGGCGCGGACGAGCAGGAGCAGGCCGGAGCCGGCGTCGACGTACCGGGCGACGCCCGACTCCAGGTCGAGGGCGAGGTCGATGAGGGTGACGAAGGACTCCGCGCGCTCCAGGTCGTCGAGCATCGAGCGGGCCACGTGGGTGACCGTGACGCCCAGGTCGACGCCTGCGGACACCGCGGAGGACGTGCCCCGGAGCGCGGTCCGGGTGGCGGCGCCGATGAGCGCGGCGCCGGTGCCCTTGCCCATGACGTCGCCGAGGCTGACGTGCAGGACCCCGCCGCTGACCTCGTAGTCGTAGAAGTCGCCACCGACAGCGAGCGCCGGCAGGCACAGCCCGTCGACGTCCCACTCGCCGACCCGCACCGGGCGGGAGGGCAGCAAAGAGGCCTGCACCCGGCTCGCCTGCTGCATCTCGGTGGAGGCGACGAGCTCGCGCTCGGCCCAGGCGGCGAGGTCCTCGAAGGCCTCGCGCTGCTCGGGGGTCAGCTCGCGCGGCTGGGTGTCGAAGACGCAGAAGGTCGCCACCGCCGTGCCGGTGTGGTCGCGCAGCGGCAGCCCGACATAGGCGTTGACCCCCTCGTGGACGACGGGCAGGTCCTGGAACCGGGGATCGGCATGGGCGTCGACGACCGCCAACGGCTCGTCGCCGTCCTCGGCCAGCGTGGTCGAGCAGAAGGTGTCCTCGGCAGGCATCGGGCTCGGCTCGAACCCGGCGGCACTGGGGAACCACGCGCGGCCGCGGTCCAGCACCGTCACGGCGGACATCGGGACGTCGAGCGCCAGGCAGGCCAGCCGCGTGATCCGGTCCAGGCGTGGGTGGCTGCCCACCTCGGCCAGCCCGAGACCGTCGACCGCCCGCTGGCGGCGCTCGTCCTCGACCCCCCCGACCACTCGCAACCTCCCCAATCGGCGCGTCTCGTCCACTTGGTGGCTGGACGCTACCGCTTCGACCGCTAGTTTGTGGGCGACCGCCCGGGTGTGCCGCGGCGGTGCGTCGAGAGGCCGCGCCGAGAGCCGCGGTCGGGAGGTGGCAGACGTGACCCAGGTGCGGCACCGGGCCCTGGTGGTCGACGACGACCCCGACATCGCCGACCTCGTGGTCATGGTGCTGGAGGCCCTCGACCTGGACGTCGTCGTCGCCCCGACCGGCGCGGCGGCGCTGACCCTGGCCCGCGAGCGCCAGCCCGACCTGGTGACCCTCGACCTCACGCTGCCGGACATGGACGGCACCGAGGTCTGCGAGCAGCTGCGCGCCTTCACCGACGCCTACATCATCATGATCACCGGCCGCGACGCCGAGATCGACCGGCTGGTCGGCCTGGAGGTCGGCGCCGACGAGTACCTCTCCAAGCCGTTCTCCCCGCGGGAGCTGCGGGCCCGCGCCGCGGCGCTGCTCCGGCGCCCGCGGATGGGCCTGCCCGGTGCGGGCGAGGGCGAGGAGCAGGACCGCACGACCGTGCGTGCCTCCGGCGTCGCCATGACCGACCTCGGCCACGGCCTGCTGCTCGACCCGCTCACCGGCGCGACGCGCTACCGCGACGAGTCGGTGCCGCTCACCCCCACGGAGGGTCGCCTCCTCATGACGCTGGCCCGGCACGTCGGCGAACCGTTGGAGCGCGGCGCCCTGGTCAAGGAGGTCTGGCAGGGCGAGTTCATCGAGTCCGACTTCCTCGTCGACGTCCAGGTGGCCGGGCTGAGGCGCAAGCTGCGCAGCACCACCGGGCGCGACTGGATCGCGGTCGTCGGCGGCACGGCGTACCGGCTCAGGACGGCCCAGGAGGCCTGAACCGCTCGTTGAACCGGCGTACGACGTCCTGCTCGACGGTGCGCGCCGCCTCCCTTGCCTTGCGCCGGGCCAGCTCGGAGGCCGCCTGCAGCGCCTGGGGGTCCAGCCGCTCGCGCGCTGCGGACTCCTTGGCCAGCGCCTTGGCCTCCTTGGCCCGCTTCTTCTCCAGCGCGGCGAGCTCGGAGGCCACGATGTCCTCGCGGGCGACGTGCACCCGCACGACGTTGAGGAAGGTGACCACCGTGACGATGAGGGGCCACGGCAGCTGCCACTCGCCCGGGGACTCGCCCCAGGCGAGGGTCGCGTAGACCGCCCAACAGATGAGGCTGGGCGCCAGGAACCCGAGCACCGCCTGGCGCCGGTCGCTGGCCCACTCCTGCTCGGCGCGGGTCCGCAGCTCGGCGGGGGTGGCTCGCACGAGCCCGCGGCCCTGCGGCGCCGTGAGCCGGGGGACCAGGTCCTCGAGCAGCGGCACGAGGTCGCCGAGCACCCGGGCCCCGCGGGCGTGCTCGGTCCGCTCGTCGTGCTCCTCCAGGTCCAGACGTCCCTCGGCGTAGGCCTCGCCCAGCAGGTGCGTGGCGGTGAAGCGGTCGGCGTCGCTGGCGCGCAGTCGGGCGTGGGCGGGGTCGCGCGGGTCGTGCTGGAACGCGCTCCAGGCATCGGCGTCGAGTCCCACGGGCCCTCCTCCGCTCCTGGCCGGTCGCTCGTCGGTCGCTGGTGGTCCCAGCCTATGTCCCGCGGCGGAGCGCAGCGCGCGGACCGGGTGGGTCGGTGGCGCCGGACAACTAGAACACGTTACAGTTCCGACGCGGTCACCGCCCGGTGGGCGCACGACGAGACGGACCCTGGCGGGGCCGCTCGGGGGAGGGGAGGATCACCCGCTGTGACCACACCCTCACCCCCGTCGCCCGCGGGCCAGGACGTCGAGGTCGACGTCGTCGTCGTCGGCGCGGGCCCCACCGGCCTGTTCGCCGCCTACTACGCCGGCTTCCGCGGCCACCGCATCGCCGTCGTCGACTCGCTGCCCGAGCTCGGCGGCCAGGTGACCGCGATGTACCCCGAGAAGCAGATCCTCGACGTGGCCGGCTTCCCGTCGGTCAAGGGCCGCGACCTGGTCGCCGGCCTGGTCGCGCAGGCCGCGACCGCCGACCCGGTCTACCTCCTGGGTCGCACGGCCACCGACCTGGAGCACTCCGAGGACGGGGTCGTGCTCAGCCTCGACGACGGGACGGTCGTGCGGGCCGGCGCCATGCTCATCACCGCCGGCATCGGCAAGTTCAGCCCCCGGCCGCTGCCCGCCGGGCACGAGTTCCTCGGCCGCGGCCTGGAGTTCTTCGTCCCCTCCTTCGCCCCGTACGCCGGCAAGGACGTCGTCATCGTCGGCGGCGGCGACTCCGCGTTCGACTGGGCGGTCCACCTCGAGCCGGTCGCCCGCTCGGTCACCCTCGTGCACCGCCGCGACGCCTTCCGCGCCCACGAGCGCACCGTGGAGCAGGTCCGCGCCTCGTCGGTCCGGATCGTCACCAAGGCCGAGCTGACCGCCCTGCGCCCCGGCCCGGACGGTCACCTCGGCGAGGTCGACATCACCGACCCCGACGGCGTGACGACGTACCCCTGCCAGGCCGTGGTGGCCGCGCTCGGCTTCGTCGCCGACCTCGGACCGATCCAGCAGTGGGGCGTGGAGGTGCAGAAGCGGCACGTCGTCGTGGACTCCTCGATGCGCACCAACCTGTCCCGGGTCTTCGCCGCCGGCGACATCACCGAGTACCCCGGCAAGGTGCGGCTCATCGCCGTCGGCTTCGGCGAGGCGGCCACGGCCGTCAACAACGCGACCGTGGCGATCGACCCGACCGCCAAGGTCTTCCCTGGACACTCCTCGGAAGGTGGCTGACATGGGTGGCGGACGCGACGGCGTGAAGATGAGCGACGCGGAGGTGCAGGCGCTGCTGGGGGAGAACCTCAAGGTGCAGATCGCCAGCAACGGCCACGACGGGTTCCCGCACCTCTCGACGCTCTTCTACGTCCTGCACGAGGGCAACATCGCCTTCTGGACCTACGGCCGCAGCCAGAAGATCCGCAACCTCGAGCGCGACCCGCGGGTCAGCGCCCTGGTCGAGGACGGCGTGGACTACTTCGAGCTGCGCGGCGCCTCCATCACCGGGCGGGCGGAGATCATCCGCGACCGCGAGGGGATCCTCGAGATCGGCTCGGCCGTCGCCACCCGGATGCTCGCCGCCGAGTCCTTCGAGGCGCTGGGCGACTTCGGTCGAGAGACCGTCGAGAAGCAGGCCACCAAGCGGGTCGCCGTGGTGGTCCATCCCGAGCACGTCGCGACCTGGGACCACCGCAAGATGGTCTGACCCGAGCACCCACCGAACCCCACCGACCCCCTCCGAGGAGAGTCACGATGAAGATCAAGGTCGACTTCGACCTGTGCGAGTCCAACGCCCTGTGCGAGGCCATGGCCCCCGAGGTGTTCGAGCTCGACGACGACGACTACCTGGTGGTCAAGACCGACCAGACGACCGACGAGAACATCGAGGACGTGAAGCGCGCCGTGGCGGCCTGCCCGCGCGCCGCCATCACCCTCGTCGAGGACTGATCCGGTGGCCGAGAGCACGAGCACGTCCCTCGACGGCAAGGTCGCCGTCGTCACCGGTGCGGGCGCGGGACTGGGTCGCGCCGAGGCGCTGGCCCTGGCCGACGCCGGGGCCCGCCTGGTCCTCAACGACCTCCCGGGTGCCGCCGACGCCGTCGCCGAGGAGATCCGCGGCCGGGGCGGGGAGGCGGTCGTGGCCGCGGGTGACGTCTCCGAGCGGTCGACCGCCGACGCCATGGTCGCCGCGGCCGTCGACGGCTTCGGCTCCCTCGACGTCGTGGTCAACAACGCGGGCATGACCCGCGACCGGATGCTCTTCAACCTCTCCGACGAGGAGTGGGACGACATCATCCGGGTCCACCTGCGCGGGCACTTCCTGCTCTCGCGCAACGCCTCGGCCTACTGGCGCGCCAAGGCCAAGGAGACCGGTGCGCCGGTCGACGCCGCGGTCGTCAACACCGCCTCCGAGGCGTTCCTGTCCGGGCCTCCGGGCCAGGCCAACTACGCCGCCGCCAAGGCCGGCATCGCGGCCCTCACCGTGAGCACCGCGCGGGCCATGGCCTCCTCCGGTGTCCGTGCCAACGCGATCTGCCCGCGCGCTCGCACCGCGATGACCGCCCAGGTCTTCGGCGAGGACACCTCCGGGCAGGAGGTCGACCCCTACTCGCCCGAGCACGTCGCGCCGGTCGTGGCCTACCTCGCCAGCCCGGCGGCAGCACGGATCACCGGCCAGGTGTTCGTGGTCTACGGCGGGATGGTCGCGCTGGTCGCGGCGCCGGTGCTCGAGGAGCGCTTCGACAAGAGCGGCACGCTCTGGACGCCCGAGGACCTCGACAAGCAGCTCGGGAGCTACTTCGCCGACCGGGACCCGTCCGTCGGCTTCGCGGCCGACTCGATCATGAAGCTGAGCGCACAGTGATGGCCGGGACCACCGGGGCCGCGGCCACGCCCGGCACCGGCCGGCTCCAGGGCAAGGTCGCCATCGTGACCGGCGCGGCCATGGGCCAGGGCGCGGCCATCGCCCGCGCGTTCGTCGAGGAGGGTGCCCTTACCGTCCTGGCCGACGTCGCGAAGGACGAGGGCCAGGCGCTCGCCGCCGAGCTGGAGTCCAGCCACCCCGGGATGGCGGTCTTCGCCCACCACGACGTCTCCGACGAGGGCGCGTGGGCCACCCTGGTCGAGGAGACGAACGAGCGGTTCGGTCCCGTGAGCGTGCTGGCCAACAACGCCGGCATCCTGCGCTTCGGCCAGGTCGGGCGCCTGGACCTCTCCGACGTGGAGCTGATGTACCGCGTCAACCAGCTCGGCACCCTGCTCGGGATGAACGCCGTCACCAAGACCATGCGCAAGAACGGCGGGGGCTCCATCATCAACGCCTCCTCCACCGAGGGCCTCGGCGGGATGTCGGGCTGCGTGGCCTACGGCGGCACGAAGTTCGCGATCCGCGGCATGACCAAGGGCGCGGCGCACGAGCTCGGCCCGATGGGCATCCGGGTCAACTCCGTGCACCCCGGGATGATCGACACCCCGATGACCCGGGTGCACGGGGGAGACGCGGCGATGGAGTACGGCGCGTCCAAGGTCCCGCTGCGGCGGGTCGGCCACCCGCACGACGTCGCCCCGCTCTACGTCTTCCTGGCCAGCGACGAGTCGTCGTACATCAACGGCGCGGAGATCGCCGTCGACGGTGGCGTGACCGCCACCCACGGCTTCGGCGGCTGAGCGGACCGCTCGGCACAGCGGCTCACCAGCACGGCCGTCGGGCAGGACCCGGCGGCCGTGCTGCGCGTCAGTCGCGGAGCAGGAGCTTGACGGCGACCTCGATCTGCTGCCCGGTCTCCGCCGCCGTGGAGCGGCCGGTGACCCACCCCATGAGGGCGGAGAGCCACACGTCGCCGATCACTCTGGCGATGGCGACGTCCTGGTCGTCGAACTCGGTGCGCCCGGGGTGCATCGCCCGGGTGACCATCGAGGTCATGTACATCCCGACCTGGTTGATCTCGGTCTGGACCGAGGAGTCGGCGAACATGAACGCCCGCGTGAGGGCCTCGGTGAGGTGCGGGTCGCCCTGCAGGCCGCGGCTGGTGAGCTTGAGGACCTCGATGACCCGCTCGGCGGGGGTCTGGCCGGTGAGCTGGCGCGCACGCAGCGCCGACTCGGTCTTCTCGAACTCGCGGCCCAGCGCGGAGACCAGCAGGTGGATCTTGGAGGGGAAGTAGCGGTAGAGGGTGCCCAGGGCGACCTCCGCCTGGTCGGCCACGGCGCGCATCTGCACGGCGTCGAACCCGCCCTGCGAGGCGAGGTCGATCGTGGCGTCGAGGATGCGCTTGCGGCGCTCGCGCTGCGCGGAGGAGCCCAGCTCCTCGGTCGCCAGGCTGTGTGCGGTGCTCATGTGGCCCCCATGGTCGGGTGGTGGAACGTTCCAACGGTAACGGTCCGCGGCGCCCGTCCAGGTGAGCGACCCGGCAGCGTGACCGGGCCTCCTGCGTCTAGGCTGGTGCCGCGTGGTCCATAATAGGAACACGTTTCACTTCTTCGGCTCGTCGCCGCGCCCAGCGGTGTCGACCAGCAGTCCGGCCCAGCAGTCCGGGGGAAGTGCTTCCGGACCGTCGTACGACCCGTCGAAGGAGATCCAGCAGGTGCGCATCGCAATGCTGTCCTACCGCTCCAAACCGCACTGCGGGGGGCAGGGGATCTACCTGCGCCACCTCAGTCGCGAGCTAGTGGCCCTGGGGCACGAGGTCGAGGTCTTCTCCGGCCAGCCCTACCCCGAGCTCGACGAGGGCGTGCGGTTGACGAAGGTGCCGAGCCTGGACCTCTACCGCGAGCCCGACCCCTTCCGCGTCCCGAGGCTGCGCGAGTTCCGCGACCGGGTCGACGTGGAGGAGTTCGCGACCATGTGCGCGGCGGGCTTCCCCGAGCCCAAGACCTTCGGCACCCGCGTGGCCCGGCTGCTGCGCGAGCGTGCCGGTGAGTTCGACATCGCCCACGACAACCAGGTGCTGGCCTACGGCATGCTCGACATCGAGCAGCAGATGCCGCTGATCACCACGCTGCACCACCCGATCACCTTCGACCGGCGCATCGACATCGCCCAGACCCGCAACCCGTGGCGCAAGTTCACCCTCAGCCGGTGGTACGGCTTCCTGCGGATGCAGGGCCGCGTGGCCCGCTCGATGCGGCACATCATGACGCCCTCGGAGACCTCCAAGCGCGACATCGCCACCGACTTCGGCGTCGACCCGGCGCGCATGCAGGTGATCCTGCTCGGTGTCGACGACGGGTTCGTGCCGCCGACGGTGCCGCGGGTGCCCGGCCGGATCCTGGCCATGGCCAGCGCCGACGCCCCCATGAAGGGCATCGCGACCCTGCTGGAGGCCTTCGCCAAGCTTCGCACCGAGCGCGACGCCGAGCTGGTCCTGGTGACCAAGCCCAAGCCGGGCGGGCGCACCGAGAAGCTCATCGAGAAGCTCTCCATCGGCGACGCGGTCCGCTTCGTCCACGGCGTCTCCGAGGAGGAGCTGGTGGCGCTGATGGGCTCGGCCGAGGTCGCGTGCGTGCCGTCGTTCTACGAGGGCTTCTCCCTCCCGACCGCCGAGCTGATGGCCTGCGGCACCCCGCTCGTCGTCTCCCGTGCCGGTGCGATCCCCGAGGTCACCGGCCCCGACGGGGAGTGCGCCGACCTGGTCACGCCCGGCGACGTCGGCGAGCTCGAGCAGGCGCTCGCCGCGCTGCTCGACGACCCGGAGCGCCGCGAGCGGATGGGCCGCGCGGGTCGCCGGCGGGTCGAGGAGATGTTCAGCTGGCGGGCCGTGGCCGTGAAGGTCGCCGCCGCCTACGAGCAGGTCGTCGCCGAGTGGCACGAGCAGGGTCCGATGCCCGTCCAGGGGCGCAAGGGCCGGCGTACGAAGAAGTGGAGTGCCTAAACCATGCTGACCGTTGACTTCGACCGCCTGGGTCTGCGCCCCGGTGAGCGCATCCTCGACATGGGCGCCGGCGCGGGCCGCCACGCCTTCGAGGCCTACCGCCGCGGCGGCGACGTGATCGCCTTCGACATGGACGCCGAGGAGCTGGGCCGCGTCCGCGACCTGTTCGTGGCGATGAAGGAGGCCGGCGAGGCACCGGCCGGTGCCGAGGCCGACGTGAAGGAGGGCAACGCGCTGGCGCTGCCCTTCGCCGACGGCGAGTTCGACCGGATCGTCTGCGCCGAGGTGCTCGAGCACATCCACGAGGACGTCGCCGCGATCAAGGAGCTGGTCCGCGTCCTGCGTCCCGGGGGCACCATGGCGATCTCGGTGCCGCGCTGGCTGCCCGAGGTGGTGAACTGGAAGCTCTCGCCGGACTACCACCACGCCGAGGGCGGGCACATCCGGATCTACACCGACCACGAGCTCATCGACAAGGTCACCAAGGCCGGCCGGTTCAACGACGGCACCCCCGGCGACGCGATGGTCTACGAGGGCCGCGGCTACGCGCACGGCCTGCACACGCCGTACTGGTGGATCAAGTGCGCCGTGGGCGTGGAGAACGACGAGCACCCCGCGGTCAAGGCGTGGCACAAGCTGCTGGTCTGGGAGATCATGAAGCAGCCGACCGCCCTCAAGCTGGCCGGCAAGGTGCTCGACCCGCTGATCGGCAAGAGCCTGGTGCTCTACTTCCGCAAGCCGGAGGCCGGCGGCTCGTCCGGGGCCACCGCGTGAGCGTGCCGTACGTCGAGGGGCTGCTCACCGCGGACCAGGTCGCCGACACGGCTGCGGCGATCGCGGCGATGCAGGAGCCCTGCGGTGCCGTGCCCTGGACCACCGGCGAGCACGTCGACATCTGGAACCACGTCGAGGCCGCCATGGCCATGCTGGTCGGCGGCGAGGTGGAGGCCGCGGAGCGGGCCTACGCCTGGGTCCCCACGATGCAGCGCGCCGACGGCTCGTGGCCGATGAAGATCGTGGCGAACACCGTCGAGGACGACCGCGGCGAGTCCAACATGTCCGCCTACCTCGCCGTCGGCGTGTGGCACCACTGGCTGGTGCGCCGCGACCTCGACTTCGTGCGCACCTACTGGCCCTCGGTCCGGGCGGGCCTGGACTTCGTGGTCTCGCTGCAGACCGCGTGGGGCGGCATCGCCTGGACCCCCGTCGACGACTTCTGCCTCCTCACCGGCTCCTCGAGCATCTACCACTCGCTGCGCGCCGGCGTCGCGATCGCCGAGCTGCTCGACGAGCCCCAGCCGGGGTGGGAGCTGGCCGGGGGGCGGCTGGGTCACGCCGTCCGGGAGCACCAGGACCTCTTCGCCGACAAGTCGACCTACTCCATGGACTGGTACTACCCGGTCCTCGGCGGCGCCGTGCGCGGCCCGGCCGCGTCCGACCGCCTGGCCGAGCGCTGGGACGACTTCGTGGTGCCCGGCCTCGGGATCCACTGCGTCGACACCAACCCGTGGGTCACCGGTGCGGAGACCTGCGAGCTGGCGATGGCCCTCGACGCGGTCGGCGACCACGCCCGCGCGCTGGCGCTGGTGCGCGACATGCAGCACCTGCGCGAGTCCGACGGCCGCTACTGGACCGGCTGGGTCTACGACACCGGCCGCACCGACGAGCCGTCCGACGTCTACTGGCCGCACGAGCACACGACGTACACCGCCGCCGCGGTCGTGCTGGCCGTCGACGCGCTGGGGGAGACCCACGGGCACGCGACCCCGGGCTCGGGGATCATGCGCGGGACCTCGCTGGCCCCGCACTTCGCCGAGATCGCGCTGGAGTGCGGCTGCGCGTCCGCCGACGTCTCAGCCGACCGGCTCTCCCGCTGAGCCGGAGGTCCGCCGCAGCACCCGCATGGACCCCAGCGCCTCCTCCTCGGTGAAGGCGCCGGAGGCCAGCGCCCGCTGGAAGACGTGGTACGGCGCCTGCCCGCCGTCCTCGGGGTGCTCGAAGACGTCGTGGATGACGAGCAGGCCGTCGCGCTCCACGTGGTGCGCCCAGCCTGAGTAGTCGTTCTGGGCGTGCACCTCGGCGTGCCCACCGTCGATGAAGAGCAGCGACAGCGGCGTGCGCCAGTGGGCGGCGACGGTGGTGGACTGGCCGATGACGGCGACCACGACGTCCTCGAGGCCGGCGTCCTCGATCGTGCGGCGGAAGACCGGCAGGGTGTCCATCCGGCCGGTGCGCTGGTCGACGAGGCTGGCGTCGTGGTGCTCCCAGCCGGCCTGGTTCTCCTCCGACCCGTGGTGGTGGTCGACGGTGAAGACGACCGCCTGGGGGCCGCCGACGGCGCGGGCCGCGGCGCCGAGGTAGACCCCGGACTTGCCGCAGTAGCTGCCCACCTCCAGGACCGGGCCGTGCGCGAGCCGCTCCAGGGCGCGGCGGTGCAGCAGCATCCCCTCGTCCTCGGGCATGAAGCCCTTCGCGGCCAGGGCGTGGCTGATCCAGTCGTCACTCACGGCGGCAGCCTATAGAGTGAGAACACGTTCTAGTTTTTGCGGTCAGGCACCCGCCGTCGCTGGAAGGGACACGCATGTCGATCGGCATCTCCGAGGAGCACACCGAGCTCGCCGCCAGCCTGCGCGGCTGGGCCGCCGACGCCGGGGGGCTAGCGGCCGCCCGGGCCGCGGAGGGCGACCCCGGCGCGCGGTTCGACGACGCCTGGAAGGCCAGCGTTGAGATGGGCCTGGTGACGATCGCGGTGCCCGAGTCCCAGGGCGGCGGGGGCGGCACGACCCTCGACCTGGCCGTCGCCCTCGAGGCCTGCGCGGAGGAGCTGGTCGCCGGCCCGCTGCTCGGGCCCGCGGTCGTGGCCGGGGTGCTGACCCGGTGCGGTGCCGGTTCGGCGGTCGAGGCCGGTCTCGCTGAGCTCGCCAGCGGGTCCGTGGTGTCGATCGCGCTGCCGACCGCCTCGGCGGACGTCCTGCTCGACGCGCCGTCGGTGGAGCACGCGCTGGTGCGGGGTGGTGACGGCTGGCTGCTGCTGCCCTCCTCCGCGCTGGGGTTCGAGGCGGTCACCGGGCTGGACCTCTCGCGCCGTGCCGCTGCGCTGGTCTCGTGCGAGGAGTCGGCGGGGGAGCGCGTCGACGTCGACGACGCTCTCGTCCGTCGCGTCGCGGTCACCCTGGCCGCTGCCGAGGCCTCGGGGATCGCCCGCTGGTGCCTGCGCACGGCCGTGGCGTACGCCGGGGTGCGCGAGCAGTTCGGGCGCAAGATCGGCTCGTTCCAGGCCGTGAAGCACCTGTGCGCCGAGATGCTGGAGACCGCCGAGGCGGTCACCGCCGCGGCCTGGGACGCCGCGGCCGCGGCCGACGCGACCGGACCCGACGCCGAGGCCCAGTGGGCCTTCGCCTGCGACGTGGCCGAGGCAACCTGCTTCGAGGGGGCTGTCGAGGTGGCCAAGACCTGCATCCAGGTGCTCGGCGGCATCGGCTTCACCTTCGAGCACGACGCCCACCTCTACCTGCGCCGGGCACTGTCGCTGCGGGCCGCGCACGCCCGGCCCGAGGCCGCCGCGGAGCGGCTGGCCGCCCAGGCCGTCGACGGTCGCCGCCGGCGGGTCGAGGTCGACCTCGAGGGTCGCGACGAGGCGGTCCGCCCCGGCCTGCGCGCCGACGTCGAGGCGGTCGCGGCCCGGCCCGCCGCCGAGCGCCGGGCCGCCCTCGTGGACACCGGCCTGCTCATGCCGCACTGGCCGACGCCGTACGGGCGGGACGCGGACGCGGTGACCCAGGTCGTCATCGACGAGGAGCTGGCCCGGGCCGGCATCGAGCGGCCCGACATCGTCATCGCGGCGTGGGCGCTGCCGACGATCCTGCAGCACGGCACCGAGGCCCAGCGCGAGCGCTTCGTGCGGCCCTCGCTGCTGGGGGAGCTGGTGTGGTGCCAGCTCTTCTCCGAGCCCGGTTCGGGCTCCGACCTGGCCTCGCTGCGCACCAAGGCCGTGCGGGTCGAGGGCGGCTGGCGGCTGACCGGGCAGAAGGTGTGGACCTCGGTGGCCGACCAGGCCGACTGGGCGATCTGCCTGGCCCGCACCGACGCGGACGTGCCGCAGCACAAGGGGATCACCTACTTCCTCGTCGACATGCGCAGCGAGGGCATCGACGTGCGGCCGCTGCGCGAGATCACCGGCGAGGCGCTCTTCAACGAGGTCTTCCTCGACGACGTGTTCGTGCCCGACGACTGCGTCGTGGCCGAGCCCGGCGACGGGTGGAAGCTGGCCCGCACCACGCTGGCCAACGAGCGGGTCGCGATGGCCACCACCCGCCTCTCCGCCGCCACCGAGCGGGCCGTCGAGCTGGCCGCCGACGGCCTCGACCCGGCACAGCGGGTGGCCGTCGGGCGGGCCGTCGCGCTGTCGACGGTCTGCACGCTGCTGGGGGTCCGCTCGACCCTGCGGTCGCTGGCCGGTCAGGGCCCGGGCGCGGAGTCGAGCGTCGCCAAGCTGCTGGGGGTGCGCAACCGCCAGGACGCCGCCGAGCTGGTCGTCACCCTCCAGCAGGAGCGGCTGCTGCTCGTCGACACCACGGCCCGCGGCGAGGACCGCTTCGCCGCGGACGTCTGGGAGATGCTCAACACCCGCTGCCTGTCGATCGCTGGCGGCACCACCCAGATCCTGCGCAACATCGCGGGCGAGCGGATCCTGGGGCTGCCCCGATAGGGGTCACCGCTTGCGGTACTGGTTCCAGTGCCAGTGCAGGTAGCGGTCGATCGCGCGGACGATGTGGGCGCTGCGGATCGAGGGGAAGACGTCGAAGGCGTGCTGGGCGCCGGGGAGCTCGGCGTAGACCACCGAGCGCTTGGAGGTGCGGCGCAGCTCCTCGACGAAGAGCCGTCCCTGCTCCACCGGCACCAGCGTGTCGCGCTGCCCGTGGAGCACGAAGAAGTCGGGGGCGTCCTCGGTGACCTGCAGGATGGGGGAGGCCGCCTCGAAGGCCTCGGGGTCCTCCGACCAGCGCCGCTGGAGCACGCGCGGCCCGAGGAACCGGTCGCGCATGAGCTCGGCCGAGCGCAGTCCGGTGGAGCCGGCGAAGTCGTAGACGCCGTAGTGGGGGACCGCGACCTGCACCGAGGTGTCGACGTCCTCGAAGCCAGGCTGCCACTCGCGGCGGTCCGGGGTGAGCGCGGCGAGCGCGCAGAGGTGGCCGCCCGCGGAGCCACCCGTGATGGCGACGTAGTCGGGGTTCCCGCCGTACGCCGCGATGTGCTCGCGGATCCAGGCGATCGACTTCTTCACGTCGATGACGTGGGCCGGGAACGGGTCGCGGGGCGCGAGCCGGTAGTTGATCGCCACGCAGACCCAGCCCTTGGCGGCCAGGTGCTGCATCAGGGGGATGCCCTGCTGGTCCTTGTTGCCGATGGTCCAGCCACCGCCGTGCACCTGGAGCAGGACGGGTGCGCCCTCCAGCGGGGTGTCGGCCGGGACGTACACGTCGAGCAGGCCGCGACGGCCGGTCTCGTCGTCGTAGGCGATGTCCTTGTGCACCGTGACCCGCGGCTCGCGCATCCGGAACGGGTAGACCAGCTTGCGCCAGGGCACCGCGAGGTCGGCTGGCGTGGGGACGCTGTCGAGCTGCTCGACGTAGTCGGCACCGAGCGCGTCCGCCAGCGCCTCCTCGGCCGCGACGCCGACCCGGCGGCTCTGGTCGATGAGGTAGGCCAGCCCGGCAGCGCTGCCGGCGGCGAGCGCGAGGCCGCGCAGGTCGCGCTTCTCGCTGCGAGCATTGGCCAACGCGTCGGCGGTCGTGGCCGCCAGGACGTGCGGGGCCAGCTCGCCGGTGAGCCAGCCGGCGAAGAACGCCGGGATGCCGGCGCGGAAGCCGGGGACCGGGCGGATGGCGTTGGCGGTGAGGGCCGTGGTGATGACCTGGCGGCGCAGGAACGACATGCCGCGATCGTAGGGGCACGCACCGGTCGCCGTGTCCGAGCCGTCCACCCGAGGCCGTCGCCTCCGGGTCCGTCGCTCGTTGAGAGGGCGACCCCGCAGCGCCACCCCTTCGGAGATTGACAGTGGACCGACTCTCAGGGCTCGACGCGAGCTTCCTCTACCTCGAGACCCCCGAGCAGCTGATGCACGTGTGCGCGCTGTTCGTGCTGGACCCGAGCACGATGCCCGAGCCGTACTCCTTCCGCCGGCTCCAGCAGCAGATCGAGGACGCCGTCAGCGACGTGCCGACCTTCACCCGCAAGCTGCGCCGCGTGCCGCTCGGCCTCGACCACCCGATCTGGGTGCGGGACGCGCGCTTCGACATCGAGCGGCACGTGCACCGCCTCGCCGTGCCGCCTCCCGGCGGCTACGAGGAGCTGACCGCCCTGACCTCGCACCTGGCCGGCCTGCCGCTGGACCGCTCGCGGCCGCTGTGGGAGATGTGGGTCATCGAGGGGTACGCCGACGAGGACGGCGAGAAGGTCGTGGTCTTCTCCAAGATGCACCACGCGACGGTCGACGGCGTGTCCGGCTCCAACCTCGTCAGCGCCCTGTGCAGCCTCTCGCCGACCGACCCGCCGCTGCGCCTGGAGGAGGTCGGCACCCACGGGCGCGAGCCCGGGCGCCGCGAGCTGCTGGGTCGCGCGGTCCTGACGAACCTCACGCGCCCGGTCGCGGCCGCCCGCCTGGTCCAGCCGACGACGCAGATGATCACCCGCACGGTGGCACGGGCCCGCGCCGGCACCGCGATGGCCGCGCCGCTCACCGCCCCGCGAACCTCGTTCAACGGCACCATCACCGGGCACCGCAGCATCGGCTTCCTCGACCTGGACCTCGAGGAGGTGCGCGCGGTCAAGAACGCCACCGGGACGACGGTCAACGACGTCGTGCTGGCCATCGCCGGGGGAGCCCTGCGGGCCTACCTCGCCGAGCACGACGACCTCCCGGAGGAGTCGCTGCTGGCGACCGTCCCGGTCTCGGTGCACGCCTCGACGCGGCACTCGACCGGCGCCAACAAGGTCTCGGCTCTCTTCACCAAGCTCGCCACGCACCTCGACGACCCGCTCGAGCGGCTGGCCGACCTCGCGGAGCGCAACCGGCACGCCAAGGAGCACCAGCAGGCGATCAGCGCCGACGCCCTCCAGGACTGGGCGGAGTTCGCGGCCCCGCGGACCTTCGGGCTCGCCGTCCGGGCCTACGCCGGTCTCGGGCTGGCCGACCGGCTCCCGGTCGCGCACAACCTGGTGATCTCCAACGTCCCCGGGCCGCCGATCCCGCTGTACCTGGCCGGCGCCCGGATCCAGGCGCTCTACCCGCTCGGCCCGGTCTTCCATGGCGCCGGGCTGAACGTCACGGTGCTGTCCAACGCCGGTCGTCTGCACGTGGGCGTCATCGCCTGCCGCGAGTCGGTGCCGGACCCGGACGTCCTGGTGGGCCACTTCCCGAACGAGCTCGCGCGGCTGCGGGCCGCCGTGGAGGCCCAGCACGTCTGACCCGCGGCACGCCCTCCCGCGGCGAGGTAGAACACGTTACAGTTTCGGGTGACGACCCCGCCCCAGAGCAGCAGGAGGCACCCGTGACGAACGGCTACGACCCGCAGGAGCACGCCGAGCAGACCGAGGCGGTCCGCTCGGTGGTCCGCGAGGCGCTGGACCGCGACGCCGACTGGGCCGCCCTGGCCCAGGCAGGCCTGCTCGGCCTCGGCATCCCCGAGGAGCACGGCGGCGACGGCCTTGGGCTGCTCGAGGTCGGGGTGCTGCTGCGCGAGGCCGCTTCCCGGGCCCGCCACCTGCCGCTCTGGGAGACGCTGGTCTGCGGCGGGCTCGTGCTCACCGCCCACGGCACCGACGCCCAGCGCAAGGAGCTGCTCCCGGGCATCGCCTCCGGCGAGGTCCTGCTCACGCCGGCCCTGCGGGAGGTCGGTCGGGGCCTGGGCGCCACGCCCTCCACGACGTACGCCGAGGGGCGGGTGACCGGCCGCAAGATCGCCGTCACCCATGCCGCCGACGCGACGCGCCTGCTCGTGACCGCCGTGGACGGCGACCTCCCGGTCGTGGCCCTGGTCGACCCGCACGGTCCCGGTGTGGAGCTGCACGTCTCCCCGTCCTCCGCGCGGATCGACCGCCACACGGTGGTGCTCGACGGCGCGCCCGCCGACCTGCTCGAGGGCGACGCCGCGCAGGCGCTGCTCGACCACGCCGTCGCCGGGCTGTGCCTGGTGGGTGCGGGCGCCCTGGCCGGTGCGCGCGACCTGACCGCGGGCTACGTCAAGGGCCGCACCCAGTTCGGCCGCACCCTGGCGGAGTTCCAGGCGGTCGCCATGCAGGTCGCCGACGTCTACATCGCCGCGCGCACCACCGACCTGGCCGCCGACAACGCGGCCTGGCGGGTCGCGGCGGGCCTCGACGCCGGCGACGACCTCGCGGTGGCGGCGTACTGGCTGTGCCAGGAGGGGCCGCGAACGCTGCGCACCTGCCACCACCTGCACGGCGGCATGGGCGTCGACGAGACCTACCCGCTGCACCACTACTTCTCGCTCGTCACCGACCTCGTCCACGACCTCGACGTCGCCGCCGCCCAGGTGCCGGTCGAGACCGCCGCGGCCAAGAACCTCGAGCTCACCGCCGACCAGCGCGCGCTCAAGGAGGAGGTGCGTGCGTACTTCACCGGCCTCGCGGCCGAGAACGAGCACCGCGACTCCACCGACGAGGGCGCACGGGACCGGCACGGCGAGACCTACCAGCGCGTCATCCGGCAGATGGGTGCCGACGGCTGGATGGGTGTCGGCTGGCCGACGGAGTACGGCGGTCGCGGGCTCGGCGAGGTCGAGCAGACGATCTTCGCCAACGAGGCGCAGTGGGCCGACGTGCACCTGCCGGCGGTGACGCTGCAGACCGTGGGCCCGACGCTGATCCGCTACGGCACGCCAGTGCAGAAGGAGATGTTCCTCGAGCGGATCCTGGCCGGCGACGTGCACTTCGCGATCGGCTACTCCGAGCCCGATGCCGGCACGGACCTGGCCTCGCTGCGCACCACCGCGCGCCGCGACGGCGACCACTACGTCGTCAACGGCCAGAAGCTGTGGACCACCGGCGGCCACCAGGCCGACTACGTGTGGCTCGCGGTGCGCACCGACCTCGACGCGCCCAAGCACAAGGGCATCTCGATCCTCATCGTCGACACCACGGACCCGGGCTACTCCTGGACCCCGATCATCACCGCCGACGGCTCGCACCACGTCAACGCCACCTACTACAACGACGTGCGCGTGCCCGTCGACATGCTGGTCGGCGAGGAGAACCAGGGCTGGAAGCTCATCACCACCCAGCTCAACCACGAGCGCGTCATGCTCGGCCCGGCCGGCCGGATCGAGGGCCTGCGCGACAAGGTCGCCGCGTGGCTCGGCGAGCGGGACCTGCTGGACCGTCCCGACGTTGCCGACGTCCTGGGTCGCGTGACCGCGGCCTTCCGCGTCAACGAGCTGCTCAACTGGGAGGTCGCGCGGGCCGCGGCCACCGGCGAGCTGTCCGTCGCCGACGCCTCGTCCTCCAAGGTCTTCGCCGCCGACCAGGTCCAGCACCTGCTGGCCGACCTGGTCTCCCTGGTGCACCGCCACGGCGACCCGGGGGAGCCCGCGACGCGTCAGCTCCTCACCTACCTCGACGCCCAGGCCAAGCGGAACCTCGTGCTGACCTTCGGTGGTGGCGTGCAGGAGGTGCAGCGCGAGCTGATCGGCATGTTCGGCCTCGGGATGCCCCGGGTGCCCCGATGAGCGCCGGCACCGACGAGCTGTTCGGCGTCGACGAGGCCGTCCACGCGGAGGTCATGGCCGAGGCCGAGCGGATCAAGGCGCTGGGCGAGGCCGCGGAGCGCGAGGCCCGCGACCCGGTCAACCAGCCGACGATCAACAACTGGCTCGAGGCCATGGGCTACGACGACCCTCGCTGGAAGGCGGGCGAGGCGCCGCCCTCGATGGCGCAGGTGTGGACGATGTACGGCCTGGGCGGCAGGCCGCCAGCTGACGACCCGCTGCACGGGATGATGCGTGTGCTCACCGACGCCGGCTTCACCGCCGTGCTGGGCACCAACTGCGAGCAGGAGTACGTCCGCACGCTCAGGGTCGGCGAGCAAGTCCGTGTCACGACCGCCCTGGACTCGGTCGTCGGACCCAAGCGCACCGGGATGGGCGTGGGCTACTTCGTGACCTCGCGCAACACCTGGTACGTGGGAGACGAGGTCGTCGCCACCATGCTGTTCCGGGTGCTCAAGTTCGTCCCGCGCGCCCGCGAGACCCGGGCGGCCACCGCGTGAGCGGCGTCCTGCGCCCGCAGCAGAACCGCGACACGGCGTACTTCTGGGAGGGGACCGCGGCCGGAGAGCTGCGCCTGCAGCAGTGCAACGCCTGCGGAGCCCTGCGGCACCCGCCCGGTCCGGCCTGTCCCGAGTGCGGCGCGCTCGACCGCGGCCACGTGCGGGCCTCCGGGGACGGCGAGATCTTCTCGTGGGTCGTCCACCGCCACCCGCAGGTGCCGGGCCGGCAGACCCCGTTCGTCATCGCGCTCGTGACCCTCGCCGAGGGTCCGCGGGTGCTGGGCGAGCTGCTCGGGGTCGACCCGGACACCACGGACGACCTGATCGGCGCCCCCGTGCGCATCGACTTCCAGCGCGTCGACGACGAGCTGACCTTGCCCGTGTGGAGGCTGGCGTGACCACGACCCTTCTCGAGCCCGGCACAACCCTCCCGGAGTGGGCCGTGCCGCTGACCCCGACGCTCATCGTCTCGACGGCGATCGCGACCCGCGACTTCCAGGACGTCCACCACGACCGCGACATCGCGCAGGCGGCCGGGTCGAAGGACGTGTTCATGAACATCCTGACCTCGACCGCGTTCGTCGAGCGGTACGTCAACGACTGGGTCCGCTCGTCCACGGGCGATGGCGCCGTGGTCAAGGGCATCGCGATCCGGCTCGGCGCCCCGGCGTACCCCTACGACACGCTCACCTTCACCGGCTCGGTCGAGTCGGTCGAGGACGGCGTCGCGGTGCTCAAGGTGACCGGCGCGGTGTCCCTGGGCGACCACGTGATCGGCACCGTGAAGGTGGCGCTGGCCGACGGAGGACGGGGATGACCCTGTCCGGCAAGGCGGCCATCGTCGGCATCGGCGCCACCGAGTTCTCCAAGGAGTCCGGCCGCTCCGAGCTCCAGCTCGCGGTCGAGGCGGTCGGGCACGCGTTGCGCGACTGCGGCATCGCGCCCTCCGAGGTGGACGGCCTGACGACGTTCACGATGGACAACAACTCCGAGATCGCGGTCGCCCGCGAGCTCGGCATGGGCGAGCTGCGCTTCTTCAGCCGCATCAACTACGGCGGCGGCGCCGCCTGCGGCACCATCCAGCAGGCGGCGATGGCGGTGGCGACCGGGGTGGCCGACGTCGTGGTCGCCTACCGCGCGTTCAACGAGCGCTCGGGCATGCGCTTCGGCCAGGTCTCCTCGTGGGCCAACGCCCAGGTCAACACCAACGGCCTCGACAACGCGTGGTCCTACCCGATGGGTCTCTCGACACCCGCGGGCACGGTGGCGATGCAGGCGCGGCGCTACATGCACGAGTACGGCGCCACCTCCGAGGACTTCGGCCGGGTCGCCGTCGCCGACCGCCGGCACGCGGCGACCAACCCGGAGGCGTTCTTCCACGGCAAGCCGATCACCCTCGAGGACCACCAGGCCTCGCGGATGATCGTCGACCCGCTGCACCTGCTCGACTGCTGCCAGGAGACCGACGGCGGGCAGGCCTTCGTCATCGTCTCGGCGGAGCGCGCCAAGGACCTGCCGCAGGTGCCGGCGTACATCACGGCGGCGGCCCAGGGCTCGGGCACCGACCAGTTCGTCATGACGTCGTACTACCGCGACGACATCGGCATCCCCGAGATCGGCGTCGTGGGTCGCGAGCTGTGGCGGCAGAGCGGGCTGCGTCCCGACGACATGCCGATGGCGGTCCTCTACGACCACTTCACGCCCTACGTCCTCATGCAGCTGGAGGAGCTCGGCTTCTGCGGGCGCGGGGAGGCGAAGGACTTCGTCAAGGACGGCGCGATCCTGGTCGGTGGGCGCCTGCCGCTCAACACGCACGGCGGGCAGCTCGGCGAGGCCTACCTCCACGGCATGAACGGCATCGCCGAGGCGGTGCGCCAGGTGCGCGGCACGTCGGTGAACCCGGTGTCGCTGGACGAGAAGCCGCACGTGCTGGTCACCGCGGGCACCGGCGTCCCCACGTCGGGCTGCATCCTCTCGCGTCACGGCGGTTGAGGAGGTTGCTCTGCAACCGTCTCGAAACCCCGTGATGTCCGCCGTCCGCACCCCCGACGAGCGGTTCGCCGACCTGGCGGGGTGGAGCCGGGAACCGTCGTACGCCGAGGTCGAGGCCGGCGACGGCTCCGGCCCGCTCCGCATGGCGTACGTCGACGCCGGTCCGTCCGACGGGCCGACCGTCCTGCTGCTGCACGGCCAGCCGACCTGGTCCTACCTCTACCGGCACGTCATCGACGTCCTGGTCGCCGGCGGCGCGCGCGTCGTCGCGCCCGACAACATCGGGTTCGGACGCTCCGACAAGCCGGTCTTGCCCTACGACTACACGCTGGCCCGGCACGTCGGTTGGACCCGCTCGCTCGTCGCCGGGCTCGACCTGCGCGACGTGACGCTGGTCTGCCAGGACTGGGGCGGCCCGATCGGGCTGTCCGCGCTGGCGGCCGATCCCTCGCGCTACCGGGCCGTGGTCGCCGCCAACACCATCCTGCACACCGCCTCGCCCGACCTGGCCGGTCGGCTCACCTGGGCCGTCCACGGCGAGGGCGAGTCGCGGGTGGTCATCGAGGAGTGGCTGCTGGACTACCTCCTGCACACCCAGCGGGCCGCGCGCCTGCGCGCCTCCGACTTCGTCGCGGGTGGGACGGCGGTCCGGCCGTCGAAGGAGGTGCTGGCGGCGTACGACGCCCCGTTCCCCTCGGAGGAGCACTCGGCGGGGCTGCGGCAGATGACGGCGCTGCTGCCGCTGACCCGCAACGACGTGGGCGCCGAGATCGGTCGCCGCACGATGGCGTTCCTGGGGGAGTGGGAGCGACCGTTCCTGACCTGCTACTCCGACGGCGACCCGGCGACCCGTGGTTGGGAGACGGTGTTCCGCGACCACGTCCCGGGAGCGGCCGGGCTGCCGCACCGGGTCCTGGAGGGAGCCGGGCACTTCCTGCAGGAGGACGCCGGCCCGGAGTTCGCGCGGAACGTGCTGGACCTGCTCGGCTGAGGTGTGCCTGGATGGGCGCATGACCGGTGTGCGGACCGTCCAGGTGACCTTCGACTGCGCCGACCCCCGCGGGGTCGGGGAGTTCTGGCAGGAGGCGCTGGGCTACGTCACGCCGCCCGTGCCGCCCGGCTTCGACAGCTGGGACGACCTCGACGCCTCGCATGGTCGAGGGTCAACCCGGCGCTGCTCGTCGAACGGCTGCATGAAGCCGACCGTACCCAGACGCGGCAGCAGCGGACGTTCCTGGACGCGGACACCGTGGAGCGGCATGCTGGATGGGCGGCACTGGTGGCCGCATCTCGGATCCAGCGCACGCTCGGAGGCGTGATGAGTTTCGACATCTCGCTCACAGGCGACACCGGTCAGCGGTCTCGCTGCGAGCAATGTGGAGCAACGGGCTCATGCTCGTACACCCCCATGGGACGCCTGCTGTGCGGCTCCTGCCAATCAGCGTTTTCCGCTGGAGTCGTCACCGCGGGAATGACCGGTGGCTCCGGGGCGTCAAGCGACATCGGTGAAGCCGTCGTTGTCGAAGGATTCTTCCGGCGGCTCACGGCGCGGTTCCGCAAGCGCTGAGGCCAGACTGCGGCACAAGGGCGCGCGGGCAGCGCACGTGAGGCGGCATCTGCGGATCCAAGCCGTCGGTCGTAGCCAAACGGTCATAAGGGCTCGCTCGTCGCCGAGGTGAGGCGTTCCCAAGCGGCGGGTGCGTGGCCAGCCGCGCGGTATGACCGTCTGGCTACGTCAGCGACCGCGCTCTCCACGGCATGAGAGTGCCCTCCGGTGGCGTCCAGCGACTGTCCCTGTGAGGTCTCAGGAGACCGGTGACAGTTGTGGATCGGGACATCGGTGACAGTTGATGTCTCAGGACTTCGGTGACAGTTCGGGCGGTCGGGTTCGTTGGCCTGGTCGGCGGCCGTTGCCGACGTAGCGGACCCCGACTGGTGGGCGGGTGAGTTCGGCGAGGATCTGGCCACCGAGGTCGGTGACGGTCAGGGTGTCACCGGGATCGGTCCCGTTGGTGATGACCAGGACCTGCTTGAAGGCATGGGTGACGTCGAGTTTGTAGACGACCCGGTCCACGCCGATGGTGCCGCCGCTGTTGACGGTGCGGATCTTGGTGTCCGGGTCCAGGTTCTCGGGAACTGTGGGCCGCGGGCGGCGCACCGGCTTTGAAGGCTCGAAGATCGGCCGGTCGGGCTTCGGGCGAGGCGGTCTGCTTTGAGGGTGGCCCGCCAGGCCGTTTCGGGTGTCACGCGCCCCGGGAGCCCTTGGTGGGGGCGTTCGGTGTTGTAGATGACGTCGAAGGCGTCGACCTGGGCCTGTAGTTCGGCTAGGTCCTCGGCGAGGGGTTGTTTGTCGAGGTAGCGGAACAGGGTCTGGTGGAACCGTTCGTTCTTGCCCTGGGTGGTCGGATTGTAGGGCTTGCCGGTGATCGCATCGACGCCGAGTTCGGCCACGTGCGCCACGAGCTGGCCCAGGAAGCCGCGTCGCGTGGGGTTCAGGGCGCTGCCGTTGTCTGAGAGCAACCGCTGCGGCACCCCGTGGGCCGCTACGGCCTTATCGAAGACCGCGATCGCGTCCTTGGCCTTCTCGCCCCAGGCGACGTGGGAGGCGACTGCGTAGCGGGAGTGGTCATCGATGAGCTGGAAGATCACGCACGTGCGTCCCCGAGTCAGCACGTACTCGGTGGCGTCGAGCTGCCAGCAAGCGTTCGGGGCGGGGTAGACGAAGCGGCGCCACGAGGAGCGGGGCTTCTTCTTCGGCTCTGCGCGTGCGACACCTGCTTCGCGGAAGATCCGACCCAACGCAGCGATCGAGGGCACCACCGGCATCCCCATCGCTCGCATCTTGTCGTGCACGCTGATCGGGCCGTGGTCGAGCCCGGAGGCCTCGAGCGCGGCCCGCACTGCGACCGCCTGCTTCTTCACCTCCTCGGTCAGCTTGGTCGGCGATGTGGCCGGTCGTTTCGACTTCGGCTCCAGCACCGCAGCCGGCCCTTCCTCGCGAGCGCGTCGCCGCAGCTCGTAGAACGACTTGCGACTGATGCCGTGCTCGGAGCAGAACGTGGACACCGCGCCGCGTGGAGCATCAGCCGGCGACTGGGAGATAGCGAGGCGGACACGGGGATCGATGGGTGCGTTGGCTGCCACCACCGCAGCCTGAGGACCGAAGTGTCACCACCAAGATCCTTCGAAGTGTCACCGATGTCCCGATCCACAACTGTCACCGGTCTCCTGAGACATCACACCAGCGACTGTCCCCAAACTCTTGCGATTCGAACGGATGTTCGAATAGAATGGAGCATGGACTCGACCACCAGTCTGCAGGGCCTGCGGGAGCAGGTGCTCAGTCGCGCACGGGCGGTAGGAGACACGGATCTGGTCGACCGGGACGTCGCGGCGGTAGAGCTCTTGAGTGAGCTGGAGTCGTTGAAGAACACGATCGCTGCGGCCCAGGCGTCGCTAGCGGTGACTCTCAAGGAGTCGCGGATCGCTGGGCGTGCGCACCAGCCGGCCGCTACCCGGGAGCGGGGGATCGGCGCGGAGGTCGCGCTGGCGAGGCGGGAGTCGCCGCACCGGGGCGGCATCCACCTGGGGTTGGCGGTGGTGCTGTGCGCCGAGCTGCCGCACACGTTGGCGGCGATGGAGGCGGGCTGGTGCTCGGAGTGGCGAGCGGTGCAGGTCGCGCAGGGCACGGCGTGCCTGTCGCTGGCCGACCGCACGAGCATCGACACGGAGCTGATGGCGGACCCGGCGACGACGCAGGGTTGGGGTGATCGGCGGTTCCGGGCGGAGGTGGACCGGCTCGCGTACGCCGCGGACCCGGTCGCGGCTGTCGAGCGCCGCGCCAAGGCGGTCGCTGAGCGGCACACCAGCCTGCGCCCGGCACCGGACGGGATGACCCGGTTCAGCGCGGTGCTGCCGCTGGAGCAGGGTGTCGCGGTCCACGCCACCCTGGGCCGGGCCGCGGACACCGCACGTGTGGCGGGGGACGAGCGCGCACGTGGTCAGGTGATGGCTGACGCGCTGGTCGCGGCCGTCCTCGGGAACCGGGAGGGAGCAACCGACCAGCGCGCCGGCTCGGTCGCGGAGTCGGTCGCGGCCCGGGCCGGCACCTGGAACACGACGGTCGCCCCGACCGCACCGCGGGCGCCGGTGGTGCCGGTCGCGGTGCAGGTGACGCTCTCGGACGCCACCCTGTTGAACCTGCCCGGCGAGGCGGGTGACGAGCCCGGCTGGGTCGCCGCACCCGGCGTAGCCCCGGTCCCGCTGCCGGCCGAGGACGTCCGCGACCTGGTCGCCTGCGCGAGCAAAGCGGGCTTGGCCAGCCTGCGGCGCCTGTACACCGACCCCGGCGGGCAGCTGGTCACCATGGAGTCCCGCTCCCGGACGTTCCCCGCCGGCTTGGCCCAGTTCCTGGCCGTGCGCGACCGGTCGTGCCGCACGCCGTACTGCGACGCACCCGTCCGCCACCGCGACCACGTCACTCCGTGGGCCGACGGCGGCGCCACCACCGCGGAGAACGGCCAGGGGCTGTGCGAGGCCTGCAACCAGGCCAAGGAAGCCACCGGCTGGATCGCCCAGGTCACCGACACCGACCCCCACGAGGTCGAGACCACGTCGCCCAGCGGCCACCGCCACCGGTCCCGGGCGCCAGGACTCCCGCCACCACGTGCGCACCTGAACCGGCTCGAGATCTACCTCGCCGACATCGTCCTCGCCGCCTGAGCACGCCTTCCCGCGCCCTCCTAGGCTCTCCGTCGTGCCCACCGTGAGCGCCCTGCACGTCGCGAAGGCGACCCGCCTCCCCATGCGCGCCGTCGAGAGCGTCGAGATCGAGGCGGGCAAGGGGATCGTGGGCGACCGCTACCACGGGACGAAGCACCGCCACGTCACCGTGCAGAGCCAGGACGACCTCGACACCGCCAGCGGCATCCACGGCGCGGAGGTGCGCGCCGAGCTGACCCGGCGCAACATGACGATCAGCGACGGGCCCGTGCCCCGCGAGCCGGGCGCCCGCATCCGGATCGGCGAGGTCCTGCTGGAGGTCGTCCGCGTCGCCGCACCCTGCAAGCTGCTCGACGACACCATCGGCCGCGGCGCCCAGGAGGCCCTGCGGCGGCGCGGCGGGTCGGTCTGCCGCGTGCTGGAGGGCGGGGCGGTCTCGCTCGGGGACCCGGTCGAGCTCGTCGCGCGACCCGCGTCCGGGTGACGTGACGAGCCGGACCCGGGTGCCAGGATCGGCCGCATGGCGATCGACCCGCGAGGCACGGACCTCAAGCGCTACCTGGCCGAGGACCCCGGCGGCCCGGTGGTGATGCTCAACCTGCTCCGCTTCACCGAGGACGGACGCGCCTCCTACGAGCAGTACGCCGCCGCCCTGGAGGAGACCTTCCTGCCGCGCTACGGCGCCGAGGTGCTGTACGCCGGTGACGGCTCGACCACGCTGGTGGCTGAGCCCGGCCAGGACTGGGACGTGGTGCTGCTCGTGCGCTACCCCTCGCGGCAGGCGTTCAGCCAGATGGTGGCCGACCCGGAGTACCAGCAGGTCACGGCGCTGCGCAGCGGGGCACTGACCGAGGCGGTGCTGCAGGCGACCGTCCCCTGGACCTGAGGCAGGGCGGCGTCACGCCTCCGCGTGCAGCCGCTCCCCGAAGAACTCCAGCACGCGGTCGACGGCCACCTGGGAGCGCTGCTCGGTCACGACCGAGTGCCCCTTGCCCGGCAGGTCGACGCGGATGAAGCCGTCGCCCAGCTCGCGGTCGAGGGTGTCGAAGCGGGTGCCCGTGAGCGGGTCCGAGGCGTACTGGATGCCGAGGACCGCGCAGCCGCCCGCCGCCCGGCGGCGTACGACCTCGAGGTCGGCGGGGGAGAGGTTCACGTCGGCCGAGCGCGCCTTGCCGACCGTGAAGGGCACCGACGGCTGGCACAGCACGGGCGCGGCGACCGAGTCGTCGACCATCATCGCGAGCGCGAACCCACCGGTGAAGCACATGCCGAGCGCGCCGACGCCGGGCCCGCCGAGCTCGGCGTGCAGGTCACGGGCGAGCGAGCGCAGCCAGCCGGCGATCGGCGTCGTGACCCCGGTGGCGAGCTTGGTGAACTCCGAGCTGATGCAGACCTGCGCCATCGCGCGGGCCACGTTGACGCCGTTCCAGTCGCCGCCCGCCTTCCCGAACAGGTGCGGCAGGACCACGGTGTAGCCCGCGTCCACGAGCTCCTGGCCGAACCCGATCACCGACGGCGTCGGTCCGGGGATCTCGTGGATGACCACGACGCCCGGGCCGCTGCCCTTGCGGTACGTCGGGTGGCTGGTGCCCTCCCAGGTGTGCTCGCCCCGGGTCCAGCTGTCGAGGATCGTCATGCCCGCACCCTAGGGCCCCGCACCCCAGGGGTGGCCGGGTTCCGCGGACGGGGTGCCTACGCTCGCGAGGTGGCAGCCTCCCGGGTCCGACTGGTCCTCCCGCACCAGCTCTTCGAGCAGCACCTCTCCGCCGCCGACGGCACCGTCTTCGTGCTCCTCGAGCACGACCTGCTCTTCCGGCAGTACCGCTTCCACACCCAGAAGCTCGTCCTGCACCGGGCCTCGATGCGTCGCTTCGCCACGCGCCTGGAGGAGGCGGGGTACGCCGTCGAGCGGGTCGACACCGACGGCCGCACCACCTCCGCGGCCGCGCTGCGGCGGGTCATCGACGGGCTCGGCGGCCGGGGGGACGTCCACGTGACGGCGTACGACGTCGTGGACGACTGGCTCTCGCGCGACCTGGAGCCCTTCGTCGACGAGTGGCTGGAGACCCCCAACTTCCTCTGCACGCGCGACGAACTGGCCACCCACTTCGATGGCGTCAGCGGACCGCGGGGCCGCCGGGCGCGGATGCAGCACTTCTACTCCTGGCAGCGCCAGCGCCTCGACGTGCTCGTCACGGACTCCGGTGACCCCGTCGGCGGCAAGTGGTCCTTCGACGAGGACAACCGCAAGAAGCTGCCCAAGGGCCACCCGGTCCCCACCATCGACCGCCCCGGCCAGGGCGAGCGGCACCCCGAGGTCGAGGAGGCGATCGCGTGGGTCAAGCGGTCCTTCCCCGACAACCCCGGCGACGCCGACGCGTTCGCCTGGCCGACCTCGCACGCCGAGGCGCGGGCGATGCTCCGCCAGTTCCTCGACGAGCGGTTCGAGGAGTTCGGCCCCTACGAGGACGCCATCTCCGCCCAGCACCCCCACCTGTTCCACGCGCTGCTGACCCCCGGTCTCAACATCGGGCTGCTGGACCCGCGCGACGTCCTGCAGGGCGCGCTGGAGGCGGGGGAGCAGGGCGACGTGCCCCTTGCCAGCCTCGAGGGCTTCGTGCGCCAGGTGATCGGCTGGCGGGAGTACATGCGGGCCACCTACGTCCTGTGGGGGCGGAAGATGCGCACCCGCAACCACCTCCAGCACACCCGGCCGCTCGCCGAGGGCTGGTGGACGGCGAAGACCGGCCTGGAGCCCGTGGACCTGGTGCTGGAGAGGGTGCTGGAGCACGGCTACGCCCACCACATCGAGCGGCTGATGGTGCTCGGCAACGCGCAGTGCCTGCTGCGCACCGACCCGGACGCGGCGTACGAGTGGTTCATGGAGCTCTTCGTCGACGCCTACGACTGGGTGATGGTGCCCAACGTCTACGCCATGTCGCAGTTCGCCGCGGGGGAGTCGATCACGACCAAGCCCTACGTCTCGGGGTCGAACTACCTGCGCAAGATGAGCGACCTCCCGCGCGGGGACTGGGAGGGCGACTGGGACGCGCTCTACTGGACGTTCGTCCGGGACCACCGCGAGGTCTTCGAGCGAAACCCGCGCAGCGGCTTCGCCGTCCGCACGTACGACGGCTTCGACCCCGCCAAGAAGGCGACCCTCACCCGCCGCGCCGCGCCGTGGCTGGGCTGAGCAGGAGCCGCTCGGGCTAGGTTCGGGTCATGACCTCGGACGGCTCGGGAGCCCTGGACGACGACGGCCTGCGACGTGCGCTGCAGCGGCTGGTCAAGCAACTGCTCAAGGAGGAGCCGGAAGCGGGTCGACGTGGGGACGACCTGATGCCGATTCTGGACACGCACCTCGGGATCGACGCCGACCAGCTGCCCGTCGTCGTTGAGCCCGTCGCCAGCCACCGCTGGGCAGACACCGACCTGGCGATGGAGGCCCTGACCTCCCGCGACCCGGATGCCCGGCTGATGGGCGTCGGCGGCGGAGAGCAACGCCACCACAACTCGCTGGGCGACCTGATGGCCCAGGCCGAGTGGGGTCGGTTCCGCTCCGGCCAGGTCGACCGCCTCAACGTCGCGACCGGCCCGGACTCCGAGCGGGCGACGGTCGGCTTCGGTCTGCACCTCTTCCGGCACCACGGTGCACCCCTGGTGGTCGTGCAACGGGTCGGCAACCCGCAGTACGGCTCGTCCTCGCGCCTGGAGGTGCTGGCCACCCAGCCCGAGGCCGCCACGGCGTTCCTGGCCGAGCTCCGCGAGGAGGCGATGCGTCGCAGCGTCCTGCGCGGGCAGGTGGTCAGCTTCGGGGGCAATCCCTACGAGCGGGCCATGGCCGAGCTGACGTTCCACCACCGTCCCGACGTCCCCGTCGACCGGGTGGTCCTGCCCGCCGGGACGCTGGAGCAGGTGCGGGCCCACGTGATCGGCCTGGCCGAGCACCGCGACCGGCTGCGCGAGCAGGGGCAGCACCTCAAGCGCGGCATCCTGCTCTACGGGCCACCCGGCACCGGCAAGACCCACACCGTCCGGCACCTGGTGGGCGCCGCGGCCGACGCGACGGTGGTGCTGCTGACCGGGACGCAGATGGCGCACGTGGGCGCAGCCGCCCAGATCGCCCGGGCGCACCAGCCGGCGATCGTCGTGATCGAGGACTGCGACCTCATCGCGGAGGACCGTGACCACCACTACGGCGGCGGACCCTCGCCGCTGCTCTTCTCCCTGCTCGACGCGATGGACGGGCTGGACGAGGACGCCGACATCGTCTTCCTCCTCACCACCAACCGGGCCGAGGCGCTCGAGAAGGCGCTGGCGCAGCGACCCGGCCGCGTCGACCTCGCCGTCGAGGTCCCGCTGCCCGACGAGACGGCGCGGGCTCGTCTCGTCCGGCTGTACGGACCGACCCTCGAGCTCGGCGACGCTGCCGTCGCCCAGGTCGCTCGTGAGTCGGCGGGCACGACCGCGTCGTACGCCAAGGAGCTGGTGCGCCGCACGGTGCTCAACGCCGCGCTGGCCGGTCACGCGCCCGGCGATGCCGACCTGGTGGCGGCCAACGCAGAGCTGCAGTCCGACACCGAGGCGCTCACGCGCTCGCTGCTCGGCTCCGGGGCAGCACACCATGACTGACCGATCGTGGCTCGAGGATCCGGACTCGGTCGAGGACTGGAGCCCGGTGAAACGTCGCCTCCTGTTCTGGCGGCTGGTCAGGATCTCCGCGGGCCTCCTCCCCCTGTGCCTGGTCACGACCGTGCTCTACGGGCGGCTGGCCGCCACCTCCGACCAGGAGCTGTTCTGGATCGGCCCGGCGCTCGGTCTGCCGGCGCTGGCGCTGGCCGTCGTCGGCGTGTGGCGAGGCTTCCGCATGATCGACTCGCCGGACCCCGCGCAGACCGGCCCGTACTGGTTGCTCCTGCTGTCCGGGGTCATGGCGCTCCTCGGGCTGGTGCTGCCGGGCTACCTCTACGCCTGAGTCGGGCTCGCGCCTGGCAGGCTGGCCCGATGCCGAAGCTGCACTCCCTCGAGCTGGTCCCCGACGACGCCGGCCGGGCGGCGGTCCGCGCGCTGTGGGACGCGCTGCGCGGGGCGGGCCTGCCGAGCCAGGCCGACCACACCGGCGCGAGCAACCAGCCGCACGTGACGGTGGTCGAGGCCGAGGACCTGCCGGACGCAGCCATCGACGTGGCGCGGGCGCGGCTGCGCGGGATGCTGCCGGTGACGGCCACCGCCCGCGGGCTCCTGCTGCTCGGCGGGGGGAAGGTCACCGTCGCTCTGGGCGTCGACCTCGACGACGACGTCGTTCGCCGCGTGCTGGCCGTGCGCGTGCAGGTGCCCGACCGCGCGCACCGCGGCTGGCTGCCGCACGTCACCCTGGCCCGCCGCGTGCCGCGGGCCGACCTGGCCCGCGCGCTCGAGGTGGTCGGGACGCCCGAGCTCGAGCTGCGGCTCACCGAGGTCCGGCGCTGGGACCCCGAGCGGGGCCACACCACCACGCTCTAGACGAGCTCCTTGCGCAGGTGCACGTCGGCCTGGCCGACGACCGGCAGGTCCTGCCAGCGGAACAGCTCGACGTACCCGTGCCGCTCGTAGAACCCCGGCGCCTGGAAGGTGAACGACGTTGTGAAGACGTGGGTGCAGCCCCGCGCCCGCGCCTCGGTCTCGAAGGCGTCGAGCAGCCGCGCCCCGGTGCCGTCGCCGCGCCGGTCGCCGCGCACCCACGTCATCCCGATGCCGGCCGCGACGCCCCAGGTCCAGCCGCTGAGCCCGCCGACGAGCCCGTCGTCGTCGTGCAGCTGGACCGTCAGCTCGCGGGCGGCGGGCGTGCCGGTCGTCGCCGCGGCGTTCACCTCGTCGAGCTCGTCGGAGAGCCGCTGGTCGAGGTCGGGGTCGCCGTCGCCGACGAGGATCTGATCCCTCTGCTCGCTCACCCGACGACCCTCTCACCGTCGTCCCCGCTGGCTAGGGTCGGGCCGTGGCCGACCTCGTACCCGACCTCCAGCTGACCCCGACCGAGCAGCGCGTCCTCGGCAGCCTGCTGGAGAAGCAGGTGACGGTGCCGGCGTCGTACCCGCTCACGCTCAGTGCGCTGCGCACCGCGTGCAACCAGACCTCCAGCCGCGAGCCGGTCATGGACCTGGCCGAGCAGGAGGTCGAGCAGACCGCCAAGGGGCTCAAGGAGAAGGGCGCCCTGCGGATCGTCTGGTCCGACACCGGTCGCCGGACCCTGAAGTACCACCAGGTCCTGACCGACCTGCTCGACCTCGAGGACGACGAGCGCGCCCTCCTCACGGTGCTGCTGCTCCGCGGACCACAGACGCCCGGCGAGCTCCGGCCGCGCACCGAGCGGCTGCACGCCTTCGAGGGGCGCGACGACGCGGAGTCCTGCCTGGTCGGGATGGCCGAGCGCGGGTTCGTGCGCCGGCTCGAGCGGCGGCCCGGTGACCGGGACCACCGCTGGGTGCACCTGCTGGGGCCCTCGGGTGCCCCGGAACCGGCCCCTGGTGCGGCGGTGGACCGCGAGGCGCCGATCGCCGACTCGCCCGAGGCGCGCGACGAGCGGGTCCGGGCGACGTACGCCGCCGTCGCCGAGGTCTACGCTGACACGCTGACCGACGAGCTTGACCACCTGCCGTTCGAGCGCTGGCTGCTGGAGCGGGTCGCGGCCGAGGCCGACGGCCCGGTCGTCGAGGTCGGCTGCGGGCCGGGCCACGTCACGGCCCACCTCGCCGCCCTGGGTGCCGAGGCCCGCGGGCTCGACCTCACGCCGGAGATGGTCGCGGTGGCGCGCTCGCGCTTCCCCGGAGTCCGGTACGACGTCGGCGACCTGCGCCGGCTCATGCGGCCCGAGTCCGCGGCCGGCTGGGGCGCGGTGCTCGCGTGGTACTCCCTCATCCACCTCGCCGACTCCGAGCTGCCCGGCGCCCTCGAGGCACTGGTCCGTCCGCTCGCCCCGGGCGGCCTGCTGGTGCTCGCGATGCAGGCCGGTGACGACGTACGCCGGATCAGCGAGTGGCACGGCGTGGAGGGGCTGGCCCTTGACCTGGTCCACCGTGACCCGGACGCGGTCCTCGGTCTCGTGGCGGCCGCCGGCCTCACCGACGTCGAGTGGTTCGTGCGCGGACCGCTGAGCGGCCTCGGTGAGACGGCCCGCCGCCTCTACGTCCTGGCGCGCCGACCCTGACGTGTCCGCCAGCGGACGTCATACGTTCCGCGGGGGCGGACGTCCCGACCGTATGACGTCCTGTTAGCCCGGTCGGGGACGTCATACGGCCCGCGGGAGTGCACGTCCCGCCCGTATGACATCCCGTGCGCGTCAGGCCAGGTCGACGGCGCAGTCGGCGAGGACCGGCGAGCCGTCGCGCTCGCCACCGGCGATGGTGGCCGAGGCGACGATCCGCCCGTCCTCGTGCCAGCCCTGCACCCGGATCGTCTCGCCCGGGAACACGACGCCGGCGAAGCGCGCGCCGAAGCCCGAGACCCGCGTGGCGTCCCCGCCCAGGAGCGCGTCGGTGAGCTCGCGCAGCACGATCCCGTAGGAGCACAGCCCGTGCAGGATCGGCGCCGGGAAGCCGGCGGCCTTGGCGAAGTCGGGGTCGGCGTGCAGCGGGTTGCGGTCGCCGCAGAGGCGGTAGAGCAGGGCCTGCTGCGGCGTGACGGCGTACGACGTCTCGCAGTCCGGCGCGCGGTCCGGCACCTCGACCGCGGTGCTGGTGCCGCGGTCGCCGCCCCAGCCGCCCTCGCCCTTGACGAAGATCGAGGAGCGGACCCGCCACAGCTCCTCACCGCTGGGGGCGGTGGCGACGCCCTCCTGCCAGATGACCGCGGCCTTGCCCTTGTCCCACACGTCGGTGAGCGTCGTGCGGATCGTGGCGGTGCCCGAGGTGGGCAGCGGCGCCGCCAGGGAGATGGACTGGGCGCCGTGGACCACCTGCGCGAGGTTGATGTCGCAGCCCGGGAGGTCCAGCGGCGGCGGGTCGGTCATGTGGAAGGTGGGCACGACCACGCCGAAGGACGGCAGCACCTGCAGCGCGGGGCCGTCGAGGGTGTAGCGCAACGCGTCGGGCGAGAGGTTGTCGCCCGGCTTCGAACCGGCCCCGATCCCGAGGTGGTAGAGCAGGACGTCGCTCTCGGTCCAGGAGAAGCTCGTCTCCCCGACGGGGGAGCCGATGGCGACGGACGGGTCGATGGGCATCAGGCGGTCTCGCTCTCGATCGGGACGGCGGCCGGAGCGGTCGCGGACGCCGCGATGTCGTCCGCGGCCAGGTAGCCGAAGACCAGTGCGGGGCCGATCGTGCCGCCGGGGCCGGGGTAGGTGTGGCCCATGACCGCGGAGGAGGCGTTGCCGGCGGCGTACAGGCCGGGGATGGGGGAGCCGTCGGGGCGCAGCACGCGGGCGTGCTCGTCGGTGACCAGGCCGCCCTTGGTGCCGAGGTCGCCCGGGACGATCTTGACCGCGTAGAACGGGCCCTGGTCGATCACGCCGAGCGAGGGGTTCGGCTTGACGGTGGGGTCGGAGTAGTACTTGTCGTAGGCGGACTCGCCGCGGCCGAAGTCGGCGTCGACGCCACTGCGGGCGAAGCCGTTGAACCGCTCGACGGTGGCCTCGAGCTCGGCGGCGGGGACCCCGATCTGCTCGGCCAGCCCGGCGATGGTGGAGGCCTTCTTGATCGTGCCGAACTTGTACCAGCGACCGGGGAAGGGCTGGCGCGGGAAGAGCCCGGCGAACAGGTAGCGGTTGCGGTAGCGGGTGTCGATGATCATCCAGCTGGGCACGTGGCCGACACCGGTGGCCTCGCCCTCGTAGATCTTGTGGGTGGCCTCGACGTAGGGGAGCGCCTCGTTCATGTAGCGCTTGCCCGCCTGGTTGACGATGATCGAGCCGGGCAGGTTGCGCTCGGCCAGGCAGAACCACGGGCCGCTCGGGAGCGGGATGGTCGGACCCCACCAGGAGTCGTCCATCAGGCCGACCTCGGCACCGGCCGCGATCCCGGCCAGGATGCCGCCGCCGGTGTTGAACTGCGAGCCGGTGGTCCACTCGACCGAGGTGGGCTTGGGCTGGTACTTCTCGCGCATCTCCAGGTTGCGCTCGAAGCCGCCGGAGCCGATGACCACGCCGCGCCGTGCGCGGACCGTCTGCGAGGCGCCGTCGCGGGTCACGACGACACCGGCCACCCGGCCGTCCTCGAGGAGCAGCTCGGTGAGCTCGGCGCCGTGGACGACCGGGACGCCGGCGTCCATGAGGCCCTTGCGCAGGCCGATGGCGATGGCGTTGCCCATGCCGAAGAGCCGCTGGCGCCGGATGCCGGCCAGCGTGCGTCGCAGCAGGACGCGCAGCATCGTGATCGGGCCGCCGAGGGTGCGCAGGCCCAGGCTGATCTTCCGGAAGTCGCGCTGCAGCACCACCATGTTGGCCGGGGCCTTGGTGTACTGCGGGTGCAGGCGCTCGAGCTCGGCGCCGATGATGCGCCCGTCGATCGGGTCCGGCTCGACCGAGCGCCCGCGGGCCCGGCCGCCCGGCTGTTCGGGCTGGTAGTCGGCGTACTCCGGCACCCAGCGGAAGCGCACGGGGGAGTGGTCGCGGATGAAGTCCATGACCTCGGGCCCGCGCTCGAGGTAGGTGTCGCGGCGCTGCTTGGGGACCACGTCGCCGACGATCGCGTCGAGGTAGGTCTTGGCGTCCTCGATGCCGTCGGACTCCCCGGCCGCACGCAGGGCGTAGTTGTCGGGGATCCAGACGCCGCCGCCGCTGCGGGCGGTGGACCCGCCGAAGTAGTCGCTCTTCTCCAGCAGCACGGTGTCGAGGCCGTGGGCGGCGGCCCGCAGGGCCGCGCTCATCCCGGCCGCGCCGGCGCCCACGACGACCACGTCGACCTCGGTCGGCAGGGGGGTTTCCTGGGTACCCGTCATGGCGCGAAACTGTAACAGGTTCTAGTATCCAGGGGTGACGTCCAGCGATGCTGTTGCCGACCGGATCCGCGCCGCCAGCGAGCGCCTGGTCCGGGCCCAGGAGACCCGCACCCCCTGCGCCCCCGTCCGGGACCTGATCGGGACCGAGGACCTCGACGCGGCGTACGCCGTGCAGAGGGGCGTGGTCGAGCGTCGCCTCGCCTCGGGCGCGGTCGTGGTGGGTCGCAAGATCGGGGCCACCTCGAAGGCGGTCCAGGACCAGCTCGGGGTGGACCAGCCCGACTTCGGCTACCTCCTCGACGACATGGACGTCAGCGCGCACGACCCGATCTCGATGGCCGGGCTGCTCCAGCCCCGGGTCGAGGCCGAGGTCGCCTTCGTGCTCTCCCAGGACATCGACCCGGGCAGCCCCGACGACATCACCCTCGAGGCGGTCCGCGAGTCCGTCGAGGTGGCGCTGCCCTCGTTGGAGATCGTCGACTCCCGCATCTCCGGCTGGGACATCGGCTTCACCGACACCGTGGCCGACTGCGCCTCGAGCGGTCTGTACGTCGTGGGCCGCGACGCCCGCACGCTGGCCGAGCTCGAGCCGCGCGACGTGGACATGACGCTCGCCATCGACGACGAGGTCCGCTCGAGCGGCAACGGCGCGGCCTGCCTCGGGGACCCGCTCGAGGCGCTGCGCTGGCTCGCGGTGCAGGCCGCCCGCTTCGGCGACCCGCTGCGCAAGGGCCACCTCGTGCTCTCCGGCGCGCTCGGCCCGTTCGTGCCGTTCGCGCCCGGCGACCGGGTTGTCGCCACGATCAGCGGCTTCGCCCCGCTGGCCGTCACCTTCACCGACTGACCCGCACCACCAGACCTGCTGAACCGCACGAAGAACCAGGGAGACCCATGACCGAGAACAAGCTGACGGCGGCGATCGTCGGACCGGGGAACATCGGCACGGACCTGATGTACAAGCTCATGCGCTCGGAGGTGGTCGAGCCGCGCTGGATGATCGGCGTCGACCCGTCGTCGGAGGGGCTCAAGCTGGCTGCGGCCCAGGGTCTGGAGGCCAGCCACGAGGGCGTGGACTGGCTGCTGAAGCAGGACGTGCTGCCCGACCTGATCTTCGAGGCCACGTCTGCCTACGTGCACCGCGAGTACGCCCCGCGCTACGAGGAGGCCGGCATCCGGGCGGTCGACCTGACGCCCGCCGCCATCGGCCCCGCAGTGATCCCGCCGGTCAACGGCGAGACCCACGTGGACGCGATGAACGTCAACATGATCACCTGCGGTGGCCAGGCCACGATCCCGATGGTCGCGGCGGTCTCCCGGGTCGCCCCGGTGTCGTACGCCGAGATCGTCGCCTCGGTGTCCTCGATGTCCGCGGGCCCCGGCACGCGCGCCAACATCGACGAGTTCACCCGCACCACCTCGGCCGGGGTGCGCGACATCGGCGGCGCGACCGAGGGCAAGGCGATCATCATCCTGAACCCGGCCGAGCCGCCGATGATCATGCGCGACACCATCTTCTGCGCCGCCGACCCCGACGCCGACCGGGACGCGATCATCGCCTCGGTCCACGCGATGGAGAAGGCCGTCCAGGAGTACGTGCCGGGCTACCGCCTGCTGCAGGAGCCGCAGCTCGACGAGCCGTCGGCCGCCACCCGCGGCGCGCTGAAGGTCTCGATCTTCGTCGAGGTCGAGGGCGCGGGCGACTTCCTGCCGCCGTACGCCGGCAACCTCGACATCATGACCGCCGCGGCCGCCCGCGTCGGCGACAACATCGCCCGCTCGATCCTGGCCGGAGGCACGAAGTGAACGACCTGAACACCCTCACCCGCACCTGGTCCGGCACCCACGGTACCGAGCCGTTCGGCGAGATCGACCTGCGGCTGACCGACACCTGCCTGCGCGACGGGTCGCACCACAAGCGCCACCAGTTCACCGCGACCGAGGTCCACGACATCGTCGAGGCACTCGACTCCTCGGGCATCCCGGTCATCGAGGTCACCCACGGCGACGGCCTGGGCGGCTCCTCGTTCAACTACGGCTTCTCCCGCACCCCCGAGCAGGAGCTGATCCGGATCGCCGCGGAGACCGCGAAGCGCGCCAAGATCGCCTTCTTGATGCTCCCGGGCGTCGGCACCAAGGACGACATCCGCGCCGCGCAGGACAACGGCGGCCAGATCTGCCGCATCGCCACGCACTGCACCGAGGCCGACACCTCGATCCAGCACTTCGGGCTGGCGCGCGAGCTGGGTCTGGAGACCGTCGGGTTCCTCATGATGTCCCACACCCAGGCCCCCGAGGTGCTCGCCAAGCAGGCGCGGATCATGGTCGACGCCGGCTGCCAGTGCGTCTACGTCGTCGACTCCGCCGGCGCGCTGATCATGGAGCAGACCAGCGACCGGGTCGCCGCGGTCGTCGCCGAGATCGGCGACGTCGCCGACGTCGGGTTCCACGGCCACGAGAACCTCGCCCTCGGTGTCGCCAACACCGTCGCCGCGGCGCGCGCGGGTGCGACCCAGATCGACGGGTCGGTCCGCCGCTTCGGCGCCGGAGCCGGCAACACGCCCCTCGAGGCGTTCATCGGCGTCTGCGACAAGCTCGGCTGGCGCACCGGCGTGGACTTCCTCCAGATCGTCGACGCGAGCGAGGACGTCATCAAGCCCGCGATGCCGGAGGAGTGCGAGCTCAACCGGATGACGCTGATGATGGGCTACGCCGGGGTCTACTCCTCCTTCCTCAAGCACGCCGGCAACGCCGCCGAGCGCTACGGCGTCTCGGGCGCGAAGATCCTGCTCGAGGCCGGGCGCCGCAAGCTCATCGGCGGCCAGGAGGACCAGCTCATCGACATCGCCCTGCTGCTCAAGGCCGAGCAGGACAAGCAGGCCGCCAACGCCTGAGACACCTCTCACCCCCGATGTCCTTGGCCAAAACTGGAACGTGTTCTAGTCTTGGTGCAACAGGTTCCACCGACCCAGGAGTTGTGCGATGTCCCAGGCAGTCCTCGACGGCGTCCGCGACCTGCTCCCGACCTTCCGGGAGCGAGCCGAGGAGACCGAGGCACTCCGTGTTGTGCCGGAGTCCAACATCAAGGAGCTGGAGGAGACCGGCTTCTTCCAGCTGCTCCAGCCCAAGCGGTTCGACGGCTTCGAGTCCGACCCGGTGGACTTCTACACCGCGGTCCGCGACATCGCGAGCGCCTGCGGCTCGACCGGCTGGGTCTCCAGCGTGGTCGGCGTGCACCCGTGGCAGGTCGCCCTGTTCGCCGACGAGGCCCAGCAGGCCGTCTGGGGCGAGGACACCAAGACCCGCCTCTCCTCCTCCTACGCCCCCACGGGCAAGGCGACGGTGACCGAGGGCGGTTACATCCTCAGCGGCAAGTGGAGCTTCTCCTCCGGTGCCGACCACTGCCAGTGGGTGCTGCTCGGTGGGCTCGTCTTCACCGAGGAGGGCCAGATCGTCGACTTCAAGACGTTCATGGTCCCGCGCGACAAGTACACGATCATCGACGTCTGGAACATGGTCGGCCTCGCCGGCACCGGCTCGAACGACATCCTGGTCGAGGACGTCTTCATCCCCGAGGCCTTCACCCTCTCCATGGGCGAGACCGGCCAGTGCCGCGGCCCGGGCCAGGAGCAGAACACCTCCGACCTCTACAAGCTGCCCTTCCACTCGATCTTCACGGGCACCATCACCACGCCGATCATCGGCATGGCGATGGGCGCCTACGAGGAGCACATCGAGATGCAGCAGAAGCGCACCCGCGCCGCCTACCTCGGTGAGAAGGCCAGCCTCGACCCGTTCGCCGCCGTGCGCATCGCCCGCGCCTCGAGCGAGATCGACGCCGCCTGGGCCCTGCTGGTCAACAACATCCGCGAGGAGCAGGACTACGTCGCCAAGGGCGAGAAGATCCCGCTCAAGACCCGGCTCAAGGTCCGCCGCGACCAGGTCATCGGCTCGCAGCGCGCCATCGAGGCCATCGACTCGCTGTTCGAGGCCTCCGGCGGCCGGGCCCTGACCAAGGGCACCTACCTCCAGCGTGCGTGGCGCGACGCCCACGCCGGTCGGGTGCACGCGGCCAACGACCCCGAGCGCGCCCTGCAGATGTTCGGCGCCCACGAGTTCGGGCACAAGATCGACCCGGGGATGTACTGATCACATGACCTTCACCAAGGAGGACACCCGCCGCACCGTCGCGGTGAAGACCGAGGCGGCGGGTGACCTCTCCCTGGCCTACTACGAGGCCGACGCCCGGGGCGACGACGCCGGCAAGGCCGAGCGCCTGCCGCTCGTGATGCTGCACGGCGGCGGCCCCGGGGCCTCGTCCTGGTCCAACTTCGGGCCGGCGCTGCCGGGCTTCGCCGAGGAGTTCCGCACCCTGCTGGTCGACCAGCCCGGGTTCGGCGCCTCCGACAAGCCGCCGGTGGTGGGCAACTACTACCGCTTCTCCGCCGACGCCGTCGTGGCCCTGCTCGACCAGCTCGGCATCGCGAAGGTGCACCTGCTCGGCAACAGCCTGGGCGGCGGTACGGCGATGCGACTGGCGCTGTCCCACCCCGAGCGGGTCGGCCGGCTGGTGCTGATGGGACCGGGCGGGCTCTCGCTCAACCTCTTCCACGCCGACCCCACCGAGGGCGTCCAGCGACTCATGGACTTCGGCGCGGAGCCGACCCGCGAGAAGCTGCGCGCCTTCATCTCCTGCATGGTCGTGGACCAGTCCCTGGTCACCGACGAGCTGGTCGAGGCGCGCTTCGCCGACGCCACGGCCCCGGGTGCCCAGGAGGCCATGCGCTCCATGGGCATGTCCTTCTGGAACCCGGAGACCGCTGAGGACGGCATGCTCTGGCGCGAGGCGCACCGCCTGCGCAAGCACACCCTGCTCACCTGGGGGCGCGAGGACCGCGTCAACCCGCTCGACGGCGCGATGGTGGCCCTCAAGACCATCCCGCGCGCCCAGCTCCACGTCTTCCCCAACTGCGGCCACTGGGCGCAGATCGAGGCCGCCGAGGAGTTCCGCGAGGTGGCGACCGCCTTCCTCGCGCGCCACGTCGAGCGCACCCGCTGACCGCAGTCTCCGCCTCGGGAGGGGCGCACCGATGATCGACATCAAGTCCATGGGCTACGTCCGGGTCTCCAGCACCGACCTCGACCAGTGGCGCACCTTCGCCGGCAAGGTCCTCGGCCTCGCCGAGGGTCGCGGCCCGACGCCCGGCCACCTCTACTACCGCATCGACGAGGTGTCGGCGCGGCTCGTGGTCGTGCCGGGCGAGGTCGACCAGCTCGACTGCGTCGGGTGGGAGGTGGCCGACCACCGGGCCCTCCAGGAGTGCCGCGAGCACCTGCAGAAGGCGGGCGTGGACTTCGTCGAGGGCACGAAGGAGGAGCTGGACGAGCGCCGCGTGCAGGAGCTGGTCCGGTTCACCGACCCCTTCGACAACGTCTTCGAGCTGTTCCACGGCATCACCTACGAGGCCCGTCCCGTCGTGACGCCGTACGCCGCGAGGTTCGTCACCGGCGACCAGGGGATGGGTCACATCGTGCTGCCGGTCACCGACGACGTGGAGGCCCTGCGCTTCTACACCGACGTCCTGGGCTTCCGGCTGCGCGACTCCATGAGCATGCCGGGCGAGTTCGTCGGCAAGGAGCCCGGCTCGAAGGTGTGGCTGCGCTTCCTGGGCGTCAACCCGCGCCACCACTCGCTGGCGTTCCTGCCGATGCCCAACCCGGCCAAGTGCGTCCACATCATGCTCGAGGTCGACGAGCTCGACGACGTGGGTCGAGCGCTCGAGCGCGTGCGCAAGCACGGGGCTCCGCTCTCGGCGACGCTGGGCAGGCACATGAACGACGAGATGGTCTCCTTCTACGTCAAGAGCCCGGCAGGCTTCGACGTCGAGTTCGGCACCGACGGCCTGCGGGTCGAGGACCGGTCGTGGGTCGCGCGCGAGTCGACCGCGGTCTCCTACTGGGGCCACGACTTCGGCGGCGGTCGGTAGACCCCGTCGTGCTGGAAGGCATCGAGGTACCTAGGCTGGCACGCATGGAGTCCCACGAGATCCCCGAGGGCATGCGCGCGGACGCACGCGCCACGTGGCCCAGCCCCGAGCTGATCGACTCCTGGCTGGGCGACTCCCTCTTCGGGCTGCGCCCCGGCGACGAGGTCGAGGTCCCGGCCGACGACGGGGAGGCCGTGGCTGCCGCCCGGCGCTTCCGCGACGTGCTCTCGCAGTTCGCCTCCGGCGTCACGGTGGTGACCTCGATGAGCGGCGGTGAGCCGGTCGGCATGACCTGCCAGTCCTTCTCCAGCGTCTCGCTCGACCCGCCGCTGGTCACGTTCATCCCGGCCAAAGCCTCGCGTGCGTGGCCGCTGATCCACCGCTCCGGCAAGTTCTGCGTCAACGTCCTGGCCGCCGACCAGGACTGGCTGTCCAACCAGATGGCCAGCCGCGGTGCCGACAAGTTCGCCGGCGTCGACTGGGTGCCGACCGAGGCGACCGGGTCGCCGCTGATCCGCGGGACGCTCGCGCACCTGGACTGCACGATCCACGCGGTCCACGAGGCCGGTGACCACTACATCGTGGTGGGCCGGGTGCAGGCGCTGGAGACCGGCGACGTCGAGGACCCCCTGCTCTTCTTCCGTGGTCGCTACTCGACCACGGAGCGGGTGACCGACGGGGCCTGAGAGAGCCAGCACGCAACTCCCAGGCACCGCAGAGCCCCCCAAGCCGGCTGACGCCCTCCGGGGGTGGGTAGAGGACCCAGCCGTCGGCCCGGGTCGATCCCGCGTGCTGCGCGGGCCCTGGGCCATGACAAGAAACTAGGCGGGGGCACACCACACGTCCGCCACCTCGACCTCACGTAGGCACCACGGCTCGGCAACAGCTGCCGGGAGGGCGGTGTTGCCGAGCCGTGGGGTGAGGTCGCCGGCGTGGGGGCGGGGCCGGGGGTCGTTGCCCGGCTAGGGCAGCACCAGCGCGGCGCGGTGCTCGTGGGGCGCCCCGAAGAGCCGTCCGAGCGCGTGCGCTCGCTTGAAGACCAGGTGCGCGTCGTGCTCCCAGGTGATGGCGATGCCGCCGTGCATCTGCACGGTCTCGGCCGCGACCCGGGCCACGGCCTCGCCGACGTAGGACTTCGCGGCGTGCACGACCTGGCCGGCCTCGGGGTCGCCGGAGGCGACGGCGTACGCCGCTCCCCACGACGCCGAGCGGGACATCTCCAGGAGCACCAGCATCTCGGCCATCCGGTGCTTGAGCGCCTGGAAGGAGCCGATGGGGCGGCCGAACTGCACACGGTCCTTGCTGTAGGCCACCGTCATGTCCAGGCCGCGCTGGGCACAGCCCACGGCGAGTGCCACGGCGCCGACCGCGCCCACGAGGTCGGCACGCTCGACGGCCGGTGCCGCGGACCCGATGCGGGTCGCGCCCGCGGTGTCGACGGTCAGGCTGCCCAGCCGAAGGGTCTGGTCCATGGAAGGGGTCCAGGTGGCCGCGGCGCCCGGGACCTCCAGCAGGTCCGCGCCCGAGGCGACGACCAGGACGTCGGCGAGGTCGGCGTCCAGCACGACCCGTGCGTGGCCGTCGACGAGGACCGCGAAGGCCCCGACCTCACCGGCGGCCAGGCGGGGGAGCAGGCGCGCCTGCGCGTCGCTGTCCGCGCCGGCCAGGACCGCCTCGGCGGTCACCAGGGAGGAGAGCATCGGCACCGGCGCGAGGGCGCGACCCAGCTCCTCGAGCACCAGCACGGCCTCGACCAGCGAGGCGCCGACGCCGTCGTGCTCCTCCGGGACGGCCAGCGCCGCGATCCCGATCTGCTCGCACAGGAACCGCCACAGGTCGGCGTCGTAGCCGGCCTCCGAGGCGATCGCCGCCCGCACGGCCCGGCTGTCGCAGCGCTTGTCGAGCACCGCGCGGACGGTGCTGACCAGCTCGGTCTGCTCCTCGGAGAGAGAGAGGTCCATCAGCGCACCTCCGCCCCGGTGCCGGTCAGCTGCTGGAGCAGCCGCTCCCGGTGGAAGGACGCGGTGCCCCACGCGCCGACCAGGGCGCGGATCCGACCCAGCCACAGGCTCAGGTCGAACTCCTGGGTGTAGCCGATGGCGCCGTGGACCTGCAGGCCCGTGCGCGAGGCGAGGTACGCCGCGTCGCCGGCCGCCACCTTGGCGGCCGACACCGGCACGTCGCCGAGGGCCGCACCCAGCACCAGAGGTCGGGCGAAGTCGAGCGCGATCCGCACGTCGGCCAGCGCGTGCTTGATCGCCTGGTACGACCCGATCGGGCGGCCGAACTGGGTGCGCTGCCCCACGTAGGTCACCGAGTCGGCCAGCACCCGCTCCCCGGCACCGAGGAGCTCGGCGGAGCAGGCCAGCACGGCCAGGTCGAAGGCCTCCTGGTGCAGCGGGGCGCCGGAGCCCTCGGAGTCCTCGACCCGGAACAGCCGGCGCGTGCGGTCCACGGAGCCCAGCGGGTCACCGATCGACGCGCCGCTCGGAGCCGGGTCGCCGCCGACGTACACCGCGTCGGCGACGTCGGCGTCCAGCGCGAGGGGCACGTGCGGGGGGACGACGGCGGTCGCGACCCCCTCGACCTCGTGGCCCAGCAGCACCGGGAGGAAGGCCGCGGACTCGATCCACGGGCCGGGCACGACGTGCCGGCCGATCGCCTCGAAGGCGATCGCCACCTCGACCGGCGAGGCCTCGGTCGCCAGGGAGGTCACGCCGAGGTCGGCCAGCCGCTTCCACAGCCCCAGGCCGGGGGCGTGGTCGCCCTCGGCCCAGGCGCGGGCGGCCGCCACCGTGCCGGCGCCGGCGAGCAGGGACTCCAGCGCGGACGCGAAGTCGCGCTGGTCCTCGTCGAGCTCGAACCTCACGTGACTGCCCCCTTCGACTCGGGCTTGGGCTGGTGGGCCTTCGGCTCGCGGGGGAGCCCCAGGATCCGCTCCGCGACGATGTTGCGCTGGACCTCGTTGGTGCCCGCGTAGATCGGCCCGGACAGCGAGAAGGTGTAGCCGTCGAGCCAGGTCGACTCGACCTCGCCCTCGGGGCCGAGCAGGTCGAGCGCGGTCTCGTGGAGGGCCACGTCGAGCTCGGACCAGAAGACCTTGTTGACCGAGCCCGCTGCGCCCATGTCGCCGCCGTCGCGCAGCCGCGTCACGGTGCCCCAGGTGTAGAGGCGGTAGGCCTGCGCGGCGATCCACGCGTCGACGACCCGGTCGCCGGCGGCGGCGGGCGCGTGCGGCGTACGCCGGTAGAGCTCGAGCAGCCGGTCGGCGGCGGCGCAGAACCGGCCGGGGGAGCGCAGGGAGAGCCCGCGCTCGTTGCCGGCGGTGCTCATGGCCACCCGCCAGCCGTCACCGACGCCGCCGAGCACGTCGGCGTCGGGGACGAAGACCTCCTCGAAGAAGATCTCCGCGAAGCCCGCCTCGCCGTCGAGCTGGGCGATCGGGCGCACGGTGATGCCGGGGGCGTCGAGCGGGAAGAGGAAGTAGGTGAGCCCGGCGTGCTTCTGCGCCTCGGGGTCGGAGCGGAAGAGCCCGAAGCCCCAGTGGGCCAGCGCCGCGCGGGAGGACCAGGTCTTCTGCCCGTTCAGGACCCAGCCGCCGCGCTCGTCGTCGCGCCGCGCGGTCGAGCGCAGGGAGGCGAGGTCGGAGCCGGCCTCCGGCTCGGACCAGCACTGCGCCCAGACCTGCTCGCCGGTGGCCATGCTGGGCAGGAAGCGCTGCTGCTGCTCGGGGGTGCCGTGCTCGAAGAGGATCGGGGCGAGCAGGAAGATGCCGTTCTGGGAGACCCGGCCGGGGGCCCCGGCACGGTAGTACTCCTCCTCGAAGACCACCCACTCCACGAGCGAGGCCTCGCGGCCGCCGAACTCCCGGGGCCACGACACCACCGAGAAGCGGGCGTCGGCGAGCGTGCGCTCCCACTCCTGGTGCCGCGCCCAGCCCTCGGGGGTGTCCATGGAGGGGAGCGGCTCGGCCGGGACGTTCTCGGCGAGCCAGGCCCGGGCCTCGGCCTGGAACGCCAGCTCGGACTCGGACAGGTCCAGGCTCATGGTCTCGTTCATCGCAGATCCTTCTTCAGCACCTTGCCGGACAGGTTGCGCGGCAGCGCGCCCGTGAACTCCACCTGTCGCGGCACCTTGAAGTTCGCCAGGTGCTCCCTGGCGAACGAGGCGACGACCTCGTCGGTGAGGTCCTCGCCGGCGGGGGTCGCGGCCCGGACGACGAAGGCCTTGCCCACCTCGCCCATCCGCTCGTCCGGGACCCCGACCACGGCGACGTCCGCCACGCCGTCGAGGCGCATCAGCTGCTGCTCGACCTCGGCGGGGTAGACGTTGAAGCCGCCCGAGATGTACATGTCCTTGAGCCGGTCGGTGATCCGCAGGTTCCCGGCCCCGTCGAGGACGCCCACGTCGCCGGTGTGCAGCCAGCCGTCGCCGTCGATCGCCTCGGCCGTGGCCTCCGGGTCGTCGAGGTAGCCGAGCATCACGAAGTCGCCACGCACGAGGAGCTCGCCGCTGCCGTCCTCGCCGGGGGAGTCGATCCGCGTCTCCATGCCGGGGATCGCGCGGCCGCACGTGGTGGCCACGAGCTCGGCCGGGTCGCCGTCGCGGGCCATCGTGACGACCACGGCCTCGGTCATCCCGAAGGCGGTGACGACCTGGTCGATGCCGAGCCCCTCGGGGGCGGCGGCGCGCATCCGCTCGATGAGCACGACCGGCACCACGGCGGCGCCGGTGACGGCGAGGCGGAGGCTGGAGAGGTCGCGCTCCGCGCGGCCCGGCGCGGCCAGCAACGACTGGTAGATCGTCGGCGCGCCGGGGAGGACGGTGATCCGCTCGGTCTCGATCAGCCGCATGGTCTCGTCGAGGTCGAAGGTCGCCACCGGGTAGAGGGTGGCGCCGGTGAGAAGGCCGACGAGGATGCCGATCTTGTAGCCGAACGAGTGGAAGAATGGGTTGACCACGAGGTAGCGGTCGTCCTGCCGGACGCCCCCGAGCTCGGCCCACGCGCGGGCGACACCGATCGACTGGCGGTGCGCGGACATCGCGCCCTTGGGCTTCCCGGTGGTGCCCGAGGTGAACAGGACGTCGGCGACGTCGTCGGTGGTGACCGCGTCGGCCCGCTCCTCGACCTCGGCTGCCGGCACCTGCTCGCCGGCCTGCCGCACCCGAGCGAGGTCGGCCAGGTCGACGATCGCCTCGGGGGCGTCACCGCCGCGGGCGGCGGCCAGCTCCGCACGCTGGCTGCGGCCCAGGAAGCCGTCGGCCAGCACCACGACCGGGGCCGCGGTCCGGGCGACCAGGTCCGCGACCTCCGCGCCGGTGTAGCGGGAGTTCGCGGGGACGAGCACGCCGCCGGCGTACGTCACCGCGAGGGCCGTGACGGCCCAGTCGATGCTGTTCGGTGCCCACAGGACGACCCGGTCGCCGACGCCGAGGCCGTGGGCCACCAGGCCTCGGGCCACCGCGCGCACCTCGTCGAGGAGCGCGGCGTGGGACAGGGTGCGGTCGCCCTCGACGTACGCCGGGTGGTCGCCGAAGCGCGCCGCAGCGGCGCGGAGCACCGCGGGGATGGTCTGCTCTGTGATCACGCTGATCGACGTCGCCTCTCACTCAACCAAGCAAGTGCTTGGTAGGGTAGCACCCGTGGACATGGGTTACTCAGCAGCCGACGAGGCGTTCCGCGCTGATCTGCGCGCCTTCCTCGAGGACCACCTGGCCGGGGAGTGGAAGGGCCTGCGCGGCCTCGGCGGACCCGGTCGCGACCACGAGGCCCTCGACGAGCGGCTGGAGTGGAACCGCTTCCTGGCGCGCGAGGGCTGGACGTGCGTGGGGTGGCCGACCGAGCACGGCGGACGGGGACTGAGCCTGTGGCAGCAGGTGATCTTCCACGAGGAGTACGCCCGGGCGAACGCTCCCGCCACCGTCAACCACCTGGGCGAGCAGCTGGTCGGGCCGACCCTGCTGGCCTTCGGCACCGACGCGCAGCGCGAGCGGTTCCTGGGTCCGATCCTGCGCGTCGAGGAGCTGTGGGCCCAGGGCTACTCCGAGCCCAACGCCGGCTCCGACCTCGCCAACGTCCAGACCCGCGCCCGGCTCTCCGACGACGGCTCCCAGTGGGTCGTCGACGGGCAGAAGGTCTGGACCTCCAACGCGCACTTCTCCCAGTGGGTCTTCGTCGTCGCCCGCACCGAGCCCGGCTCGCAGCGCCACCACGGCCTCTCCTTCCTGCTCGTCCCGCTGGACCAGCCGGGCATCGAGGTGCGCCCGATCGAGCAGCTGACCGGCGGGTCGGAGTTCAACGAGGTCTTCTTCACCGGTGCCGTCACCGACGCCGACCTCGTCGTGGGGGAGCCCGGTCGCGGCTGGGGCGTGGCGATGGGCCTGCTGGGCTTCGAGCGCGGCGTGTCCACGCTCGGCCAGGTCGTCGGGTTCCAGCGCGAGCTCGCCGTGGTCTGCGAGCGGGCTCGCGCCAACGGCGCGATCGACGACCCCGTGCTACGCGACCGGCTCGCCTCGCTGCAGGCGGAGCTGAGCGTCATGCGCTCCAACGGCATCCGCGGCCTGTCGGCGGTCAGCGGCGGTGAGGACTCCGCCGCCGGCGGCGGAGCCGGATCGATCTTCAAGATCGTCTGGGCCAACTGGCACCAGCGCCTCGGCGAGGTGGCGATGGACGTGCTCGGCACCGACGGACTGCTGCAGGCCGCCCCCGAGCAGTCCGGTGCCGGCCACGGCACCTACGAGCTGGACGAGCTCCAGCGGATCTTCCTCTTCGCGCGTGCCGACACCATCTACGGCGGCAGCGACGAGGTGCAGAAGAACATCCTGGCCGAGCGCGTGCTCGGTCTGCCCCGCGAGCCCAAGGGAGCCTGACCATGACGAACACTCGGCCGGAGCAGCCGACCCCGGCGTACGTCCCCCCGCACGACCTGCTGCGCGGCAAGGTGGTCGCCGTGACCGCCGGTGCGGGTGCCGGCATCGGCGCCGCGGTCGTGCGGCGGGTGCTGGAGGAGGGCGCGAAGGCGGTCGTCTTCTCCGACACCCACGCGCGCCGGCTCGCCGAGGCCGAGGAGGCCCTGGCGGCTGAGTTCGGCGCCGAGCGGGTGCGCCAGCTGGTCTGCGACGTGACCGAGGAGGAGGACGTCCAGGCGATGCTCGACGTCGCCGACGAGCTCGGTGGCGTGGACGTGATGATCAACAACGCCGGCCTCGGCGGCACCGCCTCGGTGCTGGAGATGACCGACGAGCAGTGGCTCAAGGTCCTCGACATCACGCTCAACGGCGCCTTCCGGTGCGTGCGGGCCGCCGGCCAGCGGATGGTCGCCGCGGGCACCCGCGGGGTGATCGTCAACAACGCCTCGGTCATCGGCTGGCGGGCCCAGGAGGGACAGGCCCACTACGCCGCCGCGAAAGCCGGCGTCATGGCACTGACCCGCTGCGCGGCGCTCGACCTGGCGCCCCACGGCATCCGGGTCAACGCGGTCAGCCCGTCCCTGGCCATGCACCCGTTCCTGGAGAAGGTCACCTCCCCGGAGCTGCTGCACGAGCTGAAGCAGCGCGAGGCGTTCGGCCGCGCCGCCGAGCCGTGGGAGATCGCCAACGTGATGGTGTTCCTGGCCAGCGACTACGCCTCCTACCTCACCGGCGAGGTCGTGTCGGCGAGCAGCCAGCATGCCTGACCAGGCCGACGGCTCGACGACCACGGAGTCGCGGCGCGAGGAGCTGCTGCGGATCGCGGCCGACCTCTTCGCCAGCAAGGGCTTCCGCAACACCACGGTCCGCGACATCGCCGACGCCGCGGGCATCCTCTCGGGCAGCCTCTACCACCACTTCGACTCCAAGGAGTCGATGGTCGACGAGCTCATGCGCACCTTCCAGGCCGAGCTCTTCGCGGCGTACGACGAGATCCTGGCCAGCAGCGACGACGCCCGCACCAAGCTGGAGCGGGCCGTGCGGCTGTCCTTCGACACCATCGAGCGCCGCGGCGCCGAGGTGGCGATCTTCCAGAACGAGGCGGCCACGCTCGGCACCTCGGAGCGCTTCGGCTACCTCGCCGAGCGCAACCGACAGTCCCGCGACGTCTGGGTCACCTTGCTGACCGAGGGGGTGGAGTCCGGGGCGCTGCGCCCGGACCTCGACATCACCCTGACCTACCGTTTCATCCGCGACACCGTCTGGGTCGCGGTCCGGTGGTACCGCCCCGGGGGGCCGCACACGGCCACCCAGGTGGCCGACCAGTACCTCACCATCCTGCTCGACGGAATCGCGAAGGGAACCCCCCATGCCTGAGGCCTACATCATCGACGCCGTCCGCACGCCGGTCGGCAAGCGCGGGGGCGCCCTCGCGGGCGTGCACTCCGCCGACCTCGGTGCGCACGTGCTCTCCGCCCTGATGACCCGCACGGGCGTCGACCCGGGCGCCGTGGACGACGTGATCATGGGGTGCTGCGACACCATCGGCTCGCAGGCGGGCGACGTCGCCCGCTCCGCCTGGCTCGTCGCCGGGCTGCCCGACCACGTGCCCGGCGTGACCATCGACCGGCAGTGCGGCTCCTCGCAGCAGGCGGTCCACTTCGCCGCCCAGGGCGTCATGTCCGGCACCCAGGACCTCGTCGTCGCCGGCGGCCTGCAGAACATGTCGGCGATCCCGATCTCGGCTGCGATGCTGGTCGGTCAGCAGTACGGCTTCACCACGCCCTTCGCGGAGTCGCCGGGCTGGAACGCGCGCTACGGCGACCAGGAGGTCTCGCAGTTCAGGTCGGCCGAGATGATCGCGGAGAAGTGGGACATCTCGCGCGAGGACATGGAGGCCTTCGCGCTCGCCTCGCACCAGCGTGCGCTCGCCGCCATCGCCGAGGGCCGCTTCGCCGGCGAGATCGCTCCGGTCACGCTCGCCGACGGCACGGTCTTCGACACCGACCAGTGCCCGCGGGAGACCTCGCTGGAGAAGATGGCCGGCCTACAGCCGCTGGCCCCCGGCGGCCGGATCACCGCCGCCGTGGCCTCGCAGATCTGCGACGCCTCGACCGCGATGCTCATCGCCTCGGAGGGGGCCGTCTCCGAGCACGGGCTCACGCCCCGCGCCCGCGTGCACCACCTGTCGGTGCGCGGCGACGACCCGATCTGGATGCTCACCGGCCCGATCGAGGCGACCAAGCACGCCCTGGCCAGGTCCGGGCTCTCGATCGACGACATCGACCTGTTCGAGTGCAACGAGGCCTTCGCCTCCGTCGTCCTGGCCTGGATGAAGGAGACCGGCGCGCCGCACGAGAAGGTCAACGTCAACGGCGGCGGCATCTCGCTCGGCCACCCGATCGGCGCCACCGGCACCCGGCTCATGACCACGATGCTCAACGAGCTCGAGCGCACCGGCGGCCGCTACGGCCTGCAGACCATGTGCGAGGGCGGCGGCCAGGCCAACGTCACCATCATCGAGCGTCTCTGACGGCGCGGCGCCCGGCTCTCCTGGACCTCAGGGGAGCCAGGTGTCGCCGATGCCGAGCGGGAACCAGAGCTCCCCGCGGTAGTGGTTGTCCCTGCTGGTGAAGGTGCCGTCCACCCATCCGACGTACCAGCCCGCGCGGATGTCGTTGCCCCTCAGCACCAGGTGCGCGGGCGTGCAGGCGCCGTAGCAGCCGAACCCGTAGGACTTCGCGCCGGTGAGCCGGACGGTGTTGCCGGTGGCCACCGTGTCGACGACCGGGCCCCAGACCTGCCCCGGGCCGCGGGTCATGAGGAACGTGCCCTCCTCGGCGCTGCTAGTCACGGTGTTGCCCAGGACGCGGGTCCCCGTGGTGCGGGAGCCGCCGAGCTCGGTGAACGCCAGGTCGTCGGTGGAGGTGTTGCCCTCGATCAGGGTGTCGACGGCCTGGTAGACCTCGACCGCGGCGCCGTCGACCCGGTAGTCCGGCGAGGGGGCGTGGTGCCCGGAGATCCGGTTGCCGAGGACCCGGGCGTGGTCGCCGTTCACCTCGATGCCGAAGGCGCCGTAGTCGTCGTCCGGACCGTGGGTGTCGGGTGCCATGAGCGTGTTGTCGTGGACGTACGACGCCGTGACGGTCGCGCGCTGCGAGCCCTCGCGGATCCAGACGCCGGCGACGCTGCCCGAGGCCTCGACCCCGTCGAGCAGGACGTCGTCGCCCTCGACCCGGAAGCCGGCGCGGCCGCAGTCGTGGGCGTGCACGCCGCTCACGGTCGACCAGCTGCCCTGCAGCAGGACGCACCGGCCGTCGGAGACCAGCGGGGCGGATCCTTCGCCGTACGCCTCGACCCGGATGGGTGCGGCGGCAGTGCCGCTCTCGCCGAGGACGAGCTCACCCACGTGGACCGAGCCGGCACGCAGCCGCAGCACCTCGCCGGGGGCCAGGGTCTCCGCGCTCGCGCGGGTCAGGGTGCGCCAGGCCGTGGCGGGGCTGCGTCCGTCGGCGGTGTCGGAGCCCGCGACCGGGTCGACGTGGAAGGCGGTCGGTGCGGGGTCGGGGGTGGCCGTGGGACCCGGGGTCTCGGGCGTGGGGGTGGGCTGCGGGGTGGGCAGCACGGTCGGCTCGGTCGTCGGCGAGGACGACACGGTCGCCGTGGGCGTCGGCTCGGCAGTGGGGGTCGGCTCGACGGTGGGGGTGGCGGTCGGCTCGGCAGTGGGGGTGGCTGTCGGGGTGGCGGTCGGCTCGACGGTGGGGGTGGTGCCGCCGCCCGTACCGCCCTGCCCGCCCTTGCCGCCGCCCTTGCCCCCCTTCTTGTCGTCCTGCTGCCGCTTGCAGCGGCGCTCGCGCTTGGCGCTGTCGAGCTTGGCGCAGGCCCGGCGCTGGGCGCGCTCGCCCGTGTCCGCGCGTCGTGCGCTGGTCGACACCGCGGCGGCGCGTGAGCCGAGGTCGTCGGTGCCACGGGAGACCGGCTCGTCGGCGGTGCGGGCCGAGACGGGCGTGGTGGCCATGGCGGCGAGGATCACCAGGACCGAGACCGAGAAGAGCAGGAGTCGCCAGAGGGACGCAACGGGCATGGGGGTGCTCCGAGACCAGGGGGGGTGGGGGGTGAGCCCACCGGTGGGTCGCCGGAGGGATCACCCCACGCTTCGGTCGCGGGACACGCGGACCTGAGGTCCCGCGCACGAAACCGCCCTCGTGGTCCCGGAGATGGCCCGAACGGGCCATGCCGGGCAGCGTCAGGCGGCGGGTTCCACCCACCACGGACTGGTGTAGGCGATCCCCAGGTCGTTGCAGGGGTGGCCGTCGGGCCCCGGCGTGTCATTGGCCTGGTCGGGGTCGGAGATCCGCACGAGCAGCCAGTCGCCGTCCGCCACGTCGACCCGGGTCCCCAGCTCGAGCACGGGCCCGACCGAGAACTCCTCGACGGCCACCACCTCCGGCACCTCGTTGCCGGGTCGCAGCACCTGGGCGGCGAGGCGCCGCCCGCGCCAGGAGCGGTCCCGGGCCAGGTCCAGCCGCAGGGTCAGCTCCCCCTTCCCGCCGCGCAGGGGGATGGTGCTGCCCATCCGTACCGGGCGGCCGCGGCGTGGTGTGGCCGTGGCGTCCAGGCGCAGCCCCGAGGTGCGGGTCGCGAAGAACCGGCGCTGCCGCATCGCGCGCTTCACCTCGGCGCGGGTGTGGTCGGTGACCCACAGCCCCGTGCGGCCCTTGCCCTCCGGGAAGCCCCAGTCGGTGCCGTGCTCGTCGGTCACCCCGGCGATGCCCGTGCGCCAGCCGGCGTTGAGGCAGGCCACCAGGGGACTGGACCGCCCGTCGGCGTACCCCTCGAAGAGGTAGTCGTCGGTGCGGTTGAACATCTCCAGGCTCACCACCCGGTCGCGCACCCGCTCGTCGTAGTAGAACTCCTGGAAGCGGCCGGGCTCGCGGCCCGGGTGGTTGAAGCCGGCCAGGCCGTCCGCGCCTCCGTCGAGGAGCAGGCCGGGCTCGCGGGCCAGCCAGCTGAGGAACGGCTGCATGAGGCCGGCTTGCAGCACGTCGACGTAGTGCTCGGTGAACCACACGTTGACGTGCCCGATCAGGGGCTCGGTCCACTCGAACCCACGGATGGCCGTGAAGGCGCCGTCGGTGTCGGCGGCGTCGGCGAGCACCTTGGTCCGGGCCCAGTCGGCCTGGTGGATGCCCGCGAACTGCTTGTACTCCGGCGGCAGGGCCCCCGCGAGGACCTCGCCGAGCAGGTTGTCGCCGATGGTCGCGTGGTCGGTCAGCGCCGCGACGTCCAGACCCGCCGCGCGCATCGAGTCGAAGGCCAGCGCCGGGTCGCCGTCCCCGTCGGAGAGCAGCGTGTGGTTGTGCAGGTCGGCGTGCAGCAGGTGGGTGCCCCGGGTGATCCGGCTGGTGCGGCTCGCCCCGGTGCCGGGCCGGGCCTCGGCCGACAGCGCCGTGCCGGTCGCGGCACCCAGTCCGGCGCCGGTCCCCGCACCGGCGATGAGGAGGCCGGCGCCCGCTTGCGCGAAGGTCCGGCGCGACATGGGGCGGGTGGGGGCTACGTGGCGGTGGCCGTGGCCGTCGGTGCACATGTCCTGGTCAACGTCCTGGTCGGAGGGAGGTGAGGGAAGCCCGGGTGAACGCTCGTCGACGAGCGGGCGCCAGGCGGCGGAGGGGTGCCGGTGGGATAGGTTCGCGCACGTGATCGCCCTGCCCGCCCACGGCTTCGTGATGCTCTCGATGCCCAAGTGCGCGTCGACGACGCTGGTCACCACGCTCAAGGGCCACGCGGAGATCCTCATGCGGGTCAACCCCAAGCTCAAGCACATGAACACCCGCACCTTCACCAAGCGGATGGTTCCCGTGCTGGCGGGAGCCGGCTACGCGCGCAGCGACTACGAGCTGGTCACGCTCTTCCGCGAGCCGGTGTCCTGGCTGGAGTCGTGGTGGCGCTACCGCCAGCGTCCCGCCCTGGCCGAGAAGGCGGACGGCAAGTGGACGGGCGAGATCTCCTTCGAGGAGTTCGTCGTGGCCCACATCGAGGGTGCGCCGGGCTCGATCTCCGGCCGGCAGGCGCGGTTCGTGTCGCTCGACGACGACCTCACCATCGGGGTCGACCGGATCTTCGCCCTCGAGCGCCCGGACGCCTGGCAGGGCTACATCGGCCGCAGGCTCGGGCGTGAGGTCGAGGTCGTCACCAAGAACTGGTCGACCTCGCAGGCGCTCCCCGAGCTCTCCGAGGGCACGCGTGCGCGTCTGACCGAGCACTACCGCGCGGAGTACGACATCTGGCAGCACCTGCTCGACCACGAGGGTGAGTGGGCGCCGCCGGCGGGGTACGTCCCGGGGCGCTGAGCCCCGGCCCGGCTCAGAGCACGTACGAGGCGCCGCGGCGCAGCTCCGCGACCGCGCCGCTCACGACCCGGTCGATGAGCTCCTCGCAGGTCGGCAGGTCGTCGATCAGGCCGACCACCTGGCCCGAGGCGAGCACGCCGGCGTCGGTGTCGCCGTCGACGAGGCCCGCCTTGAGCATGGTGGGGGTGTTGGCCGCGAGCGCCATCTGGCCCAGGGTGCGACCGGAGGCCTTCTTCATGGCCCGGCCGTCCTTGGCGATCTCCACCCACGACATCCCGGAGTCCTTCTTGAACTCCAGGGTGCGCTTCGTGGTGGGGCCCAGACGCTTCCAGCGCGAGGACTCCTCGACCTGCTCGACCAGGTCCGTGCGCAGCATCCGGTGCGGCATCCCGTCCACCTTCGCGGTGACGACGGTGTCGGTGAGGCCCCGCTCGAGGTAGAGCTGCTTGACCGCGTCGGGCACGGCCGAGTCGGCCGTGAGGAGGAACCGGGTGCCCATGCCGACCGCCGAGGCGCCGTACGTCAGGGCGGCCGCGAGGCCGCGACCGTCGAAGAAGCCGCCGGCGGCGACGACGGGCATGTCGCTGCCGATGCCCTTCAGGGCGTCGAGGACCGAGGGCAGCAGCAGCGTGGTCGGGACCGGGCCGGTGTGGCCGCCGCCCTCGCCGCCCTGCACCATCACCGCGTCCGCGCCCCAGCCGGCGACCTTGACCGCGTGCTTGGCCGCGCCGATCGAGGGCATGACGACGATGCCATGGTCCTTGAGCCGCTTGACGAGCTCGGGCTTGGGCTGGAGGGCGAACGAGGCGACCTTGACGCCGTGCTCGATCAGCAGCTCCACGCGCTGCGGGGCGTCGCCGGCGTCGGCACGGAGGTTGACGCCGAAGGGCTGGTCGGTGCGGCCCTTGACCTCGACGATCGCCGACTCCAGCTCCTCGTAGGACATCGTCGCGCTGGCGAGGATGCCGAGACCGCCGGCGTTGGCGGTGCCACTGACGAGACGGGGGCCGGAGACCCAGCCCATGCCGGTCTGCACGACCGGGTGGCGCACGCCGACCAGGTCGGTGAACGGGGTGCGCAGCTGCTGCTCGATCATCAGCTCTCCTCCTTCGGCTGCGGGACCTCCTTGAAGCGCAGGCCCTTCGGGTCCAGCACTTCGCGGATGACCAGCAGCTCCTCCGTGGTGGGGGTGCGGGTCTCGGGGACGTCGTCGTCCCCCACGTGGATCGCGCAGCCGCTGGCCTCGAGCACCTGGTCGACGCTGACGCCAGGATGGACGCTCAGCAGCCGCAGGGTGCGGCCGGGGCCGTCGACGTCGAGCACCGCGAGGTCCGAGACGATCCGGTGGATGTCGTTGAAGCGAGCCGCGGCCGGACCCGCCTCGGCCGCCCGGGTCGGGCCGACGCCGGAGACGACGTCCACGGCCTCGACGAAGACGCGCGGGGAGTGCCGGGGCACCCAGTACGACGTGCGGTTGTTGACCGTGTTGCCCGGGGCGCCGCGCGAGCCGAGCAGCTGGCGCGTGGGCCGGTCGAAGTCACCGATGGCGGAGATGTTCTGGTTGCCGAAGCGGTCGACCTGGGTGGCGCCCATCATCACGTGCCGCTTGCCGTAGGCCACGACGTCGAAGACCCGGCGGAACGGGATCCAGCCCTCGACCTTGTCGGCCTTCGCGAACAGCGGGGGAGTGCCGGCCAGGAAGAGCGACTCCCCGTCGGAGATCACCAGGTCGGGGTTGGAGGTCAGCCGCGCGAGCCGGACACCCAGCATCGGGAGCATCCCCATCGGGCTGGCGAAGATCTCGCCGTCGTCCTTGAACGCGTCGGCGATGGCCGCGGCGCAGACGTCTGCGCGGGTCACGGTCTGCTCGGTGCTCACTTCGCAGCCTCCTTCTCGGCATGCTTCTCGGCGCGGAACGCCTCGACGGCGGCCTGGTAGGCCGCCTCGTCGCCGGCCAGGAACCGGTCGTGGAAGGCCTGCCAGTCCTCGTCGGACCCGCCGGCCGCAGCGGCGTACGCCCGCTGGAACGCCTCGTCGCGCTCGTAGTCGGGGGTGCACGTGGTGAAGTGCGCGCCGTGGGGCGTCTCGACGACGCCGCTGACCATCATCCGGTTGAGCAGCAGCCGCTGGACCGGGGTCTCGTAGGTGAGTCCAGCGGTGTCGACCACCTGCTCGCACGAGACGTAGGCGCGGTCGGCGGCCATGCAGAACAGGTCGTCGAAGTAAGGGTCGGGGCCGAGGTACGTCGCGTTGCCGTGGGCGTCGGCGCGGTTCATGTGCACCAGGGCCACGTCGAGCCTGAGCGCGGGGACGGCGACGAGCTCCTCGTGGCCGTGCCCCTCGTCGTACGGGCTCTGGACCGTCTTGATCCAGGGGTTGTGCACCAGGACGTCGGACCCGAGCCCGGCGCGCATGGGCAGGAACGGCAGTCGCTGCGCTGCGGCCTGGAGGCCGGTGTTGAACATGCCCTCGTCCAGCTCGACGACCTCGGGGATCGTGCCGAGCTGGCGGGCGCGCTGGAAGTTGGGCTCCAGCGGGATCGAGTCGAGGGAGACGAAGGCGTAGACCAGCTTGCGGACCTTGCCGGCGCGCGTGAGCAGGCCGACGTCGGCGCCACCCCAGCTGACCAGCGTGAGGTCCTTGAGGTCCGAGCGGTAGATCGCCCGCACCAGCGCCATCGGCTTGCGCCGCGGGCCCCAGCCGCCGATCCCGATGGTCATGCCGTCCTCGAGGGTGGCGACCACCTCGTCGATCGTCATCCGCTTGTCGCGTGGCGCCTTCACTTCTTGCTCTTCTCCGTCCCCGCGAACTCGTCGCGCAGCTCGTCGGCCACCCCGGCGAGGTTCAGCTCGAAGGTGAACCCCTGCTCGAAGCGGTAGGACTTGTTGACGTCCACGGGGTCGATCCCGTTGAGCGCCTCCTTGGCCGCGCGGATGACCCGGGTGTCCTTCTGCGCGATCTCGCCGGCCACCTTGAGGGCCGCGTCGAGGAGCTGCTCGCGCGGCACGGTCTCGAGGACCGAGCCGAACTGCACGAGGTCGACCGCCTTGATCGTGCGGGCGGTGAAGTAGAGCGTGCGCAGCATGTGCGGCGGGACCAGCCGTGCCATGTGGGTGGCCGCGCCCAGCGCCCCCTGGTTGACCTCGGGCACGCCGAAGTAGGCGTCGTCGCTGGCCACGATGCAGTCGGCGTTGCCGACCAGGCCGACGCCGCCGCCGACGCAGAAGCCGTTGACCGCCGCGACCACCGGGACCGCGCACTCGTAGACCGCCTTGAACGCGACGTAGCAGCCCTTGTTGGCGCCGAGCAGCGCCTCGAAGCCGCTGGTGTGCTGCATCTCCTTGATGTCGACGCCGGCGTTGAACCCGCGACCCTCGGCACGCAGGACGACGACCTTGGTGCTCATGTCGGCACCGGCCTCGTCGAGGGCCGCGGCCACGTCGAACCAGCCCTGGACCGTGAGGGCGTTGACGGGCGGGTGCTCCATGGTGATGACGCGGATGCCGTCGTCACGGAGCTCGGAGGTGATGGTCATGGGGCTCCTGCAGGTCGGTGGTCGGGATGCAGCGCCCGGTGGTCGGGCCGAGATCCCGTCGGTCGAGCCTGTCGAGACCCAACCAAGCAAGTGCTTGGTAGGGTAGCAGCATGGCGCTCTCGCTGGACCTCGCAGGACGGGTCGTCCTCGTCACCGGCGGCACCCGTGGCATCGGCCGCGGCATCACCACCGCGTTCCTCGACGCCGGGGCCACGGTGGTGACCTGCTCCCGCTCGGACGTCGAGCCCGTGCCGGGCAGCAGCCACCGCGTGTGCGACGTCCGGGACGCCGAGGCGGTGGCCGCCATGGTCGAGGCGGTCGCGGCCGAGCACGGTCGGCTGGACGTGCTGGTCAACAACGCCGGGGGGGCGCCCGCCACCGACGCGGCCACCGCCTCGCCGCGCTTCCACGACAAGATCCTCGCGCTCAACCTCAGCGCGCCCCTGGTCCTCGCCCAGGCCGCCAACCGGGTCATGCAGGGGCAGGAGACCGGCGGCGCGATCGTCAACATCTCCTCGATCTCCGCGCACCGGCCCGCGCCCACGATCGCCGCGTACGGCGCCGCGAAGGCCGGCCTGGACTCCCTGACCAGGTCGCTGGCGATGGAGTGGGGCCCCCGCGTGCGGGTCAACGCCATCGACGTGGGCCTGTGCCGCACCGAGCAGACCGACGACCACTACGGCGACGACGCGCGGGTCGCCGCGATCGAGTCGACGATCCCGCTCGGTCGGATGGCGACGCCCACCGAGGTGGGCCACGTCGCGGTCTTCCTGGCCAGTCCGCTGGCGTCGTACGTCTCGGGGGCGCGCGTGACCTGCGACGGCGGCGGCGAGCCGCCGGTCTTCCTCCACCTCTGACCCGTCCCACCCCCCACACCTCTAGGAGCCCCATGTCCGACCTCCTCGCCGGTCGCGTCGCGATCGTCACCGGTGCCGGCCGCGGCATCGGCCGTGCCCACGCCCTCGAGCTGGCCCGCCACGGCGCGGCCGTGGTCGTCAACGACTACGGCGTCTCGCTCGCCGGTGAGGACACCGGCGAGACCCCGGCCGAGCAGGTCGTGGCCGAGATCGAGGCCGCGGGCGGGCGGGCGGTCGTCAACACCGCCGACGTGGCCGACTGGGAGCAGGCCGCGGCGATGGTCCAGCAGGCGATCGACACCTTCGGCGGCCTCGACATCCTGGTGAACAATGCCGGCTTCGTCCGCGACCGGATGCTCGTGAACACCTCCGAGGAGGAGTGGGATGCCGTCGTGCGGGTGCTCCTCAAGGGCCACTTCGCGCCGCTGCGCCACGCCGGCGCCTACTGGCGCGAGGAGGCCAAGGCCGGCCGGACCCGCGCCGCGCGTGTCGTCAACACCTCCTCCGGGGCGGGCCTGCAGGGGTCGGTCGGCCAGTCGGCGTACTCCGCCGCCAAGGCAGGCGTCGCCGGCCTCACCCTCGTCGCCGCCCAGGAGATGGGCCGCTACGGCGTGACCGTCAACGCCATCGCCCCCGTCGCCAAGACCCGGATGACCGAGGGCGCCTTCGACACCTCGCAGATGGCCCTGCCCGAGGACAACTCGCCCGTCGTCGCCTGGCTGGTCTCCGAGGAGGCCGGCGACGTCACGGGCCGGATGATCGAGATCGACGGCTCGGTCATCACCCTCGAGAACGGCTGGTCGCACGGGGAGTCCCGCGACGCCGGCACCCGCTGGGTTGCCTCCGACGTCGGGCCCGCCCTGCGGGAGATGATCGCTGCCGCGCCGGACCCGGAGCCGGTGTACGGGGCGTGAGGCGGGAAGGTTCAGCGGCCGGCCGCTGAAACTGACGGTGGTTTCATCGTCCCGCCGTCAGTTTCGTCCCCATGGCTCGGCAGTTGCTTCCGCGGAGCTGTCAGCGCTGGTGAGGACCGAGGCACGACCGGTCGGCTCTGACTCAGGCGGCAGCGCGGGCAACGAGGGTCCGGAGCCTGGCGACGAACTGGCCGGGATGCTCGAGGTCCTGCCAGGTCATCCGCACCACGAGCCATCCCTGAGCTCGCAAGCGGTCCTCCCGACGCTTCTCCCTCATGACGGCCTCCTCGACGCTCTCACCTGGCCGACGGTGCTCTCGATACTTCACCTTCCCGTCGAACTCGACGATGACCTTCCGCTCTGGCCACGCGAAGTCCACTCGTCCGATAAAGGTCCCGTCCGGCTCGAAGAGGTCCAGCTGCAGGACCGGGCGGGGGAGACCGTGGTCCTGGAAGAGCAGCCTGGCCCGCGACTCACCGACGCTCTCGCTCTCGGCGCTCGTTGCGTCCAGCTTCACCATCACGTCCAGGTGGTGCTGCCACTGGGTGCGTCGCTCGAGTGCCGCAGACAGCTCGTCCCGTGTCACCAGTGACTGGTTGAGGAACCAGTCGAGGGTGCACACCGCCGCCTCGCGCGGCAGGACGCTGGCTACGTCGAGAGCCGTGCGGATCGGTGTGGTGATCCAGTGCCCGTTTCGTCGCGTCACGTCGTGCACGTCGCACTCCCCGTGGTGATGCCTGACCGAGGCCTGGGTGCGCTCACCCGCGCCGAAGAGGTCAGTCATGTGGACCAGGCCGAGGGGCACTTGCCAGTCGGGCGAGCCGTACTCCAGTGAGGCGCTCGTGTGCGACAGGGCGACGTCGTCGCCGTACAAGCGCATCACTCCGCTCACGAGCATCGCGTGACGCTGCCTGGGCGTGGACTGCTCGAGGCGGCCGGCAAGTGCGTAGACCCCGTGTCGCAGACGGACCAGCACGCCACCGCGGCACAGGCGCCTGATCGCTGAGTCGTGGATCCCGGCTGCGACCATGTCGCGGCGCAGCACGACCCCGAGGTCGTCGCAGAGGTGCTCGATCATGGCCTCAGCCTGGGCGGCAGCGCAGTCCGCCGCCAGCCTCACTGGGCGCGCCTGTGGACAACCGGGTCGGCAGTTTCAGCGGCCGGCCGCTGAAACTGACGGCGGGCCGACGATGTTTCAGCGTCCCTCCGTCAGTTCTAGCGGCCGGCCGCTGAAACTGCCGCGACCTCCGAGCCGACCCTCAGATCAGCTCCAGCACCGTCCCGGTCGCCATGGCACCCCCGGCGCACATGGAGATGAGGGCCGTGGAGGCGCCGCGGCGCTCGAGCTCGTGGAGGGCGGTGGTGATGAGGCGGGTGCCGGTGGAGCCGACCGGGTGGCCCAGGGCGATGGCGCCGCCGTTGACGTTGACCTTGTCCATGTCGACCTTGTGCTCGCCGGCCCAGGACAGCACGACCGAGGCGAAGGCCTCGTTGACCTCGAACAGGTCGAAGTCGGAGATGGACATGCCGGTGCGGTCGAGCACCTTCTGGGTGGCGGCGACAGGGCCGTCGAGGTGGAAGTAGGGGTCGGAGCCGACGAGGGTGTGGGTGACGATCCGGGCCCGGGGGCGCAGGCCGAGGGAGCGGGCGAGGTCCTCGTCCATGATCAGCACCGCGGAGGCGCCGTCGGAGATCTGCGAGGAGGTGCCGGCGGTGTGCAGGCCGTCGGGCAGCACGGTCTTGAGCGAGGCCAGGCCCTCGAGCGTCGTCTCGCGCAGGCCCTGGTCGGCGTCGACGGTACGACGCTCGCCGGTCGGCTTGCCGTCGGCGTCGAGCACCGGGGCGTCGTACGCCGCGATCTCGCGCTGGAAGCGTCCCTCGTCCACAGCGACGCGGGCCTTCTGCTGGGAGGCGAGACCGAATGCCTCGAGGTCGGCGCGGGTGATGCCCCGGTGGCGGGCGATCCGGTCGGCGGCCTCGAACTGGTTGGGCATGTCGATGGTCCAGTCGTCGGGCCGCGGGTCGCCCATGCCGGGGGGAACGTTGGCGCCGAGCGGGATGCGCGACATCGCCTCGACACCGCACGCGATGCCGACCGAGATGGTGCCGGCGGCGACCATGTCGTTCACGAAGTGCGCCGCCTGCTGGCCCGAGCCGCACTGGGCGTCGATGGCGGTGCCGGCGGTGTGCTGGGGGAGTCCGGCGTGCAGCCAGGCCCGGCGCACCATGTCGTTGGACTGCTCACCGGCCTGGGTCACGCAGCCGCCGACGACCTGCTCCACGAGCTCGGGGTCCACCCCCGCACGGCGCAGGACCTCGCCCTGCACGAAGCCCAGGAGCTGGGCGGGGTGGACGCCCGCGAGCCAGCCCTTGCGCTTGCCGAGGGGGGTGCGGACGGCATCGACGATCACTGGTGTTCCCATGGCAGCAAACTAGAACACGTTCTCGTTCGTGTCACGGCAGTGCCACTCCGGGTGAGATCGTTGCCGCCGTACCGACGGTATGTAATGCTGCTCACTAGAACGTGTTCCACATCGCACGACCGTGCCGTCGGACGAGCAGGTCACGCCCACCCCACCACGAGCCCATGACGAGGGAGCAGCCCGTGACGATCGCCGAGACCCCCCTGGCGCCGTTCGACCCGACCGACCCCGACCTGATGCTGGCCCGGATGCCCCACGAGGAGCTGCTCGCGCTGCGTCGCACCGCGCCGGTCTCGTTCGTCGTCCAGGACGAGGTCGCCCGGGCGGGCTTCCCGGACCACGAGGGCTACTGGGCCATCAGCCGCCACGCCGACGTCGCAGCGGTCTCGAAGAACCAGACCGACTTCTCCACCAACGCCAACGGCGTGATCATGCGGTTCGCACCCGACATGACCAAGGAGAACCGCGAGGCGTCGAACTTCCTGCTCATCAACCACGACGCACCCGAGCACACCAAGCTGCGCCAGATCGTCTCCCGCGCCTTCACCCCGCGCGCGATCGCCGCCCTGCACGACGACCTGCAGGCCCGCGCGCGGACCATCTGGGCCGAGGCGGTCGAGTCCGGCAGCGGCGACTTCGTGGAGCAGGTGGCAGCCGAGCTGCCGCTCCAGGCGATCGCCGACCTCCTGGGCGTGCCGCAGGCCGACCGCGGCAAGCTCTTCGACTGGTCGAACCAGCTCATGTCGTACGACGACCCGACCGTCGAGGGTGACCAGATGGTCGCGTTCGCCGAGATCCTCGGCTACTCGATGGCCCTGGCCGACGAGCGCCGCAAGAACCCGCAGGACGACATCGTCACCAAGCTGGTCAGCGCCGACGTCGACGGCCGCGGCCTCACCGACGACGAGTTCGGCTTCTTCATGATCCTGCTGGCCGTGGCCGGCAACGAGACCACGCGCAACGCCATCACCTGGGGCATGCACGCCTTCGCCACCCACCCCGAGCAGTGGGAGACCTTCGTCGCCCAGCGCCCGGCGACGGCGACCGACGAGATCATCCGGTGGGCCACCCCGGTGACGGCCTTCCAGCGCACCGCCGTGCGCGACGTCGAGATCGGGGGCATCCAGGTCCCGGCCGGCGAGCGCGTGGGCCTGCTCTACGCCAGCGCGAACTTCGACGAGGACGTCTTCACCGACCCCTTCACCTTCGACGTGCTGCGCGACCACAACCCGCACCAGGCGTTCGGCGGCCACGGGGCGCACTACTGCATCGGCGCCAACCTGGCGCGCATGGAGGTCGACCTGATCTTCAACGCCATCGCCGACAGCGGCGTGAGGGTCGAGCTGCTCGGCGAGCCGGCCCGCCTGCGCAGCGGCTGGCTCAACGGCGTGAAGTCCATGCCGGTCGCCTACCACCACTGACACACTGCCCGCACCGCACCCCGCACCGCATCCAGAACCGCACCCAGCACCGCCACCACTGCTCGACACCCCACGCACGAGGAGCGCCATGTCCGTCGCCGACGTCCTGCCCGAGGGATTCTCCGACTTCACCGACCCCTTCCTGCTCGAGCGGGGCATCCCGCACGAGTCGTTCCGGGCCGCGCGCCGGCAGTTCCCCGTCACCTGGGTGGAGCAGGAGAAGGGCACCTACGACGGCATGTCGGAGGAGTCCGGCAGCGGCTACTGGGCGGTGACCAAGCACGCGGACGTCTCGGCGGTGTCGAAGAACTCCAAGGACTGGTCGACCGAGGAGAACGGCGCGATCATCCGCTTCTCCGAGGGCATGCTGCGGGAGCAGGTCGAGCTCCAGCGCACCATCCTGCTCAACCAGGACCCGCCGCACCACACGCAGCACCGGGCGATCATCAGCCGCGGCTTCACGCCCCGCTCGATCGCCGAGCTCGAGGAGACGATGGAGCGGCGCTCGCGCCAGATCGTCACCGACGCGTTGGCCCAGGGCAGCGGCAACTTCGTGGAGCAGGTCGCCGCCGAGCTGCCCCTCCAGGCGATCGCGGACCTGATCGGCGTCCCGCAGGAGGACCGGCACAAGCTGTTCGACTGGTCGAACCAGATGCTCGCCTCCGACGACCCCGACATCGCGGGCGAGCCGGACGTCGCGGCCGCCGAGATCCTGGCCTACGCGATGATGATGGCCGCCGACCGCAAGGCCAACCCGCGCGAGGACATCGTCACCAAGCTCGTCCACGCCCACAGCGGCGACCGGGGGCTGACCGACGACGAGTTCGGCTTCTTCGTGATCCTGCTCGCGGTCGCCGGCAACGAGACCACCCGCAACGCGATCACCCACGGCATGAACGCCTTCTTCGACAACCCCGAGCAGTGGGAGCTGTGGAAGGCCGAGCGCCCCGACACGATGGTCGACGAGGTCGTGCGCTGGGCCAGCCCGATCAGCGTGTTCCAGCGCACCGCGCTGCGCGACACCGAGGTCGGCGGGGTGCCCGTCGCCAAGGGCCAGCGCGTCGGCCTGTTCTACGCCAGCGCCAACTTCGACGAGGACGTCTTCACCGACCCGTTCCGGTTCGACATCACCCGCGACCCCAACCCGCAGCTCGGCTTCGGCGGCCACGGGGCGCACTACTGCCTCGGCGCCAACCTCGCCCGCCAGGAGATCCGGGTGATCTTCCGCGCCCTGGCCGACCTGGTGCCGGACATCTCCCGGCTCGCCGAGCCCTCGCGGCTGCGCCACGCCTGGGTCAACGGCATCAAGGACCTGCAGGTCTCCTACACCTGAGCACCGGGCGGCCGATGGGAGCGGGGTGACCCGCCCCTCTCGGACGTTCCTCGCGGCCCTCGCCGCCGTCACGTCGGTGTCCCTCGTGCCCGGCCCGGCGCACGCGGTGCCGCACGGCGAGGAGTCCGTGGCCGCGCCGGTGGAGGCACGCGAACGGCACGTGGCCGGGCTGCTGGCGGTCCCGGGCGACAGCTGGGTGGTGCTCCGGGGGCACGGCTGGGGCCACGGGCACGGCATGAGCCAGTACGGCGCCGGCGGGGCCGCAGCAGCGGGACTGACCTGGCAGCAGATCCTCGACTTCTACTACCCGGGCACCCGCCGCGGCGCAGCCACCGGTGAGATCCGCGTGCTGCTCACCGGTGACACCACGCCCGACCTCGTGGTCCGGCACCAGCCCGGGCTGCAGCTCGTCGCGGGCGGCACCGTGACCGTGCTCCCGGACGGCGTCACCGACCAGTGGCGGCTCGCGCTCACCCCGCGCGGGCCGCGGCTGCAACGTCGGGACACCGCGGCGGGGACCCTGCGGTGGCGTCCCGACCGACCGGTGCCCGCCGGGGCCGGCTTCGCGGCCGGTGGGGGACCGCTGGTGCTCGTGACCCCGACCGGCGAGGCGTCGTACCGCGGGCGCCTCGTCGCCGTGCCCGGGGTCGGCACGGTGAACACCCTGCCGCTCGAGGAGTACGTCCGCGGCGTCGTGACCCGGGAGATGCCTGCGTCCTGGCCCGCGCACGCGGTGGCCGCCCAGGCCGTCGCGGCCCGGACCTACGCCGTGCGGTCACGGAGCGCGGAGCGGGCCTGGGACGTCTGCGACACCACCTCGTGCCAGGTGTACGGCGGCGTGGGGGGCGAGACCGCAGCGGGCGACGCCGCGGTGTCCGCGACCACCGGCACGATCCTCACCCACGGCGGCCTCCCGGCCCTGACGATGTACTCCTCGAGCAACGGCGGCCGCGCCCTGGCGGCCGGGCTGCCCTACCTGGTCGATCAGCGCGACCCGTGGGACGACTGGGCACCCAACCCGAACCACACCTGGCGGCGCATGGTCGCCGACACCGCCCTCGAGCAGCTGCGGCCCGCCGTCGGCGACCTCACGGCTGTGGAGGTCGTCGGGCGCGAGGGCGGCGGTGAGTGGGGCGGGCGCGTGACGACCCTGCGGCTGGTCGGCACGACCGGCACCGCCACCGTGCCCGGTGACGAGGTGAAGGCCCGACTGGGGCTCAAGGAGCGGTGGTTCACCCTGGTCGGCGCCCGCCGACGCTGAGTCGGTGGGTCAGTCGCGCGCGGTGAGGACGAGCGGGCCGTCCTCGGTGATGGCGACCGTGTGCTCCATGTGGGCGCCCCGGCTGCCGTCGGCGCTGCGCAGGGTCCAGCCGTCGGGGTCGGTGTAGATCTCGTCGGTGGTGTGCAGGAACCACGGCTCGATGGCGATGACCAGGCCGGGCTGGAGCTTGAAGCCGCGGCCGGCGCGTCCGTCGTTGGGGATGTGCGGGTCGCCGTGCATGGTGCGGCCGACCCCGTGCCCGCCGAACTGGGTGTTGATGGAGAGCCCGGCGGCGCGCGCGACCCCGGCGATCGCGGCGGAGATGTCGCCGATCTTGTTGCCCGGACGTGCCGCCTCGATGCCGGCCTCCAGCGCGCGACCGGTGACCTCGATGAGTCGCAGGTCCTCCTCGCGGGGCGTGCCGACGACCACGGAGAGCGCGGAGTCGGACACCCAGCCGTCCACCGAGGCCGCGAAGTCGACGGAGAGCAGGTCGCCGTCGGCCAGGACGTAGTCGTGGGGGAGGCCGTGCAGGACCGCGTCGTTGACCGAGGTGCACAGCACCTTGCCGAACGGCGAGGCCCCGAAGGAGGGGTGGTAGTCGATGTAGCAGGACTCCGCACCGGCGGCCCTGATCATGTCGTGGGCCAGGGCGTCCAGCTCGAGCAGGTTGACCCCGGGCGCGGCCTTCTCGGCCAGGGCGGAGATGACCGAGGCGACGAAGCGGCCCGCGGGTCGCATCTGCTCGATCTGGGTCGGCGTCCTGAGCTCGATCATGACGCCGACCCTACCGAGGGGCGGCCACCGCTAGTTGCTCGGCTTCTCCGACCCGACGACCCACATGGCGAAGAACTGCGAGCCGCCGCCGTACGCGTGGCCGAGCGCCTTGCGGGCCCCGTCGACCTGGTGCTCGCCGGCGGCGCCCCGCACCTGCAGCGCCGCCTCGCCGAAGCGGAGCATCCCGGAGGCGCCGATCGGGTTCGACGACATGACGCCGCCCGAGCAGTTGACCGGGATCCGGCCGTCCATCGCCGTGGCGCCGGACTCGGTGAGCTTCCAGCCGGTGTACTCCTCGGCGAACCCGAGCGACTCCAGCCACATGGGCTCGAACCACGAGAAGGGAACGTAGATCTCGGCCGCGTCGATCTCGTCGATCGGTGAGGTGATGCCGGCCTGCTTCCACAGCGCGGCCGCCGCGTCACGCGAGGCCTGCGGGTTCACCTGGTCGCGCTCGGCGGCGGTGGTGGCCTCCGAGCGCATGATCGTGCCGTGGATCCAGGCCGGGTTCGGCGAGGCCTTGGCGGTGTCCTCGTCGACGATGACCAAGGCGCAGGCGCCGTCGGAGGAGGGGCAGGTCTCGTCGTACCGGATGGGGTCCCAGAGCATCTGGGAGGCCAGCACCTGCTCGACGGTCTTGGCCTCGCGCAGGTGCGCGTAGGGGTTCTTCAGCGCGTTGGTGCGGTCCTTGGCGGCCACGATGGCGCCGACGTGCGTGGGTGCCTGGGCGCGGCGGATGTAGGAGCGCACGTGCGGTGCGAAGTAGCCGCCGGCACCCGCGTGGACCGGCATGTTGAACGGCACGGGCACCGACAGCGCCCACATCGCGTTGGACTCCGACTGCTTCTCGTAGGCCACGGTCAGGACGCGCTTGTGCACCCCGGCCTGGACGAGCGAGGACGCGACGATCGCCGTCGAGCCGCCCACCGAGCCCGCGGTGTGGACCCGCAGGAGCGGCTTGCCGGCCGCACCGAGGGACTCGGCGAGGAACAGCTCGGGCATCATCACGCCCTCGAAGAGGTCGGGCGCCTTGCCGACGACGATCGCGTCGATGTCGTCGAGGGTCATCCCGGCGTCCGCGAGGGCCCGGTCGATGGCCTCGCGGCACAGCCCGGCCATCGAGACGTCGGCGCGCTGCGCGCGGTGGTGGGTCTGGCCGACGCCGACGACCGCTGCGGGGAGCTTGGGCATCAGCTCTGTCCTTCCAGGGTGCACATGAAGTTCTGCTGCAGGGCCGGGCCGCTCGTCGCGTGGGCGAGCGCCTTGTCGGACTCCCCGGCCCAGATCCGGGCGGCGGCCTCGCCGACCCGGATGCCGCCGGCGGAGAACATCGGGTTGCTCGCGAGCGCGCCGCCCGAGGGGTTGATGGTGACGTCGTCGGCCAGGCCGGCGGCGCTGCGCAGCACCAGCTCCTGGTGGCTGAACGGCGCGTGCAGCTCGGCGGTGTCCACGCCGCCGAGGTCCAGCGCCTGGGCGCAGCGGCGGGCCGAGTCCGAGACGGTGAGGTCGCGCGACATGGTCATCGCGTCGACGTACGTCGACAGGCCGGTCAGCCACGCGGGGCGCTCGCGCACCTCGCGCGCCTTGTCGCCGGCGGCCAGCACCAGCGCCGCGGCGCCGTCGGTGACCGGGGCGCAGTCGTGCTTGCGCAGCGGGTCGGCGTAGAGCGGGCGCGCCAGCAGCTCCTCGACCGAGGACCCGCCCTTGCGGACCGCCCACTCGTTCTTCTCCGCGTCGGTCAGCGAGCGGTTGACCACCTCGGCCATGGCGCGCTCGTCCCAGAGACCGGCGTCCATGCCGGCGCGGGCCTGCAGGCCCGCCAGCGACACGGTGTCGGGCCACAGCGGGGTCATCGTGTAGGGCTCCAGCTGCAGCGACAGGGTGCGGCGCAGCACGCCGGCCGAGGACTTGCCGAAGGCGTAGACGAGCGCGGTGTCCACCTCGCCGGTCTGGATCTTGATCCACGCCTCGTACATCGCCCAGGCCAGGTCCATCTCCACGTGCGACTCGTTGACCGGCGGGATGACCCCGATGGCGTCCACGGCCTGCACGAAGGAGAAGGACCGCCCGGCGAGGTAGTCCGAGGAGCCGGAGCACCAGAAGCCCACGTCGCGCCGGGTCCAGCCGGTCTGCTCGTAGCACTCCTTGAACAGCGGGACCAGGAGCTCCACACAGGTCGGGGACCCGTCGAACTCGGGCATCTGTCGCTGGGCGAACCCGACGACGGCGACGTCTCTCATCAGTTCTCTCCCGCGTCTCAGAGGTGCTGCTTGTAGGTGTCGAAGTCCGCGTCCGGGTCCCCGGTGGGCGCGAAGTGGCTGATGTTCTCGATCGTGGTGCCCCACTCCTCGCGGGGCTTCCAGACCGCCTTCACGCGCATGCCCATGCGGACCTCGTCGGCGGGGATGTCGAGGATCAGGTGCAGGACGGCGATGTCGGCGCCGTCGAGCAGGATGTAGGCCGAGACGTACGGCGGGGTGATGCGCTGCCCGAGGAAGGGCACGTTCACGATGCAAAACGTCGTGACCGTCCCGGTGTGCGACAGCTCGACCTCCTCGTCGGTCGGCGTCCCGTCCGAGGGGCAGGCCGCACGCGGCGGGATGTAGACCTTCCGGCACGAGGGGCACCGCTGGCCGACGATCCGGCCCTCGGCCAGGCCGCGGTAGAAGGCGGACTCCTCCGGGCTGGCGGCGTAGGTGTAGTCGAGGCTGACCGGCACGACGATGCCGGTCACCGGGTCGACGGCACCGGCGGGCGCGACCTCGGCGGGGGAGGGCTCGCCGTCGCGCACCGGCTCGAAGCACTCGATGTCGGTGATGGCGCCCACGCGCTCCGGGGCCCAGCGGATCCGCACCCGCATCCCGGTCGTGACGTCGTCGGGGGAGGAGACGTCCAGCGCGTGCAGCAGCGGCTTCGTCGCCCCGTCCAGCGTCACGAGGGCGAAGGCGAAGGGGCGGTCGAACGGCTGGTGCTTGACCGGCTCGGGCACCCAGGTCCACGAGCTCACCGTGCCCTCGGAGGAGACCTCGACGAAGTCGTCCATGGCCTGGTGGGTCACCGGGTCGTACTCCGGCGGCGGGACGACGACCTGGCCGTCGGAGGTCCGCCCGGCCACCACGACGCCGTCGCGCAGGCCGGTGAGGAAGCGTCCGAGGACGGGTCCGGTGGATCGGGTGTAGTCGAAGGCGACCGTCACCGGTGCCGACAGGGTGCGGGACATGGGATGAAACTAGAACGTGTTCTATGCCGAAGGCAACTGTTCTGGCAGGGTGTCCACCATGAAACTGGGACTTCAGCTGGGCTACTGGCAGGCACAGATGCCCACGCACCACGGCGACCTCGTGCAGGCCGCCGACGAGTCGGGCTTCGACGCGATCTTCACCGCCGAGGCCTGGGGCTCCGACGCCTTCACCCCGCTCGCCTGGTGGGGTCGCGAGACGAGCAACGTCCGCCTCGGGACCTCGATCGTGCAGATGTCCGGACGCACGCCGACCTCGATCGCCATGCACGCCCTGACGCTGGACCACCTCTCCGGTGGCCGGCTGGTGCTCGGCATGGGCGTGAGCGGCCCCCAGGTGGTCGAGGGCTGGTACGGCCAGCCCTTCGCCAAGCCGCTGGCCCGCACCCGCGAGGTCGTCGACATCATCCGCCAGGTGCTGCGCCGCGAGGGCCCTGTCACCAACGCCGGCCCGCACTACCCGCTGCCCTACACCGGGCCCGGCTCGCTCGGCCTCGGCAAGCCGCTGAAGCCGATCACGCACCCGCTGCGCGCGGACGTGCCGATCTGGCTGGGCGCCGAGGGACCCAAGAACGTCGCCCAGACCGCCGAGATCGCCGACGGCTGGATCCCGATCTTCTACACGCCCAAGTCGGCGGGGATGTACCAGCCGTGGCTGGACGAGGGCTTCGCCCGCCCCGGCGCCCGCCGCACCCGCGACGACTTCGAGATCGCGGCCACCTGCCACCTCGAGATCGTCCCGGACGCCGACGCCAAGCGCCGCGCCCTGGATGCCATGAAGCCGTTCGCGGCGCTCTACATGGGCGGCATGGGGGCTGCGGAGATGAACTTCCACAACCAGGTCTTCATCCGCATGGGCTACGAGGACGTCGCGGTGAAGGTGCAGGAGCTCTACCTCGCCGGCAAGAAGGACGAGGCGACCGCGATCATCCCCGACGAGCTGGTCGAGGACCTGCACATCATCGGCACGCCCGAGGAGGTCAAGGACAAGGTCGCGGAGTGGGAAGACACCGGCGTCACGACCCTGCTGGTCAGCCTCCACACCCCCGACGAGGTACGCCGGGTGGCGGACCTGCTCGCCTGAGCAGGGCCGGCGCGTCCGCCGGCGCGCAGGGTGCTGGACCCGAACTGGAACACGTTCTAGTCTCACGGCCATGACCGCGACCGACACCCTGCGCACCGGCACCCACAACGGCCACCTCATGGTCGCCGCCCTCAAGCGGCATCGCACGAAGCCGGTGATGCACCTCGGCGACACGGTCCTCACCGGCGGCGAGACCGCCGACCGGATCAGCCAGTACGTCCAGGCCTTCGAGTCCCTCGACGCCGGGCGCGGCACTGCCGGCGCGCTGCTCGCGCTCAACCGCCCCGAGGTGCTGTTCATCCTCGGCGCGGGCCAGACCCAAGGCTACCGGCGCACGTCGCTGCACCCGCTCGGCTCGCTCGACGACCACGCCTACGTCATCAACGACGCCGAGATCAGCGTCCTCGTCGTCGACCCGGTCTTCGCCGAGCGCGCCGTCGGCCTGCTGGAGAAGTGCCCGGGGCTCGAGCAGGTCCTCACGATCGGCCCGGTGCCCGAGTCGCTCGCCCACGTCGGCAAGGACCTCGTCGCCGCGGCCGCGCAGTTCGAGCCGCGGCCGCTCGAGGCGGTGCTGCTGCCCCCGGACCACATCACCTCGATCACCTACACCGGCGGCACCACCGGCAAGCCCAAGGGCGTCATCGGTCTCTCGCAGTCGTTCTCCACCATGAGCGCCGTGCAGCTCTCGGAGTGGGAGTGGCCGGAGAACCCACGCTTCCTCATGTGCACCCCGCTCTCGCACGCGGGGGCAGCCTTCTTCACCCCGACCGTCATCAAGGGTGGCGAGCTCGTCGTGCTGACGAAGTTCGACCCCGCCGAGGTGCTGCGCACCATCGAGGAGCGCAAGATCACCGCCACCATGCTGGTGCCTTCGATGCTCTACGCCCTCATGGACCACCCCGACAGCCGAACCCGCGACCTGTCCTCGCTGGAGACCGTCTACTACGGCGCCTCACCGATCAACCCGGTGCGGCTCAAGGAGGCCATCGAGCGCTTCGGGCCGATCTTCGCGCAGTACTACGGGCAGTCCGAGGCCCCGATGGTCATCACCTACCTCTCCAAGTCCGACCACGCCGAGGCCGTGGCCAGCGGCAACGACGCGCGGCTCTCCTCTTGCGGGCGGCCTGCCGCGATGGTCCGCACCGCGCTGCTGGGCGAGGACGGCAACCCGGTCCCCGTGGGCGAGCCCGGCGAGATCTGCGTCGCCGGGCCGCTGCTCTCCGGCGGCTACTGGAAGCTCCCGGAGGTCACCGCGGAGACCTTCCGCGACGGCTGGATGCACACCGGCGACGTGGCCCGCGAGGACGAGGACGGCTTCTGGTACATCGTCGACCGCACCAAGGACATGATCGTCACCGGTGGCTTCAACGTCTTCCCGCGCGAGGTCGAGGACGTCGTGGCCGAGCACCCCGCGATCGCCCAGGTCGGGGTCATCGGCACCCCGCACGAGAAGTTCGGCGAGGCGGTCACCGCCATCGTCGTGCTGCGCGAGGGCCACGAGCTCACCGAGCAGGTCGTCCACGAGATCCAGGAGATGGTCAAGGAGCGCAAGGGCTCGGTGCAGGCGCCCAAGCAGGTCATCACCACGGACGCCCTGCCGCTCACCGGCCTCGGCAAGCCCGACAAGAAGGCCCTGCGCGCACAGTTCTGGACCGGCGACCGCTCCGTCGGCTGACCGCTCGGCGTACGACGGTGGACGGGTCTCAGCCCAGACCGGTCGTCGGGGCGGCCCGGTGGGCCGGGTCGGCCAGCTCGAAGAAGTCGCGCTCGTCGAACCCGAAGGCTGCCGCCACGAGGTTGGACGGCACGGTGCGGACCCGGGTGTTCAGCGCGGCCACGTTGCCGTTGTAGAACCGCCGTGCCGCGGCGATCCGGTCCTCGGTGAGCGCGAGGTCGTCCTGCAGCGCGAGGAACACCTCGCTGGCCCGCAGGTCGGGGTAGGCCTCGGCCCGGGCGAGCACCCGGCCGAGCGCCGAGCCGACCCGGTCCTCGTAGGAGCCGCGTGCGGCGGGGCGGTCGCCGGCGTGGGCGGCGGCGTCCTCGCGGGCGCGGACGAGCACGTCCAGCAGCTCCCGCTCGTGCGCGGCGTAGCCGCGCACCGCCTCGACCAGGTTCGGGATCAGCTCGTGGCGGCGGGTGAGCTCGACGTCGATGCCGCTCCAGGACTGCTCGACCAGCGCCACCTGCCGGACGAAGCGGTTGTACATCACCACGACCGCGAGGCCGAGCACGAGCAGGAGGCCGCCGCCCACCAGGAGCAGCACGCCCGCTCCGCCGCTCATCCCTGGCCCCGCAGCTGGCGCCAGACGAACTCGGGGATGCGGTCGGCGATCCCGTCCATGGCGGCGAGCCGGTCCTCGACGAGGGCGGGGGAGTGCTTGCCCGAGCTGATCATCACCAGCGAGTCGCCCTCGGTGCGCCAGGCCAGGTCCGGGCGGGTCAGCAGCATCTCGATCATCTGCGGGTGCAGCACGTCGTAGGCGAACTTCCGGTCCGGCGCCCCGACCGTGAAGGCGCGGTTGAACTGCTCGGAGTCCAGCTGCACGTCGCTGTCGAAGACGCGCCCGAAGAAGCGGCTGACGACGTTCTCCGGGGTCACGGACAGCTCGGGCAGCGCGACGCCGAGGTGCGTGGCCACCACCGAGAAGTGGTAGGTCGAGGTGCGTCGGTTCTTCCCGGAGCCGGTGCGCTGGGAGTACTGGTAGTCGAAGGCGACCGTGGCCCTGCCGTCGTGCTGGCCGAGCAGCACGTTCTGCGCGCGCCGGCCGAAGCCGCGCCCGAACGGCGCGCCCGTGAACCGGTGGACCAGGGCAGGGTCCTCGCGGACGTAGGTCCACCCGCGCGACGCAGCGTACGCCGCGAAGGCCTCGCGCCGCTTGCGGGCCTGCTCCAGCGTCCACCACACCGCGACGCCCGCGAGGACGACAAAGGCGAGCGGGAAGAGCAGCGGCAGCGTGCCCGCCAGAGCCGAGAGGTCCACGGCGCCAGTCTCGCCGACCGGCGCCGCGGCGGAACCCCCGGGGCGCACACGCGCGAGGGCAGCGGGACCGCGCTCAGCGACCCTTGAACTCGGGCTTGCGCTTCTCCAGGAACGCCCGCGGGCCCTCCTTGGCGTCGTCGGAGGAGAAGACCGCCGCGCCCACCTTGGCGTCGTCGGCCCAGCACTCCTCCTCGTGCTTGCCCTCGGAGTCGCGCATCGTCTTGAGGATCGCCTGGACCGCGAGCGGGCCGTTGGCGGCGATCATGTCGGCGATCTCGCGCGCCTTGGCCAGCGCCTGGCCGTCGGGCACGACGTGGCCGATGAGACCGAGCTCCTTGGCCTCGGGAGCCAGCAGGGTGCGGCCGGTCAGCAGCAGCTCGGCCGCGACGGTGTAGGGGATCTGGCGGGGCAGCCGCACCGCGGAGCCGCCCATCGGGTAGAGCGACCAGCGCGCCTCGGCGACGCCGAACTTCGCCGACTCACCGGCGACCCGGATGTCGGTGCCCTGCAGGATCTCGGTGCCGCCGGCGATCGCCGGGCCCTCGACCGCCGCGATGAGCGGCTTGGTGAGGCGGAAGCCCTTGAGCAGGCCCTTGATGACGGAGGGGTCGAACTCGCCGGACTCGAAGCTCTCCGAGGGCGGCTTCTCGTCGGCGTTCTTGAGGTCCATCCCGGCGCAGAAGTAGCCGCCGGCGCCGGTGAGGATGCAGACGCGGATGGAGTCGTCGGAGTTCACCCGGTCCCAGGCGTCCTCCATGATCCGCAGCATCTCGCTCGACAGCGCGTTGCGGCGCTCGGGACGGTTCATCGTGACGATCAGGACGTGGCCGTCCTGCTCCACCAGGCAGTCGCTCATGGGCCGTGATGCTAGCCACAAACGAGAACGTGTTCTAGTCTCGGGCCGTGGCCCTGAACATCGCAGACCTCTTCGAGCACGCCGTCGACGCCGCCCCGCAGAACCCCGCCCTGAAGGTGGGGGACCGGGTGGCCACCTACGCCGACCTGGAGGCGGAGTCCAACCGCCTGGCGCACTACCTGCAGAGCCAGGGCGTCGGCCCCGGCGACCACGTCGCCATCTACGCCAAGAACTCCATCGAGCACGTGGTGGCGGTCCTGGCGACGGTCAAGATCCGCGCGGTGACCATCAACGTGAACTACCGCTACGTCGAGGGCGAGCTCAACTACCTCTTCGACAACGCCGACGTCGTGGCCGTGGTGATGGAGCGCTCCTACGCCGACCTGGTGGCCAAGGTCGCGCCGAACCACGCGAAGCTGAAGACCTTCGTGGTCATCCCCGACGCGATCGACCCCGACGACGCCTCGGACATCTCCGCCTTCGGCGGCGTGCTGTACGCCGACGCGGTCGCCGGCCAGAGCGCCGAGCGCGACTTCGCCGAGCGCAGCGCCGACGACATCCACATCATCTACACCGGCGGCACCACCGGCTTCCCGAAGGGCGTCATGTGGCGCCACGAGGACTTCTGGCGCGTGCTCGGCGGCGGCATCGACTTCTACACCGGTGAGCCCCTGGAGGAGTTCGACCAGTCCAAGCAGGCCACCGACCCCCGGATGACGACCTTCCCGCTGAGCCCGCTCATGCACGGCGGCGCCCAGGCGGGTCTGCTCATGCACCTCTTCGCCGGCCACCTGACGGTGCTCGAGCCCAAGTTCGACCCCCAGCGCACCTGGGAGATCATCGAGCAGGACAAGGTCCAGCTCATCTTCATGACCGGCGACGCGATGGCGCGCCCGCTCATCGAGGAGTACGAGCGCAAGAAGGCCACCGGCACGCCGTACGACGCCAGCAGCCTCTTCGCCATCTCCAGCTCCGCGGCGATCTTCTCCCCGCCGGTGAAGAAGCGCTGGATGGACGAGTTCACCAACGCGATCTTCACCGACTCGATCGGCGCCACCGAGACCGGCTTCTCGGGCATGGGCATGCAGGACAAGAACGCGATCTCCACCGACGGCCCCGTGGTCGGCCTGGGCCCCGCCTCGGTCGTGCTCGACGAGGACAACCGCCCGATCCCGATGACCGAGGTCGGCAGGATCGGCCGGCTGGCCCGCGGCGGCAACGTCCCCGTCGGCTACTACAAGGACCCCGAGAAGTCCGCGGCGACCTTCCTCGAGGTCGACGGGGAGCGCTACTCCGTGCCCGGCGACTTCGCCCGGATCGAGACCGACGGTCGCGTGACCCTGCTGGGCCGCGGCTCCAACTGCGTCAACACCGGTGGCGAGAAGGTCTACCCCGAGGAGGTCGAGATGGCGATCAAGGGCCACCCGGCCGTCTACGACACCCTCGTCGTCGGCATCCCGGACGCGACGTACGGCCAGGCGGTCGCGGCCGTGGTCCAGCTCCGCGACGGCGCGACCCTCGAGCTCGAGGAGCTGCGCGAGTACCTCCGCGCCCACCTGTCGGGGTACAAGCTGCCCCGCTCGCTCACGGTCGTCGACACGGTCCCCCGCAACGCCACCGGCAAGGCGCAGTACCCCGCGGCCAAGGAGATGGCGCTCGCCTCCCAGGCCGCGACCGCGCCCGCCGGCTGAGCCCGTCCCGCCTTCCCCCCCACCACCTGCCAGGAGACACCTGACCATGCGCACCGCGATCTGCGACCAGTTCGGCATCGACTACCCGATCATGGCGTTCACCCCCTCCGAGCACGTCGCCGCGGCGGTCTCCCGCGCCGGTGGCCTCGGGGTGCTGGGCTGCGTGCGGTTCAACGACACCGAGGAGCTCGACCGCACCCTCACCTGGATGGACGAGAACACCGACGGCAAGCCGTACGGCGTCGACGTCGTCATGCCGATGAAGATCCCCACCGAGGGCACCTCGACCGACCTGTCGGCCTACATCCCCGAGGAGCACAAGAAGTTCGTCGACGAGACCCTGCTCAAGCTCGGCGTCCCGCCGCTGCAGGAGGGCGAGGGTCGCGAGGGCGTCCTCGGCTGGCTCCACTCCATGGCCCGCTCGCACGTGGACGTGGCGCTGACCCACCGCCCGGTCTTCATGGCCAACGCGCTCGGCTCCCCGCCGGTCGACGTGATCGAGCAGTGCCACGCCGCCGGCGTGAAGGTCGGCGCGCTGGCCGGCGCCCCCAAGCACGCGCTCAGCCACGTCGCCAACGGCGTCGACATCATCATCGCCCAGGGCTACGAGGCAGGCGGCCACACCGGCGAGATCGCCTCCATGGTCCTGACCCCCGACATCGTCGACGCGGTCGGCCCCGACGTGCCGGTCCTCGGCGCCGGCGGCATCGGCTCGGGCCGCCAGATCGCCGCCTCGCTCGCACTGGGCTCCCAGGGCGTCTGGACGGGGTCGATCTGGCTCGGCACCGAGGAGTACCGCAACCTCTCGGCCAACCACGAGGCCTGGGAGACCGCGTTCACGCGCGCCACCTCCGCCGACACCGTCCGCACCCGGGTCTACACCGGCAAGCCGGCGCGCCTGCTCAAGACCAAGTGGACCGAGGCCTGGGCCGAGGAGGGTGCCCCGCAGCCGCTGCCGATGCCGCTGCAGAACCTGCTCGTGGCCGAGGCGCACAACCGGATCGTGGCCAGCAACGACCCCGACGTCATCTCGATGCCCGTCGGCCAGATCGTCGGCCGGATGAACGAGGTGCGCCCGGTCGCCGACGTCATGGCCAGCCTGGTCTCGGAGTTCGAGGAGGCCGTGGCGGCCCTCAACAAGGTCAACGGCTGACCCCGTGACCGCCGCGGGGCCGCTGCGCCGGCTCGCCGTCAGCGTCGCCTCGGTGGCGCTGGCCGGGGTCGGCGTCGCCGGCCTCGGCCCGGCCGACGGCCGCGCGTTCCCGAATCCGGTCCCGACCGCAGACTGCGGGCCAGGCGCCCGCCCCGAGACCGACGTTCAGGGTCGGGTGCCGGCCGAGGACTTCGAGTCCGGGCGCGCCGCGAGGGGCTACCGCTGCAACACCAGGCCGGTCGGGCACCTCGACGGCACCGGCGGCTTCAAGGTGCTCCGGTACGTCGACGCGCGCGGCCGGGAGTGCGCCTACTACGACGCCAGCCAGATCCTCCCCGTGGCGCCGCCGTTCCAGGTGACCGGCGCGTCCAGCGGGCAGGGCGTGCGCGTGGTCGACATGTCCGACCCCGCCGAGCCGGTCGTGACCACCAGCATCACGACGCCGACCATGCTCAGCCCGCACGAGTCGCTGCTGGTCAACGAGCGGCGCGGCCTGCTGGCGGCGGTCATGGGCAACGCCTACTCCTCGGCCGGGGTGCTCGAGGTCTACGACATCGACACCGACTGCCGCGAGCCGGTGCTGCTCTCGCGCACGCAGTCGGCGACGCTCGGGCACGAGTCCGGCTGGACCCGCGACGGGCTGACGTTCTACGCCGCGTCGTCGGGCGGCCAGACGTTCACCGCGATCGACCTGACCGACCCGACCGCGCCCGTGCAGCTCTTCGAGCAGTACAACGTCAACTATCACGGCATGCGGCTCTCGCCCGACGGCCGCACGCTCTACGCCGCGCACATCGGCAACGACCTCACCGCCGTCCAGCTTCCCGGCGAGGGCCTGCGGATCCTCGACGTCAGCGAGATCCAGGACCGGGTCGAGAACCCGTCGGTCACGGTCCTGTCGAACCTCACCTGGCCCGAGGGCTCGATCCCGCAGGTCGCCGAGCCGTTCCGCCGGGCCGGTCGGGACTACCTGTTCCAGGTCGACGAGTTCTCCACGGTGGGGCTCAACGGCACCTCCGTCGACCCGGCCGACTACACCGTCGGCGCCGCGCGGATCATCGACGTCACCGACCCGAGGCGGCCGCGGGTCGTCTCCTCGGTGCGGCTGCAGGTGCACCAGCCCGCCGAGCGCCGCGCGGCCGCGGGGGACCCCGGCGCGAGCAGCCCGGTCGGCGGCTACACCGGCCATTACTGCTCGGTCCCGACGCGCCGCAGCCCGCGCCTCGCGGCCTGCTCGATGATCGCCTCGGGCCTGCGGGTCTTCGACATCTCCGACGTACGGCGCCCGCGCGAGGTCGCCTACTTCAACATGCCGGTCGCCCCCGGCACCGAGGCCGCCGACTCCGGCGGCGCGTCGGCCTACTCCCAGCCCGCCTGGGACCTCGAGGGCCGCTCGATCTGGTACTCCGACGAGACCAGCGGTTTTTGGGCGGTCCGGCTCACCAACGGGGTCCAGCGGCTCCTGCGCTGAGCGGCTGGGCACCCCGTCGGCCGGTCCTCACGAGTAGGAGAGGCCGCGCTCCTCGCGGGTCCACAGCTCGCCGCCGTCGGCGGTGACGCCCTGGGCCATCAGCTCGCGCTTGAGCACCTTGTTGGTGGCGGTGGCGGGCAGGTCGGCGTTGATCCGCACGTAGCGGGGCCAGGCCTTCGGGGAGAGGTCGGGCTGCTCGGCCAGGAAGGCCTCGAGCTGCGCGGGGGTGAGCTCCTCGCCCTCGTTGAGCACGACCGCCGCCATGACCTGGTCGCCCACGTGCTCGTCCTTGACGGCGTAGACCGCCACCCGGTTGAGCTGGGGGAGCCGCTGGAGGATCCGCTCGATCGGTCCGGCGGCGAGGTTCTCGCCGTCCACGCGCATCCAGTCCGCGGTGCGGCCCGCGAGGTAGATCCACCCCTCGGCGTCCTTGTAGGCCAGGTCGCCGGACCAGTACATGCCGTGCCGCATCCGGTCGGCGTTGGCGTCGGGGTCGTTGTAGTAGCCCTGGAAGTAGCCGCCGCCGGTGGTGTTGACCAGCTCGCCGACCGCCTCGTCGGCGTTGAGCAGGGCGCCGTGCTCGTCGAAGCGGGCCGGCGGGCACTCGGTCACGGTCTCGGCGTCGTAGATCGCCACGCCGTCCATGCCCTTGCCGATCGAGCCGGGCGGGGTCCCGGGCTCGCGCAGGATGATGATCGCCAGCTCGGTGGAGCCGAAGCCGTCCATCACCTCGCAGCCGAAGCGCCGGGAGAACTCCGCGATGTCGCGGTCGCTGGCCTCGTTGCCGAACGCCACGCGCAGGGTGTTGTCGGCGTCGTCCTCGCGCTCGGGCGTGGCGAGCACGTAGGCCAGCGGCTTGCCGACGTAGTTCATGTAGGTGACGCCGTGGCGGCGCACGTCGTCGAGGAAGCGGGAGGCCGAGAACCTCGTGGGGACCATCGTGGCGCCGGAGGCGACGGCGACGGCCCAGCCCGCCACCACCGCGTTGGAGTGGAACAGCGGCATCGAGAGGTAGCAGACGTCGTCGGGCGTGATGGTGAAGCGGTCGACCAGGTTCAGCCCGGAGAACAGCACCATCAGGTGCGCCACCTGCACGGCCTTCGGGTCACCGGAGGTGCCGGAGGTGAAGATCATCATGAAGGTGTCCATGGCCTCGACCTCGCGCAGCGGCACCAGCCCGCCCGCAGCACCGGCGGCCGCGACCTCCTCGGCCCAGGCGGCCGAGTCGACGTCGACGACCCGCACGTCCCCGAGGTCCACGCCCTCGAGCAGGGGCAGGTGCTCGGCATCGGTCAGCAGCACCTGGCACTCGGCGCGGCGCACGTCGGCGGCCAGCCCCTCGCCGCGGCGGGTGGTGTTGATCCCGCACAGGACGTAGCCGCCCAGCCCGGCCGCGGCCATCGCGCGCAGCATCGAGGGGGAGTTGCCGAGGAGGGTCCCCACGTGGACCGGACGCTCCCGGTCGACTCCCGCGAGGACGGCGGCGGCCTCGGCGGAGGCCTCGGCGAGGTGCTCGCGCCAGGTCCATGACCGGTCCCCGCTGACGACGGCGGTGCCGTCGTCCTCGAGGCGCTCGCGGAGCAGCTGCTGCACGTTCTCGGCCATCGGGCCTCCTGGTTGCGACTGGAACACGTTCTAGTTGACGCGCGTCAACGTATGTCCCGCGTCACACCCGGTCAAGCACCTCGACGTACGTCGTGCCTCGCTCGTCCCGCTCCAGCAACCGTCCGCGACCGGCCACCGGGCCCTGGGCGGCGAGGTCGCGCTTGAGCACCTTCGTCGTCGCGGTCCGCGGGAGCTCGTCGAGGTCGGCGAGCAGGCGCACCCAGCGGGGGCGGCCCTTGGTCGGCAGGTCGCCCTGGGAGTCGAGGAAGGCGCCCACCTCCTCGGCCGAGAGCGGCCGGGAGGTGACGAGCGCGGCCACCACCTGGTCGCCGACGCCCATCGGGCCCGGGTCGGCGACGGCGTACACCGCCGCCTGCTCGACGGCCGGGTGCCGCAGCCAGATCCGCTCCAGCGGCGCCGCGGCGAGGTTCTCGCCGTCGACCCGCAGCCAGTCGGCCGTGCGACCGGCGAAGTAGACCCACCCGTCGGCGTCGCGGTAGGCCAGGTCGCCGGACCAGTACATCCCGCCGCGCATCCGCTCGGCCTCGGCGGCGGGGTCGTCGTAGTAGCCGGCGAAGGCCCCGCGCCCGGTCGTGTTGACCAGCTGCCCGACCGCCTCGTCCGCGTTCAGCAGCCGGCCCTCGGCGTCGAAGACCGCGTCGGCGACAGGGGAGCCGTCCTCGTGCAGCACCGCGACGCCCGGCAGCGGCCACCCCAGCGCGCCGGGCGGCATGTCGGGGCGCCGCTGCACGACGACGGCGTTCTCGGTGGAGGAGTAGGAGTCGACGACGGTGCAGCCGAAGCGCCGGCCGAACTCCGCGATCGCGCGCTCGTTGGCCTCGTTGCCGAAGACCAGCCGCAGCGGGTTGTCGGCGTCGTCGGCCCGCTCGGGCGTGCCGAGCACGTAGGTCAACGGCTTGCCGACGTAGTTGGCGTACGTCGCCCCGAACCGTCGCACGTCGGGCAGGAACCCGCTCGCGCTGAACCGCCGGGCCAGCGCGACGGTCGCGCCCCCGGCCAGCGCCGGGCCCCAGCCGGCCATGACGGCGTTGGAGTGGAAGAGCGGCATCGAGAGGTAGGCGACGTCCTCCGGGCCGAGCCCGAACCGCTCGGCCAGCATGGTCCCCGGCCCCGCGACCTTGGCCTGGGTCACCCGCACCGCCTTGGGGTCCCCGGAGGTGCCCGAGGTGAAGATGAGCATGACCAGGGTGTCGGCGTCGACGTCGGCCTCCGGCACGGGTGCGCCGCGGTGCCGCTCGAGGAGGTCGGACCAGTCGGGTGACTCGACCGGCACCACCGGGACCCCGACGTCCCCGAGCAGGTCCGCGTGCCCGGCGTCGGTCAGGACGAGCTGGCAGTCGGTGCGTCGCACGTCGCCGGCGAGCCCCTCACCGCGGCGGGTCGGGTTGAGCCCGACGACCACGAGGCCGCCGAGGGCGGCCGCGCCGAGGGTCAGCAGGAAGTCCGGGGTGTTCTCGAGGAGCACGCCCACGTGCGGCGGCCGGTCGGGGTCCAGCAGGCTGCGCAGCGCGGCGGCGCGGTCGCACCCCTCGGTGACGACCTCGGCCCAGGACAGCTGCTCGTCCTCGAACAGCAGTCCCGGGCGCGGGTCGTCGCAGCGGGCCAGGAGCAGGTCGCGGAGGGTCTCGACGCCCGCTCGCTGCGCTCGCTGCTCGACCACCGGGGGTGCGGTGGGTCAGGCCGGCTCGGCCGCGAGCACGCGGCCGATCGAGAGCGCCTGCTCGGTGGCGCCACCGAAGGCGAACTCGAGCCGCTTGGCGGTCGTGAAGTAGCGGTGCGCCTCGCCGTCGAGGTCGATGCCGACGCCGCCGTGCACGTGGACGGTCGTGTGGGCCAGGCGGTGGGCGGCGTCCGCGGCCCACAGCTTGGCGATCGCCACCTCGGTGTCGGCAGGCAGGCCCTCCGCGAGCCGCCAGGCGGCCGACCACAGGGTCAGCCGCTGGCCGAGCACGTCGATGTAGCCGTCGGCCAGTCGCTGCGAGACCGCCTGGAACGTGCCGATCGGGCGGCCGAACTGCTCACGGGTCTTGGCGTACTCCGAGGTCAGCCGCAGCGCGCCTTCGGTGATCCCCAGCAGCTCCGCGGCCGTGGTGACGGTGACCAGGTCGCCCAGGCGGTTCGCGGTGCTGCCGTCGAGCGCGCCGACCGGGGTGCCCGGCGTGCGCAGCAGGTCGAGGCGGACGACGGTGTCGCCGTCGCTCGTGCGACCCGGGGTGGTGCCGGCGCCGGTGGCACCGGCCTCGACCAGGAACACCCCGACGCCGTCGGGCGTGGTCGCGCTGACGAGGTACGCCGCGGCGCGGTCGCCCGCGCGGACCAGCGACTTGCTGCCGGACAGCACCCACCCCTCGTCGGTGGAGGTGGCGGAGACGACCGGGAGGGTGGGGAGGTGCGTGCGCTCCTCGGCCAGGGCCACGGTCAGCACCGACTCGCCGGTCGCCGCACCGGGGAGCCAGCGCTCCTGGAGCTCGGGGGAGCCGGCCTCGGCCAGGAGGAGGGCAGCCGCGCCGTGGGTCGCGAGCGGGACCGGCGCGACCCGGCGACCCGCCTCGTCGAGCACCCGGCACAGCTCGATGAGGCCGAGCCCGGCGCCGCCGTACGACTCCGGGACCGCGAGGGAGAGCAAGCCGGCCTCGCCCAGCGCGGCCCAGAGGTCGGGGTCGAAGCGGGAGCCGGTGGTCTCGACGGCCTTCTGCCGGTCGTTGGTCACACGGGCGTCGAGGATCTGCGCGGCCAGCGCAGCGGCGTCGTCCTGCTCGGGGGTGAAGGAGAAGTCCATGGCGGTCCGTCCTGGAGGCAGAGGGAAGAGGGAGGCGGGGTCAGCGCTTCGCGGCGGGCAGGCCGAGACCGACGTAGCCGATGATGTCGCGCTGGATCTCGTTGGTGCCGCCCCCGAAGGTCATGACGAGCGAGGAGCGGTGGAAGCGCTCGAGGCGCCCGGCGAGGACCGCACCCTCGGAGTCGGCGGTGAGGCCGGAGTGCGGGCCCACGACCTCCATGAGCGAGCGGTAGACCTCGGTGGCCAGCTCGGAGCCGTAGATCTTCACGGCCGACGCCTCGGCGGGCGAGAGGTCGATGCCGCGGTCGGCGTCGGAGGCCAGCTTCCAGTTCAGCAGGGTCAGCATCTCGACACGCGCGTGGGCGCGGCCGAGCGCGATCTGCACCCACTCGGCGTCGATGACGCGGTGGCCGTCGGGGTTCTTGGTCTGCTGCGCCCACTCGCGCACCAGCTTCAGCGACTGGGTGAGCGGCGCCGAGGAGGTCAGTGCGACCCGCTCGTGGTTGAGCTGGTTGGTCATCAGCGACCAGCCGCCGTTGAGCTCGCCGACCAGGTTGGAGACGGGGACGCGCACGTCCTCGTAGTAGGTGGCGCTGGTGTGGACGCCGGCGACGGTGTGGACGGGGGTGTAGGAGAAGCCGGGGCAGTCCTTGGGGACCAGGATCATCGACAGGCCCTTGTGGCGGGGCAGGTCGGCGTCGGTGCGGCACGCGAGCCAGATCCAGTCGGCGTACTGGATGAGGGAGGTCCACATCTTCTGGCCGTTGATGACCCACTCATCGCCCTCGCGCACGGCCTTGGTGCGCAAGGAGGCGAGGTCGGTGCCCGAGCCGGGCTCGGAGTAGCCGATGGAGAAGTGCAGCTCGCCGGCGAGGATCTTGGGGAGGAAGTAGTCCTTCTGCTCCTGGGTGCCGTAGCGCATGATCGTCGGCCCCACGGTGTTGAGCGTGAGGTAGGGGATCGGCACGCCGAAGTCGGCGGCCACGTCGGTGAAGATCAGCTGGTCGACCATCGAGCGCGCCTGGCCGCCGTACTCCTCGGGCCAGCCGATGCCCAGCCAGCCGTCGGTGCCGAGCTGGCGGATGACGGCCTTGTAGACGCCCTCCTCGCCGAACTCGCCGGTCGCGGACGACAGGCCCGCGCGGATCTCGGGCGTCACCAGGTTGCCGAAGTACTCCCGCAGCTCCTCGCGCAGGGCGATCTGGGCGGGTTCGAGGGCGAGGTGCATGGGGTGCTCCCATCGGGGCGGAACGGGGGAGGATGAGTCACAGGCGGGGCGCAGGTCCGGGTGTCGCTGGTCACGCCTCGCCAAAAACTATAACCTGTTCTCGTTTTGGTCCACCGTCCCCAGATCCGGGAGGTCCACATGACCGGCACGGCCACCCCCACCGGCACCCGCCACCTCGACCAGGGCATCGCGCCCGACCGCTACGCGCGGGGCTGGCACTGCCTCGGGCTGGAGCGACGCTTCACCGACGGCAAGCCGCACTCCGTGCCCGCCTTCGGCGGCAAGCTCGTCGTCTGGCAGGACAGCACCGGAGGGCTCAACGTCCTGGACGGCTACTGCCGCCACATGGGCGGGGACCTGACGCAGGGCCAGGTCAAGGGCGACGAGATCGCCTGCCCCTTCCACGACTGGCGGTGGGGCGGCGACGGCAAGTGCAAGCAGATCCCCTACGCCCGCCGGGTCCCGCTGCGCGCCCGCACGCAGCGCTACGCGACCGCGATCCGCAACCAGCAGCTGTTCATCTGGTACGACCCCGAAGGCTCGGCCGCCGACGAGTCGCTGCTGCCGCCGGAGCTGCCGGGCCTCACCAGCGGCAAGTACACCGACTGGGTCTGGGAAACCGAGCAGATCGAGGGCTCCAACTGCCGTGAGCTGATCGACAACGTCGTCGACATGGCGCACTTCTACTACGTGCACCTGGCGTTCCCGACCAGCTTCCGCAACGTCTTCGAGGGCCAGCAGGCCACCCAGTTCATGGAGTCCAAGGGCCGCCCCGACGTCAGCGGCGGCTACGGCTCGGAGGAGTTCTTCCTCAAGTCCGAGGCGACCTACTACGGCCCGAGCTACATGATCAACTGGCTCTGGACCGACTACAAGGGCTTCAAGACCGAGGTCGTGCTCATCAACACCCACATCGCCACCGGCCCGGACTCCTTCACGCTGCAGTACGGCATCATCGTGGAGAAGCCCGAGGGCATGGACGACGAGACCGCCGCCTTCATCGGCCAGAAGTACGCCGACATGTTCGGCCAGGGCTTCCTCCAGGACGTCCACATCTGGAAGAACAAGGTCCCGGTCCAGAACCCGCTCCTGTGCGAGGAGGACGGCCCGGTCTACCAGCTGCGCCGGTGGTACGAGCAGTTCTACGTCGACGTCGCCGACATCACCCCCGACATGACCGACCGCTTCGAGTTCGAGGTCGACACCGACAAGGCCAACGAGTTCTGGCAGGACGAGGTGGCGGCGAACCTGGCGCGCAAGGCCGAGGAGGACGCCGCCGCCGAGGCCGCCGCGGACAACGAGGGTGCCGACCCGGCCCTCATGTCGGGGACCTGAGGTGGCCTCCTTCGTCCCCACCGACCCCGAGACCCTCGAGGACCAGCGGCGCTACACGCAGGCCCGGCTCACCCGGGTCGCCTGCCTGGACTGCCTGGCCGCGGTCGGGGTGAAGAAGAACAGCGAGCACCACACCTCGGTGCAGTGGAGCAGCGAGGCCGCGGCTGCGTGCCCCGACCTCGTACGCCGGCGCGCCGAGAGTCCCGACGGACGGCTGCTCCACCACGCGTGCCCGCGGATGTCGGCGAGCATCGAGGCCGCGGTGCGGGACGGGCGGCTGACCATCGGAGCAGAGGACGGATACTGAGCCATCGTGACCGACTCGTACGTGCTGGAGGTCGTCGCCGTCAAGGACGAGACGGCTGACGCCCGCTCCCTCTCCTTCGCCGTGCCCGACGGTGCCGAGGACGCCTTCCGCTACAAGCCCGGGCAGTTCCTCACCCTCGCCGTCCCGAGCGACCGCGACGGTCTCGCGGCGCGCTGCTACTCCCTGTCCTCCTCGCCGCACGACGGGGGACCGCTCACGGTCACCGTCAAGCGCACGGTGGACGGCTACGCCTCGAACTGGGTCTGCGACCACCTCGAGGTGGGCTCGACGATGCGCGTGCTCCCGCCCAGCGGCATCTTCACCCCTGCCTCGCTCGACGCCGACCTGCTGCTCTTCGCCGGCGGCTCCGGGGTCACCCCGATCATGTCGATCACGCGCACCGCCCTCGACCAGGGCTCGGGCCGGATCGTGGTCTTCTACGCCAACCGTGACGAGCGGTCGGTGATCTTCGCCTCCGAGCTCAGGCGGCTCGCGGCCGAGCACCCCGACCGGCTCCAGGTCGTGCACTGGCTGGAGTCGGTGCAGGGCCTGCCGACGGGTGAGCAGCTGCGCGCCTTCGCGTCGGCCTACACCACGTGGGACGCGTTCGTGTGCGGCCCCGCTCCGTTCATGAAGCTCGTCACCACCGCACTGCGCGAGCTGGACTTCCCCCGCGAGCGCCGGCACCAGGAGAAGTTCGTCTCCCTGGGCGGCAACCCCTTCGGCGGCGTGGCCGAGGCGGCTGTTGCTGCCGCGGAGGTCGCGGAGGCCGAGTCGGACGAGGAGGACGGCGGCGCCGGCCTGCCCGAGGGGCCGACCGACCCCGTGAAGCTCGAGGTCGAGCTGGACGGCGAGACCCACGTCTTCGACGACTGGCAGCCGGGCACCACGATGCTCGAGCACCTGGAGGCCAAGGGCGTGAAGGCGCCCTACTCCTGCCGCGAGGGGGAGTGCTCGGCGTGCGCCGTGCGCCTCCTCGAGGGGGAGGTCACGATGCTGCGCAACGACGTCCTGGACGACGAGGACATCGCCGACGGCATCCGGCTGGGCTGCCAGTCGGTGCCGGTCACCGACACGGTGCGGGCGACCTACTCCTGAGGTCGAGCCCGGTGCAGCAGTACCGGTGACGGCCCGAAGCCCGCGCGGCGGTAGAGCGGCACCGAGCGGGTCCCCGCGTGGACCGTGACGCGCTCGGCCCCCCGCTCCCAGGCGTACGACGCGGCAGCGTCGACCAGAGCGGCGCCCAGCCCCTGGCCGCGGTGCTCCGGCACGACGTACAGCGTCTGCAGGTCCCCGCAGCACCGGTCCCAGCCGCCGGGGCGGGGAACCCGGTCCAGCAGCGCCAGCCACACCATCCCGACCGGCTCGTCGCCTACTGGCCGTTGTCGCAGTCGGGACATCCGCTGTCGTGGTGGATGTGGCTCGTGCCGCTGGCCTATGTGCTGCTGCCTCTGGCCACCGGCACGGGGATCGGTCTGGCGAGTCGCGCCGGCCGGACCTGGGTCCGCGTCTTCACGGGACCGGACCCGGCACCGCGTGCCTGGGACTACCTCTTCCAGGGCAACCGGGACGGGTGGATCCGGCTGCGGTTGAAGTCCGGTACGTGGATCGGCGGCGCGTTCGCCACTACGGAGGGCGGGCTCAGGTCCTACACGTCCGGCTACCCGGAGGCTCAGGATGTCTTCTTCGCGACGGCAGCGGATGTCGACCCGGACACCGGCGACTTCCTCTTCACCGAGGACGGCACGCCGCAGCTCCGTGCGGGCGGTGTCCTCGTTCGCTGGGAAGAAGTCGAGTACCTTGAATTCATCGATGCCTAGGAGGCACCCATGAGCGAGAACCCGCGCAAGTCGCGTCGCCTCGTCACCGAGGTGCGCGGCGGGTACAGCTCGTCAGCCAAGCTCGTCAGTGCGCTCAAACCGCCGCCTCGTGGAGCCGCTCCCGGGGCCAGGGCCGAGACGTCCTCCAAGCCCGCCCGGGCGTCGGACTGAGTCGATTCACCAGCCACGCTCGCGCCACTCCGCCAGGTGCGGGCGCTGCTCGCCCAGCGTGGAGTCCCCGCCGTGCCCGGGGTAGAACCACGTGTCGTCGGGCAGCGTGCCGAAGATCTTGGTCTCGACCTCGTCGATGAGCTGGGCGAAGGCGTCGGCGTCCCCGAAGGTCGCGCCCACGCCGCCGGGGAAGAGCGAGTCGCCGGTGAACAGGTGGGTGCCGCCGTCGGCCGTGCGGTGCACGAGTGCCACCGAGCCCGGCGTGTGGCCGGCGATCGCCAGCACCTCCAGCTCGCAGCTGCCCACGGTGACGGTGTCGCCGTGGACGAGGCGACGGTCCACCGCCACCCCCGTCTGCTCGGTGACGGCGTCGGCGTCCGGCTCGCCCACCAGGACGCTCGCGCCGGTGGCCGCGACCACCTCGGCGAGCGCACGGTGGTGGTCCCAGTGCTGGTGGGTGGTCACGACGGTGGCCAGCCCCCCGTCGCCGAGGAGCTCGAGCAGTGCGGGCGCCTCGCTGGCCGCGTCGACGAGGAGCTGCTCGCCGGTCTCGGCGCAGCGCAGCAGGTAGCAGTTGTTGCTCATCTGCGGGTCCACGGCGAGCTTGGTGAGCTGGAGGCAGCCGAGGTCGCGGACCTGCGGCGGTCCGCCGGCCGTCACGTCACCGTCGTAGGAGTCGCTGCTCGTCTGGTCGCCCGGTCCGGGAGTCGTGTGCACGCTCACATCCTGCAGGGCGCCCGGAGGGAACGCGAGGCTCCGCGCGGGTGTTCCGGTCACTGTCGGCGCTGCGTGAGATGGTGCCCGACGGGTCTCGACCGCCGATCGTGCCGGGGCCCGACGTACGATGACGAACACGTGTTCGAGCGGTCCCGACGGGGCCGGGGCCTCGGGCGCGACCGACCGGGCCCGACCCGAGGAGACCTCCCTGTGGCCGACCAGCTGATCATCCGTGGCGCGCGCGAGCACAACCTGAAGGACGTGTCGATCGACCTGCCGCGCGACTCCCTGATCGTCTTCACGGGCCTCTCGGGCAGCGGCAAGTCCTCGCTGGCGTTCGACACGATCTTCGCCGAGGGCCAGCGGCGCTACGTCGAGTCGCTCTCGGCGTACGCCCGGCAGTTCCTCGGGCAGATGGACAAGCCCGACGTCGACTTCATCGAGGGCCTCTCGCCCGCGGTCTCGATCGACCAGAAGTCCACCTCGCGCAACCCGCGCTCGACCGTCGGCACCATCACCGAGGTCTACGACTACCTGCGGCTGCTGTACGCGCGGGCCGGCCGTCCGCACTGCCCGACCTGCGGCGCCCCGATCGAGCGTCAGACCCCCCAGCAGATCGTCGACCGGGTCCTCACCTTGGAGGAGGGCCGACGCTTCCAGGTCCTCGCGCCCGTCATCCGCGGCCGCAAGGGGGAGTACGTCGAGCTGTTCGGCCAGCTCCAGACCCAGGGCTTCTCTCGCGTGCGCGTCGACGGCGAGACCCACTCCCTCGACAAGCCGCCCTCGCTGGACAAGAAGCTCAAGCACACCATCGAGGTCGTCGTCGACCGGCTCGCGGTGAAGGAGTCGGCCAAGCGCCGGCTCACCGACTCCGTCGAGACCGCGCTCGGCCTCTCCGGGGGCCTGGTCGTCCTCGACTTCGTGGACCTCCCCGCGGAGGACGAGCACCGCGAGATGCGGTTCAGCGAGAAGATGGCGTGCCCCAACGAGCACACCATCGACGTCGACGAGCTCGAGCCGCGCTCGTTCTCCTTCAACTCCCCGTTCGGCGCGTGCCCGGCTTGCACCGGCCTCGGCACCCGGATGGAGGTCGACCCCGAGCTGGTGGTCCCCAACCCCTCCGCGACCCTCGGCGAGGGCGCCATCCAGCCGTGGTCCCACGCGCACGTCTCCGACTACTTCCTGCGCCTGCTCGGCGCCCTCGGCGACGAGGTCGGCTTCGACCTCAACACGCCGTGGGAGGACCTGTCGGTTAGGGCGCAGCGCTCGATCCTCGACGGCCACGGCAGCCGCGTGCACGTCGTCACGCGCAACCGCTACGGGCGCGAGCGCGCCTACTTCGCCGACTTCGAGGGCGTGCGCGCCTACGTCGAGCGTCGCCACCGCGAGGCCGAGTCCGACACCAGCCGCGAGCGCTTCGAGTCGTTCATGCGCGAGGTGCCCTGCCCGACCTGCCAGGGCTCGCGGCTCAAGGCGGTCTCGCAGGCGGTGACGCTCCAGTCGTCCTCGGGCGAGCGCAAGGGCATCGCCGACGTCTGCCGCCTGCCGATCAACGAGTCGGCGGCCTTCCTCGCCGACCTCGAGATGACTGCCCGCGAGCGCCAGATCGGCGAGCAGGTGCTCAAGGAGATCCACGAGCGGCTGCGGTTCCTGCTCGACGTGGGCCTGGACTACCTCTCCCTCGACCGTGCCTCCGGCTCGCTGTCCGGTGGCGAGGCCCAGCGCATCCGGCTGGCGACGCAGATCGGCGCCGGTCTGGTCGGCGTCCTCTACGTCCTCGACGAGCCCTCGATCGGGCTGCACCAGCGCGACAACCACCGGCTGATCGAGACCCTCCTCCGGCTCAAGGACCTCGGCAACACCCTGATCGTCGTCGAGCACGACGAGGACACCATCAAGGTGGCCGACTGGATCGTCGACATCGGCCCCGGGGCCGGCGAGCACGGCGGCCAGGTCGTGCACAGCGGCACCGTGCCCGAGCTGCTGGCCCACCCCGACTCCGTCACCGGGCAGTACCTCTCCGGCCGCCGCGAGATCCCCGTGCCCGCGGTGCGCCGTCCGCGCACGGTCGGTCGCGAGCTCACGGTCCTGGGCGCGCGCGAGCACAACCTGCGCGACGTCGACGTGACCTTCCCGCTGGGGCTCTTCGTCGCCGTCACGGGCGTCTCCGGCTCCGGCAAGTCGACGCTGGTCAACGACATCCTCTACACCTCCCTGGCCAAGCAGCTCTACAACGCCCGCACCCTCCCGGGCCGGCACCGGGCGATCACCGGCCTCGAGCACGTCGACAAGGTCATCCACGTCGACCAGTCGCCGATCGGCCGCACCCCGCGGTCCAACCCCGCGACCTACACCGGCGTCTTCGACCACGTCCGGAAGCTCTTCGCGGCCACGCCCGAGGCGAAGATGCGCGGCTACCTGCAGGGACGGTTCTCGTTCAACGTCAAGGGCGGGCGCTGCGAGGCGTGCGCGGGCGACGGCACGATCAAGATCGAGATGAACTTCCTCCCGGACGTCTACGTCCCGTGCGAGGTCTGCCACGGCGCCCGCTACAACCGCGAGACCCTCGAGGTGCACTACAAGGGCAAGACGATCGCCGAGGTCCTCGACATGCCGATCGAGGAGGCGGTGGAGTTCTTCGCCGCCGTCCCCGCGATCGCGCGCCACCTGAAGACCCTCGTCGAGGTGGGACTGGGGTACGTCCGGCTCGGCCAGCCCGCGACCACCTTGTCCGGTGGCGAGGCCCAGCGGGTGAAGCTGTCGGCCGAGCTGCAGAAGCGCTCGACCGGACGCACCGTCTACGTCCTCGACGAACCGACCACCGGGCTGCACTTCGAGGACATCCGCAAGCTCCTGCTGGTGCTCGGACGCCTGGTCGATCAGGGCAACACCGTCCTGGTGATCGAGCACAACCTCGACGTCATCAAGACCGCCGACTGGCTGGTCGACATGGGTCCCGAGGGCGGTTCGCGCGGCGGCACCGTCGTGGCCGAGGGCACCCCCGAGCAGGTCGCCGCCCACCCCGACAGCCACACGGGCCGGTTCCTGGCGCCGCTGCTGGAGGGACGCGAGGCCGAGCAGCCCGAGGCACCGCTGCCCGCCGAGTCGGCACCCGCCGCCGTACGCGCGACCCGCCGGCAGGCGGCCCAGCGCACCGCCAACGAGCGGGCGGCCGAGAAGCGGACCGCGGCCAAGAAGGCGGCGACCACGAAGCGCGCAGCCACGAAGTCGGCAGCCAAGAAGTCGGCAGCCAAGCGGGCTGCGGGGTAGCGGCGAGGGGCCACCCGGGGGTGTGGGGCGGCTGGCTAGGCTCGCCGCACCATCCCCCGAGAGGACCCCGATGAGCGAGCACACCCAGCCCACGGACCAGCCCACCCAGCCCGTCGCGGGCACCCGGCTCTCACGCCGGCACGCCCTCACCGGGGTGGCCGGGATCGGCATCGGCGTACCACTGCTGGCCGCCTGCGGCGGTGACGAGAGCGCGGTGGACCCGCAGGCCGCGACCACCCAGACGCCCGCGACGCCCGAGGCCCCGGCCGCCGGCGAGACCGCGGAGCCCGCCGCCTCGTTCGCCTCGACCTCCGACGTCCCCGTGGGCGGCGGCGCGGTCTTCCCCGACGAGGGCCTGGTCGTGACGCAGCCCAGCGACGGCGAGTTCCTCGGCTTCTCCATCACCTGCCCCCACCAAGGGTGCCCCGTCGACCGGGTCACCGAGGAGGGCATCGTCTGCCCCTGCCACGGCTCGGTCTTCGACCTCGCGTCCGGTGCCCCGACCGCGGGTCCGGCCCAGTCGCCGCTCGGCGCCGTCCAGCTGCGGATCCAGGGCACCGACATCTCCCGCGCCTGACCGGCTCTCCCGGCCCCCTGTCGCCCCACCCCACGGCCGTCGGGCACGGGTGCACCACCCGGCCCGGTGTCGGCGCGCACTCGTAGGCTGGTCCGGTGCCCTCCCGACCCGCCCGCCGCACCACCCGAGGGCCGCTGTCGTACCGTCCCGAGCCCGGCTCGATCCCCACGAAGCCGGGGGTCTACCGGTTCCGGGACGCGCAGGGCCGGGTCATCTACGTCGGGAAGGCCAAGAGCCTGCGGGCCCGGCTGTCGTCGTACTTCCAGGACGTCGCCAACCTGCACCAGCGCACCGCCACCATGGTCACGACCGCGGCGTCGGTGGAGTGGACGGTGGTCAACACCGAGGTCGAGGCGCTGCAGCTGGAGTACTCCTGGATCAAGGAGTTCGACCCCCGGTTCAACGTCAAGTACCGCGACGACAAGTCCTACCCCTGGCTGGCGGTGACCGTCGGCGAGGAGTTCCCCCGGGTCATGGTCGGGCGGGGGGCCAAGCGCCGCGGCACGCGCTACTTCGGGCCCTACTCCCATGCCTGGGCGATCCGCGAGACCGTCGACATCCTGCTGCGGGTCTTCCCGATGCGCTCGTGCTCCAACGGGGTCTTCAAGCGCTCCGCGCAGGTGGGCCGGCCCTGCCTGCTGGGCTACATCGACAAGTGCTCGGCGCCCTGCGTGGGCAACGTGTCCGCCGAGGAGCACCGCGCGATCGTGGAGGACTTCTGCGACTTCATGGGCGGTCAGACCCGGCCCTTCATCCGGCGCATCGAGAAGGAGATGTACGCCGCGAGCGACGCCCTCGACTTCGAGAAGGCCGCCCGGCTGCGTGACGACCTCGGCGCGATGCAGCGCGCCTTGGAGAAGCAGGCCGTGGTCCTCGGTGACGGCGCCGACGCCGACGTGATCGCCCTGGCCGAGGACCCGCTCGAGGTCGCGGTGCAGGTCTTCTACGTCCGCGGCGGGCGCATCCGCGGCCAGCGGGGGTGGGTCGCGGACCGGATGGACGAGGGCGAGACACCCGAGCTGGTGGAGAACTTCCTCCTCCAGCTCTACGCCGGTGACCCCGACTCCATCCCGCGCGAGGTGCTGGTGCCCGCGCTCCCGCCGGACGCCGAGACCCTCGAGGAGCTGCTGGGCGACCTGCGCGGGAGCCGAGTGCGAATCCGGGTGCCCCAGCGCGGCGACAAGCGGACGCTCGCCGAGACGGTGGCCACCAACGCCGCCCAGGCCCTGGCGCTGCACAAGACCAAGCGGGCCAGCGACCTCACCACCCGCAACCGGGCGCTGGAGGAGATCCAGCAGGCGCTCGAGCTCGACGACGTCCCGCTGCGGATCGAGTGCTACGACGTGTCGAACCTCCAGGGCACCGAGGTCGTGGCCTCCATGGTGGTCTTCGAGGACGGCCTGCCGCGCAAGGGGGAGTACCGCAAGTTCGTCATCCGCGGCGTCGACGGGCAGAACGACGTCGCGTCCATGCACGAGGTGATCACCCGCCGCTTCCGCCGGCTGCTCGACGAGCAGGCCCGGTCCGAGCTGAGGCCCGGCGACGAGACGTCCGGCCCGATGCTGGTCGACCCCGAGACCGGACGGCCCCGCAAGTTCGCCTACGCGCCCGGGCTCGTGGTCGTCGACGGCGGTCCGCCGCAGGTCGCCGCGGCCCAGCAGGCCCTGGACGAGCTCGGCATCGACGACATCCCCGTGGTGGGCCTGGCCAAGCGGCTCGAGGAGGTGTGGGTGCCCGGCGAGGAGGACCCGGTGATCCTGCCCCGCAGCAGCGAGGGGCTCTACCTCCTGCAGCGGGTCCGCGACGAGGCCCACCGCTTCGCCATCACCCACCACCGCAACCGGCGCTCGAAGTCGATGGTGGAGTCGGTGCTCGACGACGTGCCCGGCCTCGGCGAGGTGCGTCGGCGGACGCTGATGAAGCACTTCGGCTCGCTGAAGAAGCTGCGCGAGGCCGACGTCGAGGAACTGGCGCAGGTCCCCGGCATCGGGGTCCGCACGGCCGAGGCGATCAAGCAGGCGGTCGCCCCGCAGGGGAGTGGCTCGGACGGGTCCGGCCCTACGGTGATCTCGGTCAACACCGCGACCGGCGAGATCGAGGAGCAGTGAGCATGGCTGAAGGCAGCGAGACCGAGCAGGGGCAGGCCGGCGGCCCGCTGGTGGTCGTCACCGGCATGACCGGGGCCGGTCGCAGCACCGCGGCCAAGGAGCTCGAGGACCTCGGCTACTACGTGGTCGACAACCTCCCGCCGTCGCTGCTGCGCGACGTGGTCCGCCTCGTCGACGAGTCCCGCGGCCCCCAGCAGCCGATCGCCGTGGTCGTCGACGTCCGCTCGGGCTCGTTCTTCGGGACGCTCCAGGCCAACCTCGCCCACGGTGCCACCGGGCGCCGGGCCACCCTGGTCTTCCTCGAGGCCACCGACGAGGTGCTCGTGCGCCGCCAGGAGGCCGCCCGCCGGCCGCACCCGCTCCAGGGCACCGGCCGGCTGCTCGACGGGCTCGAGCGCGAGCGCGCGGTGCTCTCGGACCTGCGCGGGGGCGCCGACCTGCTCATCGACACCTCCGCCCTCAACGTCCACCAGCTCACCGCGCGCATCCGCGAGTCGTTCGGCACCGAGGAGTCGACCCGGCTCCACATCCGCGTCGTCAGCTTCGGCTTCAAGTACGGCATCCCCGTGGACGCCGACTACGTCGCCGACATGCGCTTCCTGCCCAACCCCCACTGGATCCCGGAGCTGAGGCCCGGCACCGGGCGCGACGCCGAGGTGGCGTCGTACGTCCTCTCGCAGCCGGGGGCGGCGGAGTTCCTCGATGCCTACGTGCCGGTGCTGACCGGTGTGGCCGAGGGGTACCTCCGCGAGGGCAAGCGCTTCATGCGCGTGGCCGTGGGGTGCACCGGCGGCAAGCACCGCAGCGTGGCGATGACCGAGGAGATCACCCGCCGGCTGTGCGCCTTGGGCCACCACGCGACCGCGACCCACCGCGACCTCGGGCGGGAGTGAGGTCGACGTGCCCTCCTCCCTCGACCGCGCGCAGGCGGTCGTGGCCCTCGGCGGCGGCCACGGCCTGCACGCCTCGCTGCGCGCGCTGCGCCACCTCGTCGACGACGTGGTGGTCGACGACCTGACCGCGATCGTCACCGTGGCCGACAACGGCGGCTCGTCGGGGCGCCTGCGCGGTGAGTTCGGCGTGCTGCCGCCCGGGGACCTGCGGATGGCCCTGGCCGCCCTGTGCGGCGAGGACGAGTGGGGCCGCACCTGGGAGGGCGTCCTGCAGCACCGCTTCGCCGGCGACGGCGACATGAACGGCCACGTCGTGGGCAACCTGCTCATCGTCGCCCTGTGGGAGCAGCTCGGCGACCACGTGGCGGCCCTCGACATCGTCGGGCGCCTGCTGGGCGCGAAGGGTCGGGTGCTGCCGATGGCGTTGTGCCCGATGGACATCCATGCCGACGTCCGCGGGCTCGACCCGGACGACCCCGACGCGCTGCAGGTGGTGCAGGGGCAGGTCGAGGTCGCGACGACGGAGGGGGTCATCACCGGCGTACGCCTCGAGCCACCGTCACCGCCGACGAGCCCGGACGCGTTGGCCGCGCTCGCCGCGGCCGACTGGGTCTTCCTCGGACCGGGCTCGTGGTTCTCCTCGGTGATCCCGCACCTGCTGGTCCCCGACCTGCGCGACGCCCTGGCCCGCACCTCCGCCCGGGCCGTGGTGGTGCTCAACCTCGCCGAGCAGCCGGGGGAGACCGGGGGGTTCAGCCCCGCCGACCACCTGGCGGTCCTGCTCGAGCACGCGCCCGGGCTGGCGGTGCACACGGTGCTCGCCGACCGGCGCACGGTGGAGACCGCCGGTTCCGAGGCGGCCTGGCACCTCGAGGAGACCGTGACCGCGGCCGGGGCGCGGCTCGTGCTGGCCGACGTCGCCGCCACGGACGGCTCACCGCGGCACGACCCCCGGCGGCTCGCCGACGCCTACGAGCAGGTCATGGCAGGGGCGGACCTCGGGGCCGGCGTGGGGCCCGACGTGGGGCCCGGGGCCGGTGCCGACCCGGGGCCCGGAGGCCCCGCCGAGGGTCGTTGACGAGCGTGCGAGGATCGGCCGCATGGCGATGACGGCGCAGGTCAAGGCGGAGCTGGCGAGCACCCCCATCACCAAGACCTGCTGCCGGAAGGCGGAGGTCGCGTCCATGCTCCGCTTCGCCGGTGGGCTCCACATCGTGAGCGGCCGGATCGTCGTCGAGGCGGAGCTGGACACGGGTGCCGCCGCGCGACGGCTGCGCAAGGACATCTCCGAGGTCTACAACGCCCACTCCGACGTGGTGATGGTGCAGGGCAACGGGCTGCGCAAGGGCAGCCGCTACATCGTCCGGGTCGTGCGCGACGGCGAGGCCCTGGCCCGCCAGACCGGCCTGCTCGACCAGCGCGGCCGCCCCGTGCGCGGACTGCCTCCCGCGGTGGTCTCGGGCGGCGGCTGCGACGCCGTCGCGGCGTGGCGCGGTGCCTTCCTCGCGCACGGCTCCCTGACCGAGCCCGGCCGCTCGTCCTCGCTCGAGGTCACCTGCCCCGGCTCGGAGGCCGCCCTGGCGCTGGTCGGTGTGGCCCGGCGGCTGGGCATCTCCGCGAAGGCCCGTGAGGTCCGCGGTGTCGACCGCGTCGTGATCCGCGACGGCGACGCGATCGGGCAGCTGCTGACCCGGCTGGGCGCTCACGAGTCGCTCATGGCCTGGGAGGAGCGCCGGATGCGTCGCGAGGTCCGGGCCACCGCCAACCGCCTGGCCAACTTCGACGACGCCAACCTGCGGCGCTCCGCCCGGGCTGCGGTCGCCGCCGGAGCCCGGGTCGAGCGGGCGCTGGAGATCCTCGGCGACGAGGTCCCCGACCACCTCAAGCTCGCGGGCAGCCTCCGGGTCGAGCACAAGCAGGCCTCGCTCGAGGAGCTCGGGCAGCTGCACGAGCCGGTCCTCACCAAGGACGCCATCGCCGGTCGCATCCGCCGCCTGCTCGCCATGGCCGACAAGCGCGCCGAGGAGCTCGGGATCCCCGACACCGAGGCCTCCCTCACCCCGGAGATGCTCGCCGAGGACGCCTGAGGGCGCTGCTCGAGAGGTCCCTCAGCGCCCTACCGGTCGGTATGGCGAGACGGGACGCACCCGGGAGGAGCCGACCGGCGACAGCCGCTAGGGTGGCGGCGGCCGGGTGACTGAACGCCCGGAACGCCGTCGAGGCGGGCGACGGAACGCCCGCCACCCAGAGGAGCAGTCATGACCGTGCGCGTAGGGATCAACGGATTCGGCCGGATCGGCCGCAACTTCTTCCGGGCCGTCGCGGCCTCGGGTGCCGACGTCGAGATCGTCGGGATCAACGACCTCACCGACAACGCCGTGCTGGCGCACCTGCTGAAGTACGACTCCATCCTCGGCGTCATGCCCGAGGACGTCGAGTCGACCGGCGACGCCATCGTCGTGGGCGGCCGCGAGATCAAGGTCAGCTCGGAGCGTGAGCCCGGCAACCTCGGCTGGGGCGACCTGGGTGTCGACGTCGTCGTGGAGTCCACGGGTTTCTTCACCGACGCGACGAAGGCCAAGGCGCACGTGGACGCCGGCGCCAAGAAGGTCATCATCTCCGCCCCCGCCTCCAACGAGGACATCACGATCGTGATGGGCGTCAACCACGAGCTCTACGACCCCGCCGCGCACACGGTCATCTCCAACGCCTCGTGCACCACCAACTGCCTGGCTCCCATGGCCAAGGCGCTCAACGACGCCATCGGCATCAACAAGGGCCTGATGACGACGATCCACGCCTACACCGCGGACCAGAACCTGCAGGACAACATCCACAAGGACCTGCGCCGCGCCCGGGCCGCCGCGATCAACATCGTGCCGACCTCCACCGGCGCCGCGAAGGCCATCGGCCTCGTCCTGCCCGAGCTCAAGGGCAAGCTCGACGGCTACGCGCTGCGCGTCCCCACCCCGACCGGCTCGCTGACCGACCTCTCCTTCGAGGCCTCCCGCGAGACCTCGGTCGAGGAGGTCAACGCCGCGGTCGAGGCCGCCGCCGACGGCCGCTTCCTGCGCTACTCCACCGCGCCGATCGTCTCCTCCGACATCGTCACCGACCCGGCCTCGTGCATCTTCGACGCCCCGCTGACCAAGGTGCTGGGCAACCAGGTCAAGGTCGCCGGCTGGTACGACAACGAGTGGGGCTACTCCAACCGCCTCGTCGACCTCATCGGCTTCGTCGGCGAGACCCTCTGAGGATGACCTCGCTCGACCAGCTGCTCGAGGACGGGGTCGCCGGCAAGCGGGTCCTCGTCCGCTCCGACCTCAACGTCCCGCTCGACGGGTCCCGGATCACGGACGACGGGCGCATCCGCGCCAGCGTCCCGACCATCCGGCGGCTCGCCGAGGCCGGTGCCCGCGTCGTGGTGACCGCCCACCTGGGCCGGCCGAAGGGGGCTCCGGAGGAGCGGTACTCCCTGGCTCCCGTCGCCGCCCGCCTCGGCGAGCTGCTCGGTGCCGAGGTCGCCTTCGCCCGCGACACGGTGGGGGAGTCGGCGCACGAGACCGTGGCCACGCTCGAGGACGGACAGGTCGCCCTGCTCGAGAACGTCCGCTTCAACCCGGGCGAGACCAGCAAGGACGACGCCGAGCGCGCCGCGTTCGCCCGGCAGCTGGCCGACCTCGCCGACGCGTTCGTCTCCGACGGCTTCGGCGTGGTCCACCGCAAGCAGGCCAGCGTGTACGACGTCGCGCAGCTGCTGCCCAGCGCCATGGGCACCCTGGTGGCCACCGAGATCGACGTGCTGCGCCGCCTGACCGACTCCCCGGAGCGGCCCTACGCCGTCGTGCTGGGTGGGTCGAAGGTCTCCGACAAGCTCGGTGTCATCGACAACCTCCTGGGCAAGGCCGACAGGCTGCTCATCGGGGGCGGCATGGTCTTCACGTTCCTCAAGGCCCAGGGCCACGAGGTCGGCAGGAGCCTGCTCGAGGAGGACCAGCTCGACACGTGCCGGGAGTACCTCGCCCGCGCCGAGCAGCTCGGGGTGCAGATCCTGCTCCCCGGCGACGTCGTGGTCGACACCGAGTTCCCGTCCGGCGACCGCGAGCCCCAGCCCCGCGTGGTGCCCGCGACCGAGATCCCGGCCGACTGCCTGGGCCTCGACATCGGGCCGGCAGCGGGCGCCGACTTCGCCGCGGCGCTCGCGGACGCGCGGACCGTCTTCTGGAACGGCCCGATGGGGGTCTTCGAGGTGCCGCAGTTCGCCGACGGCACCCGGGCCGTCGCCGAGGCCCTGACCCGCACCGAGGGACTGTCCGTCGTGGGCGGGGGCGACTCGGCTGCCGCCGTACGCGCCCTCGGGTTCGACGAGGCGGCCTTCGGCCACATCTCCACCGGTGGCGGCGCCAGCCTGGAGTACCTCGAGGGCAAGGCCCTCCCCGGCATCGACGTCCTGGAAGGCTGAGCACACATGGCACCTGCAGCACGCACTCCGCTGATGGCCGGCAACTGGAAGGCGAACCTCAACCACCAGGAGGCCGTCGTCCTGGTGCAGAAGCTCGCCTGGACCCTGTCGGACAAGAAGCACGACCACGCCAAGGCCGAGGTCCTGGTGGTCCCGCCGTTCACCGACCTCCGCTCGGTGCAGACGCTCGTCGACGGCGACCGCCTCCCCATCAAGTACGGCGCCCAGGACTGCTCCGCGCACGACGGGGGCGCCTACACCGGCGAGATCCCGGTGGGCATGCTGGCCAAGCTGGGCTGCTCCTACGTCGTGCTCGGGCACTCCGAGCGTCGGGAGTACCACCACGAGGACGACGCCCTGGTCAGCGCGAAGGCCCACAAGGCGGTCGCCGCCGGGCTCGTCCCGATCGTGTGCGTCGGTGAGGGTCTCGAGGTCCGCCAGGCTGGGGAGCACGTCGCCCACACCCTGGCGCAGGTCGACGGCTCGCTCGCCGGGTTCACCGCGGATCAGGTCGCCGCCCTGGTCGTGGCCTACGAGCCCGTGTGGGCCATCGGGACCGGCGAGGTCGCCACGCCCGAGGACGCCCAGGAGGTCTGTGGCGCGATCCGGGCCCGGGTGCGCGAGGTGCACGGCGACGAGGCGGCCGACGCGCTGCGCATCCTCTACGGCGGGTCGGTCAAGGCAGCCAACGTGGGCGCGATCATGGCGCAGCCCGACGTCGACGGCTGCCTGGTCGGCGGAGCCAGCCTGCAGGCCGACGAGTTCGGCGCGATCTGCCGCTTCTACGACATGCCGGTCCTGTGACGCGGCCCGCCGCGTCCACCGCCCCCTCGATCACGTAGGATCACCGCTCGTGGAACTGCTCTTCACCATCATCCTGATGATCACCAGCGCGCTGATGATCCTGCTGGTGCTCCTGCACAAGGGCCGCGGTGGCGGTCTCTCCGACATGTTCGGCGGCGGTGTCTCCAGCTCGCTCGGCGGATCGTCGGTGGCGGAGCGCAACCTCGACCGACTCACCGTCGGCATCGGTGGCATCTGGTTCGCCACCGTCATCGCGCTGGGCCTCCTGCTCGCCTACTGACCCTCTCGGGCCCGACGAAGGAGACAACCGTGGCTGGTGCTGGAAACGCGATCCGGGGTAGCCGGGTCGGAGCGGGTCCGATGGGCGAGGCGGAGCGCGGCGAGGCCGCGCCCCGGCAGACCGTCGCCTACTTCTGCTCCAACGAGCACCGCGTGGTCGTGGCGTTCGCGATCGAGGCGCAGGCCCCCGACTCGTGGGACTGCCCCAAGTGCGGCCTCCCGGCCAGCCTGGACTCCGACAACCCGCCGCCGGCGCCCAAGACCGAGCCCTACAAGACGCACCTCGCCTACGTGAAGGAGCGGCGCTCCGACAAGGAGGCGGCCGACATCCTCGACGAGGCCCTCGCGCTCCTGCGCTCGCGCCGCAAGTCCGGCGACCTCATCTTCTGACCCTCCGGTCAGAGGCGCGAGGCGGCGTCCCGGTCGAGGAACCAGACGGTCTGCTCGCGGCCCGCGGCACCGACGGCGGGCACCTCGTCCACCGGGGGAACGTCCGTGCCGTCCTGGGACAGGGCGCCGGCCAGCGCACGCGCCACGGCCTCGGCCTTGCCCTCCCCGCTGACGAGGAACCAGGTGGCCCGCGTGCGGTTGAGGGCGCGGTAGGTCAGCGAGACGCGCTCCGGCGGCGGCTTGGGGGAGCCCGTCACGCCGACGGCGTCGACGTCGGTGACGTGCACCTGGGGGTGGCCGGGGAAGAGCGAGGCGATGTGCGCGTCCGGGCCGACGCCCAGCATCACGACGTCGAAGCCGTCGGGTGCGTGCCCCGCCAGCTCCGCGGCGTACGCCGTCGCCGCCTCGTCGACGTCGGCCGCCTGCTCCGTGGACGCGACCTCGTGGACGCGCTCGGCGGGCACGCCGAGCGCGTCGATGAAGGCGGCGCGGGCCTGGCCGGCGTTGCGGTCGGGCGAGTCGTGCGGGACGAACCGCTCGTCGCCCCACCACAGGTGCACGCGGTCCCAGTCGACGCCGGAGCCGGGCGAGAGGCGCGCGACCTCGCGGTGCACGGCCTCGGCGATGGTGCCGCCGGTCAGGACGACCTGGGGCTCACGCCCTGCGGCCTGCACCTCGGCGAGCGTGCGCAGCAGCGCGCCTGCGACGGTGGTGGCGAGGGCCTCCGCCGTGTCGAGGACCTCGATCCGCGCCGCGCTGCTCACGACCGGTTCCGCAGGTAGTAGTCGACCAGGCCCCGGGTCGAGGGGTCCTGCGCGGCGAGGACGTCGCGGTCGCCGGCCAGGGCCGGACCGAGCTCGGTCGCCAGCTGCTTGCCCAGCTCCACGCCCCACTGGTCGAAGCTGTCGATGCCCCACACCACGCCCTGGGTGAAGGTGATGTGCTCGTAGAGCGCGACCAGCTGGCCCAGCACCGACGGTGTGAGCCGCGGCGCCATGATCGACGTGGTGGGCCGGTTGCCGGCGAAGACGCGTGCGGGCACCACCGCCTCGTCCGTGCCCTCGGCGCGCACCTCCTCGGCGGTCTTGCCGAACGCCAGGGCCCGGGTCTGGGCCACGAAGTTGGCCAGCAGCAGCTCGTGGACGTCCTGCTCGCGGCCGTCCACGGTGTCGGTGAGCGGGTAGGACGGCTGGGCGAAGGCGATGAAGTCGGCGGGCACGACCTGTGTCCCCTGGTGCAGCAGCTGGTAGAAGGCGTGCTGGCCGTTGGTGCCGGGCTCGCCCCAGAAGACCTCGCCGGTGCCGGCGGTGACCGGGCTGCCGTCCCAGCGCACGCTCTTGCCGTTGGACTCCATCGTCAGCTGCTGGAGGTAGGCAGGGAAGCGGTGCAGCAGCTGGGCGTAGGGGAGCACGGCGTGGGTGCGGCAGCCGAGGAAGTCGGAATACCACACGTTGAGCAGCCCCATCAGGACCGGCACGTTGGCCTCCAGCGGCGCCGTCCGGAAGTGCTCGTCGACGGCGTGCATGCCGGCGAGCAGCGCACGGAACGCGGCCGGACCGACCGCGAGCACCAGGGAGGTCCCGATCGCGGAGTCCAGCGAGTAGCGTCCGCCCACCCAGTCCCAGAACCCGAACGCGTTCTGCGGGTCGATCCCGAAGTCCGCGACCTTGTCCAGGGCAGTGCTGACGGCGACGAAGTGTCGAGCCACGGCGGTGTCCCGCACGTCCTCAGGCAACCCGTCGAGCAGCCAGGACCGGCACAGCCGCGCGTTGGTGAGCGTCTCCAGGGTCCCGAAGGTCTTGGAGGAGACCACGAAGAGGGTCGTCTCCGGGTCCAGGCCCGCCAGGGTCGTCGCGGCGTCGGTGGGGTCGATGTTGGACAGGAACCGGCAGGCCGGCCCGTCGGCGTACGGCGCCAGCGCCTCGTAGGCCATCACCGGACCGAGGTCGGAGCCCCCGATGCCGATGTTGACGACCGTCTCGATCCGTCGACCGGTCGCCCCTGTCCACGCGCCCGAGCGGACCTGCTCGGCGAAGGCGAAGACCCGGTCGAGGACCTCGTGGACCTCGGGCACCACGTCGGTGCCGTCGACGACCAGCGAGGCCTCGCGCGGGAGCCGCAGGGCCGTGTGGAGGACGGCACGGTCCTCGGTGGCGTTCACCCGCTCGCCGCGCAGCATCGCGTCGCGCCGCGCCTCCACCCCGACCTCGCGTGCGAGCTCCAGGAGAGCACCGAGCACCGTGTCGGTGAGCAGGTTCTTCGACAGGTCCACGCGGAGGTCGGCCACCTCGTGGGTGAATCGACCCACCCGGGCCGGGTCCTCGGCGAACCAGCCGCGGAGGTCCGGCTCGAGCGTGCCCGCGAGGGTGGTCAGCCGCGACCAGGCCGCGGTGGACGTGGGGTCGACCGGGGCCTGTGCGCCGCTCACGCTCGCGCCTTCTCCATCTGGCCCTCGACGGTCTCGACGAGCTCGCCCCACGAGGCGACGAACTTCTCCACGCCCTCCGTCTCGAGCGAGGCGATGACGTCGTCCCAGTCGACACCCTGGGCGCGCACGGCGTCGATCAGCTGCTGCGCCTCGGCGGCTCGTCCGGTGACCTGGTCACCGTCGAGCTCGCCGTGGTCGGCGAAGGCCTGCATCGTCTTCTCGGGCATGGTGTTGACCGTGTCGGCCACCACCAGGTCGGTGACGTAGAGCGTGTCGGGGTAGTCGGGGTTCTTGACCCCCGTGGAGGCCCACAGCGGTCGCTGGGCGTTCGCACCGGCCTCGGCCAGCCGGCGCCAGCGGTCGGAGGCCACGACCTGCTCGTACGCCGCGTACGCGACCCGCGCGTTGGCGACCGCGGCGCGACCACGCAGGGCGAGGGCCTCGTCGGTGCCGATCGCCTCCAGCCGCTTGTCGACCTCGGAGTCCACGCGCGAGACGAAGAACGAGGCCACGGAGCGGATCGTCGACAGGTCGATGCCCGCCTCCTGGGCCTGCTCCAGGCCGGTGAGGTAGGCGTCCATGACCTCCTGGTAGCGCTCGACGCCGAAGATGAGCGTGACGTTGACGCTGATCCCCTCGGCGGTCACCGCGGTGATCGCCGGCAGGCCGGCCCGCGTGGCAGGGATCTTGATCAGCACGTTGGAGCGGTCCACGGCCTTCCACAGCGCCCGGGCCGAGGCGATCGTGCCCTCGGTGTCCTGGGCCAGGTCGGGCTCGACCTCGATGGAGACCCGCCCGTCGTGCGCGGTGCGCGCGGCCACCGGTGCCAGGACGTCGCAGGCGTTGCGGACGTCCTCGGTGGTCAGCTCGAAGATGACGCGGTCGACCGGCTCGCCGGCCTCGACGAGCGAGCGGACCTGCTCGTCGTAGCGCTCGCCGTCGGCGATGGCGCCCGCGAAGATGGTGGGGTTGGTCGTGACGCCGACGACCGAGCTGGTCTCCACGAGCTCGGCGAGCCCGCCGCTCTCGATGCGCTCGCGCGACAGGTCGTCGAGCCAGATGGACACCCCGGCGTCAGCCAGGGCCTTCAGTCGCTCACTCATGGGATCCTCCCGTTGGATCGGTGGTCGAGGCGCTGCGGTGTGGTGCTCTGACTGGGTCGCCGGCCGGCGCGGCCGACGGGGTCGCGGGGGCCGCGCTCAGCGGGCCGCGTCGATGCTGCTGTGGGCCGCGTCGACCACGGCCTGCGCGGTCATCCCGAACTCGGTGTAGAGCCGCTGGTAGTCGGCCGAGGCGCCGTAGTGGTCGATGGAGACGATCCGGCCGGCGTCGCCGACGTACTCCCGCCAGCCCTGCTTCACGCCGGCCTCCACGGAGACGCGGGCCTTGACCTGGGGCGGGAGGACCATGTCGCGGTAGGCCTGGTCCTGCTCCTCGAACCACTCCACGCACGGCATCGAGACGACCCGGGCGGCCACGCCGGCCTCGGCGAGCACGCGGCGCGCCTCGACCGCGATCTGGACCTCGGAGCCGGTGGCGATGAGCACCACCTCGGGCTCGCCGTCGCTGTCGAGCAGGACGTAGCCGCCGCGCTCGACGCCCTCGGCGGAGCCCCAGCGCTCGCCGTCGACGGTGCCACGCGGGAAGACCGGGACGTTCTGCCGGGTCAGGGCCAGCGCGGCCGGGCGGTCGGTGTGGCGCAGCAGCGTCGCCCAGGCGACCGCCACCTCGTTGGCGTCCGCCGGGCGGATGACGTCGAGGCCGGGCATCGCGCGCAGCGATGCGATGTGCTCGACCGGCTGGTGCGTGGGGCCGTCCTCACCCAGGCCGATGGAGTCGTGGGTCCACACGTAGGTGACCGGCAGCTGCGAGAGCGCCGCGACGCGGACGGCTCCACGCATGTAGTCGGAGAAGGTGAGGAAGGTCCCACCGAAGACGCGGGTCAGTCGGTCAGCGGCGATGCCGTTCATGATCGCGCCCATGCCGTGCTCGCGGATGCCGAAGTGCAGCACGCGTCCCTGGAACGGGTCGGCCTCGTAGCCCTCGGCGCCGTTGTCGGCCGGGAGGAAGGACGGCGCGCCCTTGATGGTGGTGTTGTTGGAGCCGGCGAGGTCGGCCGAGCCGCCCCACAGCTCGGGCATCACGCCGGCGATGGCGTTGATGACCTGGCCGGAGGCCGAGCGCGTGGCGACGCCCTTGGCGTCGGGCTCGAAGGTCGGCAGCGCCTCGGCGAGCCCGGCGGGGAGCTCACGGCGCTTGAGCCGGTGCAGGAGCTCGGCGCGGTCGGGGTTCGCTGCGGCCCAGGCGGCGTACGCCTCGTCCCACTGCTTGCCCCATGCCGCGCCGCGCTCGCGCAGGGCCCGGGTGTGGGCCAGGACGTCCTCGGGGACCTCGAAGTGCTGCTCGGGGTCGAAGCCGAGCACCTTCTTGGTGGCCGCGACCTCCTCGGCGCCCAGGGCGCTGCCGTGGGCGGCCTCGGTGCCCTGGGCGTTGGGCGCGGGCCAGGCGATGATCGTGTCGAGGACGACGAGCGAGGGCTTGTCGGTCACCTCCGCGGCGGCGCGCACGGCGTCGTAGAGCGCGTGCACGTCCTCCTTGTACGTCGTGCCGCCCTGGGTCCAGTCGACGACCTGCACGTGCCAGCCGTAGGCCTCGTAGCGGGCCGCGACGTCCTCGGTGAACGCGACGTCGGTGTCGCCCTCGATCGAGATCCGGTTGCGGTCGTAGACCACGGTCAGGTTGCCGAGCTGCTGGGTGCCGGCGATCGAGGACGCCTCGCCGCTGACGCCCTCCTGGAGGTCGCCGTCGGAGCACAGGACGTAGACCTGGTGGTCGAACAGGCTCTCGCCCGCGGCGGCCTCGGGGTCGAGCAGACCGTGCACGCGGCGCGCGGACATCGCCATGCCGACGGCGTTGGCGACGCCCTGGCCCAGGGGACCGGTGGTGACCTCGACGCCCGCGGTGTGGCCCAGCTCGGGGTGGCCGGGGGTCTTCGAGCCCCACGTGCGCAGCGCCTGCAGGTCGGAGAGCTCGAGGCCGAAGCCGCCGAGGAAGAGCTGGGTGTAGAGCGTGATGCTCGAGTGGCCGCAGCTGAGCACGAAGCGGTCGCGGGCGATCCACTCCGGGTCGGCCGGGTCGTGCCGCATGACCTTCTGGAACAGCAGGTACGCCGCCGGCGCCAGGCTCATGGCCGTGCCGGGGTGACCGTTCCCCACCTTCTGCACGGCGTCCATCGCCAGCACGCGGGCGGTGTCCACCGCCCGGTCGTCGACGTCGGTCCAGTCCAGCTGCGGGCTGAGGGTCACGTGGTTCCTTCCAGGGGGGTCGAGGAGCCTGGTCGCAGGCGATCACGAGCCTACTCGTGCCGGGCAGTAGACTCCGAGGCGCACCCGCACGTCTCACCCGACTGCACCCCGAACCCGTCCAGAGGGGCCTCTCCGTGACCCACGTCGGCCAGCCGGCCGCTGCCTCGCAGTGGCACGAGCCGACCCCTGACGCCGGGGGCGCCACCTGGCGCGACGTCGTGGCGGCGTACGTCGGGCTGACCAAGCCCCGGGTGATCGAGCTGCTCCTGCTCACCACCGTGCCGGTCATGTTCTTCGCCGCACGCGGGGTGCCGCCGCTGGGCCTGGTGGTGGCGACCGTCGTCGGCGGCAGCTTCTCCGCGGGCTCCGCCTCGGTCTTCAACTGCGTCTACGACCGCGACATCGACGAGCAGATGCGGCGCACCCGGCGACGGGCCCTGCCGCGGCACATCGTGAGCCCCCGTGCCGCGCTGGTCTTCGGGGCGGTGCTCGGCGTGCTGTCGGTGGTCGTGCTCGCGGTGTGGGTCAACACGCTGTCCGCGGTGCTGGCCGTGGTGGCGGAGGCGTTCTACGTCTTCGTCTACACGATGGTGCTCAAGCGCCGCACGACGCAGAACATCGTCTGGGGCGGCCTGGCCGGGTGCTTCCCGGCCCTCATCGGCTGGACCGCGGTCACCGGGGAGCTCGCCTGGACCCCGGTCGTGCTCTTCGCAGTGGTCTTCTTCTGGACCCCACCGCACACCTGGGCGCTCGCGCTGCGCTATCGCGAGGACTACGCCAACGTGGACGTCCCCATGCTCCCGGTGGTGGCCTCGGCCCACGCCGTCGCCCGGCAGGTCGTCGCCTACTCGTGGGTGATGGTGGCGACCTCGCTGCTGCTGTGGCCGGTCGCGGGCACTGGTCCGGTCTACCCGGTCGCTGCCGTGGTGCTCGGTGCGGTCTTCCTCGTCGAGGCCCACCGGCTGCTCGGCCGGGCACGGGGGAGCGAGGAGCTGTCGGTGATCAACCCGATGCGCCTCTTCCACGCCTCGAACCTCTACCTCAGCCTGCTCTTCGTGGCCGTCGCGCTCGACCCGCTGCTGCTCGGCTGACCCCGCCTGAGTCGACTCGTAGCCCTCGCCGCGACGGAGTGGTCGAGGCACGCGTGAGATGGGTGACTAACTCTTCACCTTCAGTGGGGTGTGGAGCGGCGACCCGTGGGTATCTGAAGGCGGTCAGGGCGACCGATCGTCGCCGACGCAGTACCGGACGGACCAACGGGTCCGTCTTTCATGGGGGGTCTTGAAAGGCATGCACCACACGTCAGACGAGCGCGCCTGCGCTCAGCACACCCAGCGCCCGGCCCGTCCGCGCATCAGCGTGGTCGTCCCGACGCTCAACGAAGCACGCAACCTCGAGGTCGTGCTGCCGGAGCTCCTCCAGGCGGTGCCGGACCTGCACGAGGTGATCGTCGTCGACGGCGGCTCGTCGGACGACACCCTGGAGACGGCTCGCCGCCTCCTCCCGGACGCGGTGACGTGCACGCAGGTGCGTCGCGGCAAGGGCAACGCCCTGGCCACCGGGTTCGCCCGCGTCACCGGCGACGTCGTCGTCATGTTCGACGCCGACGGCAGCGCCGACCCGGCCGAGATCCCGGCCTTCGTCGCTGCGCTCACGGCGGGCGCGGACTTCGCCAAGGGCAGCCGCTTCACCGAGGGCGGCGGCAGCGCCGACATCACCGCGGTCCGCCGAGCCGGCAACGAGTTCCTCAACACGGTGATGAACCGTGGCTTCGGGACCCGGTTCAGCGACCTCTGCTACGGCTACAACGCCTTCTGGGCCGACCAGCTCCCGGTGCTCGACCTGCCGGAGCACGAGCGGCCGGGTCCCGCGGACGGGACGATGCTGTGGGGTGACGGCTTCGAGATCGAGACCGTCATCAACTGCCGCTTCGCCGCGGCCGGCGTGCGGATCACCGAGGTGCCCAGCGTCGAGCGGCTGCGGATCTTCGGCAGCAGCAACCTGCACGCGGTCAAGGACGGGATGCGGGTGCTGCGCACGATCCGCACCGAGCGGGCGCGCGCGCGTCGCTCCGGGCACCTGGACCGGCTGAGCCGCACGATCCTGTCCGGTCAGGCCGTCCGCCGCAGCGGCGCCGACGACCTGTCCCGACTCGCCTCGTGAGCGCCCCGACCCGTGCGCGCGGGTCGGGCCGGACACCATCCACCCCCGAGGGCAGTTCCCCCGGTCGGGTGACGATGGTGACCGCCCGCTGCCAGCCCGAGATCGGCGGCATCGAGTCGCACGTCGCCGAGGTGGCGGCCCGCCTGGCCCGTCGCGGCTGGGACGTCGAGGTCCTCACGACCGACCGCTCCGGTCGGCTCGCGCGCACCGAACGCGTCGCCGACCACGTCGTACGACGCTTCCGCGCGTTCCCCGCCCAGCGTGACTGGTACCTCGCACCCGGCATCTTCTGGTCCCTGGTGCGGCACCGGCGCGAGCTCGTGCACGTGCAGGGCGTCCACACCCTGGTGCCCGTCGTCGCGATGCTCGCCTGCCTGCTGCGACGCACCCCCTTCGTGCTGACCTTCCACACGGGCGGCTCCTCGAGCACCTTCCGGCACCGGGCCCGGGGCACCCAGTTCCGGCTGCTCGCGCCGCTGCTGCGGCGCGCACGGGTCCTCGTCGGTGTCTCCGACCACGAGCGCCGGCTGTTCGACGCCGTGCTGGGCGAGCCCGGCCGGGTGCGGCTGGTCCGCAACGGCGGCACCCTCCCCGTGGTGGCGGTCCCGGACAGCGACGAGGCCGCCGCGCAGGAGCCGGTGCTGGTGAGCATCGGTCGCCTGGAGCGGTACAAGGGCCACCACCGGGTCATCGAGGCGCTGCCGCACCTGCTGCCGCACCACCCCGACGTCCGGGTGGAGGTCCTCGGCAGCGGACCCTACGAGCAGGAGCTGCTCGCGCTGGCCGAGCAGCTCGGTGTCGCGGACCGCGTCCAGATCCACTTCGTGCCCCCGCCCGAGCGGGCCGCGATGGCCCGTCGCCTCTCCCGCGCCTCGGTGGTCTGCCTGATCAGCGACTACGAGGCGCACCCGGTGGCGGTCATGGAGGCCCTGAGCCTGGGGCGCCCCGTGGTGGTCGCCCGCACCTCCGGCCTCACCGAGCTGGTCGACCGCGGCTGGGCCGTCGGGGTCGAGGCGGACGACGACCCGCGGGTCGTCGCCGACGCGCTGCTCGCCCAGCTCGAGCGCCCGGTGGGTCCCGACCCCTCCGAGCTCCCCACGTGGGAGACGTGCGTGGACGGTCTGGAGGAGGTCTACGCCGAGACCCTGACGACGCCGCGAGCGCGGCCGGTCCCGGACGTGCGGGAGCCGGCGTGACGTCCTCCGCGGTGGAGCCGGCCGACCTGCCGGCCCACCCCCCAGCCGTTCCGGTGCCCGCCGCCACGCACGCCGGGCACCGCGACCACCGGCTCGCAGGCAGCTGCCTCGTGGCGGCCCTGGGCCTGGTCGGCCATGCCACGGCGTACGCCCTCGGGTGGGCCGGCTGGAGCGGCCCCGCCCTCGTCCTCTGGTACGCCGCGCTCGTGGTGCTGGTGGTGCCGTTCGCGCTCCTGCTGACCTCGGCCGGCACCAGCCCGCGCGACCGCCTCCTCGGCTCCGTGGCGTACGGCGTCGCGCTGCACCTGTCCTGGCTGCTCACGAGCCCGGTCCTCTCGACCCGCTTCGACGAGACCCTGCACGTGACGACGCTGCTGCAGCTGCTCGACGGCAGCATCTTCGGCGAGCACAGCATGCTCCCCGTGAGCCCGCACTACCCGGGCCTGGAGCTGGTGGGCGTTGCGATCGTGTGGCTGACCGGCGTCCCACCCGTCGTCGCGCAGCTGGCGACCGTGCTGCTGGCCCGGGTCGTGCTCATGCTGGCGCTCTTCGCCCTCGGGACCCGACTGGGCCGCTCGACCAGGGTCGGGGCGGTCGTGGTGCTGCTCTACTCCGGCAGCACCCACTTCTACTTCTTCAACGCCATGTTCAGCTACCAGACGGTGGCCGTGGCGATGCTGGTCGCGACGGTCGTGCTGCTGCTGCAAGCCTCCGACACCTCGGGACGCCGGACCTGGCTGCTGCTGGGGGCGGCTCAGGCCACGCTGGCCGCCCTGACGGTCACCCACCACCTCACCAGCTGGCTGACGCTGGCCGCCCTGTGGGGGGTGGCCGGGCTGCTCGCCCTCGGACGGGAGCGCCGCCGCGCGCGCCTGGTGCTGTGGACCGCCGAGGCCGGCACGGCGGTGGCGGCCCTGTGGACCACGGTCGTGGCGCCCCTGCTGGTCCGCTACCTCGGACCGCTGGCCGACACCGCCGGCTCCGAGCTGGCCCGCCTCGCCACCCTCGACACCACGGGGTCGCGCGCCGTCCTGGAGTCCGGGGGCAACGCGACCCCGCTGTGGCAGGTCGCGGTGATGGCTGCCTCGATCCTGCTGTGGTGCGCGCTCCTGGTGCCGGCCCTGCTGGCGACCGTGCGCGGTCGCACGGTCGTGCGCTCGCGGGCGCACCTGGTGCTGGCCGGTCTGGCGGCGGCGTACCCCCTGCTGCACCTCGTGCGCTTCTTCCCGACCGCCGCCGAGATGGCCGACCGGGCCTCCAGCTTCGTGACGATGGCCGCCGCCCTGGTGGTGGCGCTGTGGCTGGTGCCGCGGTTGGACCGGGGCCGTCGGCTCGTCGCGCCCGGCGCGGTGCTCCTGGTGCTGGGCGGCGTGCTGCTCGGTGGCGGCCAGGACTGGCAGCGCGTGCCGGGGCCCTACCTGCCCGGTGCGGAGCAGCGCTCCGTCGACGCCACGACCGTCGCCTTCGGCCGGTGGGCCGGCCGCTACCTGCCCGAGGGGTCGCGGATCGCCTCGGACGTGACGATCAACCGGGTCCTGCCCAACTTCGCCCCGGTCGAGCCGGTCACCTCCCAGACCGGCTCGGACAACCTGACGCCCGTGTTCCTCGCGAAGAGCGTGGACGACGAGGTCGTCGCCCTCCTGCAGGACAACCAGGTCGACTTCGTGGTCGTCGACACGCGCACCATCGAGGAGACCGCGCTGTCGAGCAGCTACTACGAGGCCGGTGCAGCCTTCGGCGAGGGAGCGCTCACCCCGACCCGCCAGATGCTCCTGAAGTTCGACGGTGCTCCCGGCTTCGAGCGGGTGCTCGACGGCGACATCGTCGTGTGGGACGTGCGGTCCCTGCGTGGCGAGGCCGCGGACTTCAGCGAGCGCCCCGACCCCGGGATGCCGGGCACCTGGCACCCCTGGCAGGTCGGGCTCACCGCGGTCGCCGGGCTGCTGCTCCTGCTGCGGCGACGCCACCTCGTGGCCCCCGTCCGCGACGCGGCCGGGAGCCGGATGTGGGTCTGGGCCCTCGTGCTGCCCGCCCTGATGGCCACCGGCGCCCTCGCCGTGGCCCTGGACGTGCTGCCCCGCGCGGGTTCCACGCTGCTGGTCTGCCTGGTGCTGGCCGCGCTCGTGGTCGTGCCCGACCACCGGGGCGAGCGCGAGAGCGTCGGGGCCGCCACGGTCGCGCTGCGGGCCGCCACCACCGCGCTGGTGGCGCTCGCCGTCCTCCTGGCCGTCCGCTCCGCCTGGGACGCCCTGGCCCTCGAGGAGCTCCCGTCGCCCCCGAGCGTGCGGACCGAGCCCCTCGGCGGGACGGGCACGACCGACGGGGGCCGTCCGTGAGCACCCGCGACCGGGGTGTGCTCGCCCCCTTCCGCAGCCTGCTCGGCGCGCAGGCGCTGGGCACCGTCCTCGGCCTGCTGTTCTGGGTCCTGGTCGCCCGCGCCGTCGCCGCGCCCGAGGTCGGGGTGGCTGCGGCGGCGATCACCACCCAGACCCTGCTCGGCCTGGTCGTCTCCCTCGGCCTCGGCACCCACCTGGTCGCCGAGCTGCCCGCGCACCCGGTCGCCCGCCAGCACCAGCTGCTGCGGCGCTCCTTGCTGGCGGTCGCGGTGGTGGGCGGCGGCGCCGGTCTGCTCCTGGTGCTCGCTGCCGGCCCGCTCGGGCTGCTGGGGGAGAGCCTCGCAGCAGCGGTGGCCGGGCCGCTGGACGCCACCGTGATGGTGCTCGGCGTCGTCGGCGCCGGGTGGGCGCTCGTCGTCGACGAGGCCACCCTCGGGCTGCGGCGCTCGTCGCTACAGGTGTGGCGCAACCTGTGCGCCTCCGGCCTGCGCTTCCCGCTCGTCGCGGCACTGCTGCTCCTCGGCTCCGCCGACTCCACGGTCCTCCAGCTGGCCTGGGTCGCGCCGCTGCTGCTCTCGGTGGGCCTGCTCGTGCTGGTCGTGCACCGCGGCACCGACCAGGCGGCGCCCGCGCCCGCGACCGACTCCGCCCCCGGCCCCACCCTCGCCGAGGACGTACGCCGGGCCGCGAGACCGGCCCTGAGCCACCAGGGCCTGAACCTGGCCGTCGCCGCGGCCACGCAGGTGGTCCCGGTGGTCGCGGCCGTCGCGCTGACCCCGGCCGACAACGCCGCCTTCACGATCGCGTGGCGGGTCGCCACCGTGGCCTTCCTGCCGCCGTACCTCGTCGCCGTGGCGCTCTACGCCCACGGCTCGAGCCTCGACACGGACGCCTTCCGCCGCACGATGGGGCGCACGCTCCCCGCAGCCCTGCTGCTCGGCCTCGGGCTCTGCGTGGGCGCGGTCGCGCTGGGCCGCCCCGGGCTGCTCGTCTTCGGCGAGCAGTACGCCGAGGCCTCCTACCTCCTGCTCTGCCTGCTCGTCCCCGCCGGCACGTGGATGGTCGTCAAGGACCACCTCGTGGCCTGGTGGCGGGCGCAGCGGGAGTTCCGGCTGGCGACCCGGCTCGCGGCCGCATCCGTGCTGCTGGAGGTCGGCGCCGCGGGAGTGGGGGCCACCGTCGGCGGCGCACGGGGCCTGGCTCTCGGCTGGCTGGGCGGGATGGCCCTCAGCGCCCTGCTCGGATGGCGCTGGTGGAGCCGTCCCCTGGTCGGCCTGCCGTGGTCGCTCAGCCTGCGGGACCGCGCACCCGTCGGGCCGAACCCTCCTGAGCCCACGACCGGTCCCGCCGCGGACCACACCGTCCTCCCCACGACCCCGAGCCCCAGGACGGCACCGATGCCCACGCACACCTCCGCCCTCGACCGCCGGGACGACCGCGGCGCCGTGCGCCCCGTGGCAGCCGGCCTGCTGGCCGTCCTCGGCGTCGCGGTGCTCGGCACCGCGCTGGTCGCCGGTCTCGGCAGCCTGGGCGCTGCCCCCGACAGCAGCGGTGACGACCGCGCGGTGGGCAGGGTCGGTGCCGAGGTCGCGCAGTGCGACGTCGAGCAGCGCCGGGAGCTTCTGGTCGACCTGGGCGTCCAGGTCGCCACCGGGGACCCCGAGCAACCGCTGCGCAGCACCCGCGAGGTGCGCCGCCTCGTCGCCCGAGCCGCCGACGCCGGCGCGGGCGTCGTCTCCACCGACGTCGGCTGGCCCGACGTGCAGCCGAGCCGCGGCACCCCACCGCGCTGGGACGGCCTGGACCGCTTGCTGCAGGCCGCCGCCGCCCGGGACCTCCGGGTCCGGGTCCAGCTCACCGGCATGCCCTCGTGGGCCCTCGACGACCCCGCCGCCTCCCCGGAGGCCGCGCGCTGGCAGCCGCCCCGCAGCGCCGCGGAGCTGCGCCGGTGGCAGGGGTTCGTGCGCTCGGCACTGCGGCACCTCGACGGCCGCGCCGACTTCGTGGAGGTCTGGAACGAGCCCGACAACCCGACGTACTGGTCCAGCGGGGTCGACCCAGCCGCGTTCGCCCGGCTCCTGGAGGCCACCGCCCCGGTGGTGCGTCGCTGGGCGCCCGAGGCGAGCCTGGTCACCGGCGGTCTGGCCGACAACGACCTCGGCTACCTCGAGGCGCTCTACGCGGCCCTCGGCCCGGGGGAGCGGCCCTTCGACCTGGTCGGCGTGCACCCCTTCACCGGGTCGCGCCGGCCCGCCTCGGAGGACCCGGGGGCGCGCTACGAGACGGAGCTCGGTGCCGTCGACCTCACCTTCACCGGCTACCGGGACCTGCACGGCGTGATGACCGCCAACGGCGACGGTGACCTGGGCCTCTACCTCGGCGAGTTCGGCTACAGCACCACCGCGCAGGACGGGTACGACGCCGTCCCCGACGAGCAGCGGGCGCGCTACCTCCCGCAGGCACTCGACCTGGCCGCCTGCGACCGGTTCGTGACCGCGGTCGGGTGGTACTACCTCCACCCGACCCGCTGGGACGACCCCGCCTGGACCCTGCTGGACGAGCGACTGCGCCCCTCCCTCACCTACGACGCGCTGGTCGCGTGGACGCGGGGGCGCGTGTGAACGCGCACGCCGGGGGTCCGGAGTTGGTAGCGTGCGCCCGTCGGTCTCGGGGGGTGGCCGGCAGGTCCCTGTCCTGCCACCAGGAGGTCACCCCGCGTGCCGCACGTGCCCCTGCCGAGCCTCTCGGTCTGCCGATGCGGTCACCGTCGCGACGTCCACCAGCACTACCGGCCCGGCAGCGACTGCGGCCTGTGCGCCTGCAGCCGGTTCCGAGCGCGCCTGTTCGGGCGGTCCTCCGGTGACGATGAGCCCAGCGGGGACCGCCCGCACTCCTGACGCCCGGCCGCTGCCGCTGCCGCTGCCGGTGCTGATGTACCACTCTGTCGGGGGCGCCTTGCCGGAGCGGTTGCGCGACCTCTCGGTGCCCGCCCACCGGCTCGACGAGCAGCTCGGCGCCCTCGCCGACGCGGGCTACGCCCTGGTCGGCTTGACCGAGGCACTGGTGCGACACGCCCGGGGCGACCGGGTCGTCGGCCTGACCTTCGACGACGGCTACACCGACTTCGTCGACGCCGCTCTGGAGGTGCTCGCACGCCACGATGCCCGCAGCACGCTCTACGTCCCCACCCGCCACCTCGGTGGGCACGCCACCTGGCTGCCCGACGGCGGCCACCTGGCGATCCTCGACGGTGAGGCGGTCCGCGAGGTCGCCGACCGCGGCCACGAGATCGGCAGCCACGGAGCGGTGCACGTGCCCCTCGACGTCCTGCCGGGCGCCCTGGCGGCGGCGCAGCTGCGGGAGAGCCGGCGCGTGCTCGAGGACGTGGTGGCACGTCGCGTCGAGTCCTTCTGCTACCCGCACGGCTACCACTCCCGCCGGCTGCGCGAGCAGGTGCGGCGGGCGGGCTACACCAACGCCTGCGCGATCGGGCACCGCACGAGCCCGGTCGGCGAGGACTCGTGGGCGGTGTCCCGGCTGCTCGTCGGACCGGACCACGACGGGCCGGCCGTGCTCCGGCTGGTCCACGGGGACGGCCGCCGCGGGCCGGTGCCCGCCCTCAAGCGCCTGGCCGGCCCGGCCTGGCGCGCCACCCGCCGTACGGCACTCGCGACCGGGAGGACCTGGACATGACCGACACGACCGACCCCGCCTTCTTGCCCACCCACGAGCAGGTCCCGGCCCCGACGCGGGAGTCGACGCCCGAGCCGGGCCCCGTGGCCAGCATCGGCGTGCTGGTCTGCACCCACGCCCCCGAGCGCCTCGACCAGGTCGCCCGCGCGGTGGCGTCCCTGGACACCCAGACCCGGGTGCCCGACGAGGTCCTGGTGATGGTGGACGGCACCGAGCAGCTCGCCCGGATGGTGCGCGCGGCCCTGCCCCCGGTCCTGCCTCGCACCGGGCTCACCGTGCGCGTGTCGGCCGTGGGCCGCAACCGCGGCGTCTCGGTGGCGCGCACGCTGGGCGCGGAGCAGATGGGCACCGACGTCGTGGCCTTCCTCGACGACGACGCCGAGGCCGAGCCGGGCTGGCTGGCCGCCCTCGCCGTCCCGTTGGACGACCCCCGGGTCATCGGCAGCTCGGGGTGGTCCGAGCCGGCATGGATCGGCCGTCGACCCGCGTGGCTGCCCGACGAGTTCCTGTGGACGGTCGGCTGCTCCTACGCGGGGATGCCGACCGAACCGGCCCGGGTCCGCAACGTCTACGGCGGGTGCGCGGCCGTGCGCCGCCAGCTCTTCCTCGACCTGGGCGGGTACGACGCCGACCTGGGGCACGGGGCCGGCCGCAGCGGTGGCGGGGAGGAGGCCGACTTCGGCCTCCGGGCAGCGGCAGCGACCGGCGGGGAGTTCGCCTTCGAGCCCGCGGCGGTCATCCGCCACCGCGTGCCTGCGGCCCGGCTGACCTGGCGCTACTACCTCGAGCGCTGCCGCAGCGAGGGCGAGCTCAAGGCGCACATGGCCGCCGCCTCCGCACCCGGCTCCCTCGGCCCCGAGGTCGGCTTCGCCCGCGCCCTGCCCGGGGCGGTGGTGCGCGCCCTGCTGCGCCGCGGCCACCGAGCCGAGGCGCTGGGGCTGGTGCTGGGGGCCCTGGCCGTGGTCACCGGCCTGGTCAACGGGTCGGTCCAGGCCCGGCGGCAGAGGAGACGGGCGTGAGGGTCCTGCTGCTGGCGCAGTTCTACCCCCCGGTCATCGGCGGGGAGGAGCGCCACGTCCGCAACCTGGCCGTGGCGCTGGCCGCGCGCGGCCTCGACGTGCACGTCGCGACCCTCGACACCGACCGGGGGACCCCGCAGCAGGACCCGGGCGTGACCGTCCACGTCCTGGAGCACGTCGGGTCGCGGGTCCCGGGCCTCTACCCGACGGCCGACCGGCCCCTGGCCCTGCCGGTCCCGGACCCGCTGACCACCCGCGAGCTCTCCCGCCTGGTGCGCGAGGTCCGGCCCGACGTGGTGCACGCCCACAACTGGATCGTCAGCTCGTGGACCGCGCTGCCCTCGGCGTACCGCATCCCGCTCGTGCTCTCCCTGCACGACTACGGCCATGTGTGTGCCACCAAGCGGCTCATGCGCGACGGACACCCCTGCGAGGGCCCGAGCCCGCGCCGCTGCCTGCCGTGCGCGGGGGAGCACTACGGCCCCGGCCGCGGCCAGGTGGTGTACGCCGCCGTGCGCGCCGGGCTGCCGTGGCGCCGCCGCGCGGCCGACCTGTTCACCCCGGTCAGTTCCTACGTCGCCCGGGCCAACGGGCTGGACACCGACGGTTCGCCCTTCGAGGTCGTCCCCAACTTCGTGCCCGACGAGCTGCTCGAGCGGGACCGGTCACCCCGGGACCCCGACCTCCCGGACGCCCCCTACCTCTTCTTCGCCGGCGACCTCTCGGAGCAGAAGGGCGTCGGCACGCTCCTGCGCGCCTGGGAGCGGCTGCCCGTGGGCCGCCCGGAGCTGGTGCTGGTCGGGCGTCCCTCGATGCCGCTCGACGACCTGCCCGCGGGTGTCTCCGTGCACCACCACTGGGAGCACGAGCGCGTGGTCAGCGGCTTCCAGCACGCGCTCGCCGCGGCCCTGCCGAGCCAGTGGCCCGACCCGTGCCCCACGACCGTGCTGGAGGCGATGGCCCTCGGGACGCCCCTGGTGACCACCCACCTCGGCGGGATCGCCGACATGGTCACCCACGAGCGCTCGGCGCTCGTCGTGCCACCCGGGGACGTGCCCGCCACGACCGCAGCGCTGCGGCGCCTGGTCGAGGACGACGCGCTGCGGGCCCGCTTGTCGGCCGGCGGTCGGAGGGACGTGCGGCCGTTCCTGCAGGGCCGGGTGGCCGAGCAGCTCGAGGGCGCCTACCGCAGGCTGGCGGCGAGCGCGGGCTCGGCGGCGGCCGCCGGGGGCTGAGCCGGCTGCGGGTGGCGCACCCGCAGCAGCACCCAGGTCGTGGAGGCCGCCAGCACGCCGGCACCCAGCAGGTGCACGCCGACCAGCAGTTCGGGCAGACCGGTGAAGTACTGCACGAAGCCGACCAGCCCCTGCGCCAGCTGGAGGCCCAGCAGCAGCCAGGTCGCCCGGACGGCGGCGCGGTCGGCGCGGGTCGCGTGCAGGGCCGCACCCAGACCGATGGTCATGCCGATGTAGAGGAAGACGGAGTCGGCGTGCAGCTGGCTCCACTGCACGGGGTCCAGGCCGTTGCGCGCGACGTCGGCGTCGCCGGCGTGCGGGCCGGAGCCGGTCACGATCGTGCCGAGGTAGAGCACGACGTAGCCGACCGCGAAGACCCCCCAGGCCAGCGTCACCAGCGGGCCCCGGGCGGCCGGGACCGGCCGGTCGAGCTGCTGGAGGAAGCGCACCGACAGGGAGACCAGCACCATCGAGAGCATGAGGTGCAGCGCCACCGCCCAAGGGTTGAGGTCGACCAGCACCGTGATGCCGCCGATGACCGCCTGGAGCGGGATGCCCAGGGCCAGGACGAAGGCCAGCCGACGCAGCTCGCGTCGTCCGGTGCGCCACGCGGCGAGGAAGGTCAGCACGGCGATGGCCACCAGCACGAAGGTGAGCAGCCGGTTGCCGAACTCGATGACGCCGTGCAGGCCGAGCTCGCCGTGCGGGGTGAAGCTCTCGTCGGTGCAGCGCGGCCAGGTGGGGCACCCCAGGCCGGAGCCGGTCAGCCGCACGGCACCGCCCGTGACCACGATCAGGATGTTGGCGACCAGGCTCGCCCAACCGGCCCACCGGGCCTGGCGCAGCCGGGTGTCCTGCAGGGTCTCGAGCGTCATGGGCGTCACTCCCACTGGAAGGTCCGGGCAGTCAGGACGGTACCCACCAGGGCCCAGGCACCGAGAGCCACCAGCGACGTGACCTGCACCGCACCGTCGACCAGCGCGGCGCGCATGCCCTCGCCCAGCGCGCCGGAGGGCAGCCACTGCGCGACCTCGCCGAACCCGCCGTACGCCGAGGCCGGGAGGACCACGGCGCCGCCTGCCATCAGCAGCAGGTAGACCAGGTTGGCCGCGGCCAGCGTGGCCTCGGCCCGCAGCGTGCCGGCGACCAGCAGCCCGATCGCCGCGAAGGCCGCCGTGCCCAGGATCCCGACCAGCAGCGCGCCCAGCACGGACGCACCGGAGACGACCGGGTCCCAGCCCAGCGCGAGCGCCGTGCCGCCGAGGACGACGAGCTGGAGCAGCTCGACCAGCAGCAGCGCCAGCACCTTGCCGGCCAGCAGGCCGGAGCGGGGCAGCGGGGAGCTGCCGAGCCACTTGATCACGCCGTAGCGCCGCTCGAAGCCCGTGGCGATCGCCAGGGAGGTGAAGGCGGTGGACATGACGGCGAGGGCCAGCACGCCGGGGGCGAAGGTGTCGACCGCCGAGGCGTCGAGGTCGAGGCCGACACGCTCGGAGCCGGCGACCGCGCCGACCAGCACGATCACCGGGATCACGACGGCCAGCAGCAGCTGCTCGCCGTTGCGCAGCATCAGCCGCGCCTCGGTGCGGGCCTGCGCCAGGACCTGGCGGGGGAGGGACGCGGCGCCCGGCCGCGGCGTGAAGGTGCCGCTCACGCCACGGCCCCGTCCCGCTGCGGGCCGGGGGAGTCGGGCTGGTCGTCCAGGCCGCGGCCGGTCAGCTCGAGGAAGACGTCCTCCAGGGTGCGGGTGCCCAGGCTCAGCGACTCCGGCAGCACCCCCTGTTCCTCGCACCACCGCGACACCCGCGCGAGCGTCGAGGCGTCCGCGGGCCCGGTGACCAGCAGGCTCAGGGCGTCGAGCACGGTGACGGTCGTGCCCGGCCCCAGCGCGGCCGTCAGCGACTCCGGCGCGTCCGGCGGGAAGGGGCTGGTGACCACGAGCCGGATCGTGGAGACGGAGCCGCCGCGGGTGAGCTCGACGGGCGAGCCGGTCGCGATCAGCCGACCACGGTCGATGATGTGGATGGTGTCCGCGAGCCGCTCGGCCTCGTCCATGTAGTGCGTGGTCAGCACGACGGTCACGCCGTCGGCGCGCAGCTCCTCGAGCAGCTCCCAGGTGGTGCGCCGCGCCTGCGGGTCCATCCCCGCGGTCGGCTCGTCGACGAAGACCAGCTCCGGGCGGCCCACGAGGGCGCAGGCCAGCCCGAGGCGCTGCTGCTGCCCGCCCGAGAGCCGGCGGTACGGCGTCCGCCCGCAGTCGGCGAGGCCGAGCCGCTCCACGAGCAGCTGGTGGGGGAGCGGGTGGGCGTGCAGCGACGCGGCGTGGCGCAGCATCTCCTCGGCCCGGATGCCCGACCAGGCGCCCCCGCTCTGGAGCATCACGCCGATCCGCGGCAGCAGGGCCCGGCGGTCGGCCTGCGGGTCGAGCCCGAGCACCCGCACGGTGCCGCGCTGCGGACGGCGGTAGCCCTCGCAGGTCTCCAGGGTGGTCGTCTTGCCCGCCCCGTTGGGCCCGAGCACGGCGGTGATGCTGCCGCGGGCGACGGTGAGCGAGAGCCCGTCGACGGCCCGCTTGGCGCCGTACCGCATCTCGAGGGCGTCGACGACGACGGCGGGCTCGTGGTCGTCGTGCACCCCGGCAGTCTAGGGAGCGCTCCCACACGGGCTGTGGCCGCACTCCTACAGTGAGGCCGTGGTCGTGTGGCTGGTCGTCCCCGTGCTGGTGCTCAGCGCGCTCTGCGGCATCTGGACCGTCGTGATGGTCGTGCGCGACGAGAGCCCCCCGGGCGACCGGTTCTTCGCGCTGCTGGGCGTGCTGCTCGCGGTGCTGGTGGTCCAGCTCGTCGTGGGCCTGGTCCAGCTCTCGACGACCTCCCGCGACGTGCCCACCGCGACCTTCGTGTCCTACCTCTTCACCGTCGTCCTGGCGGTGCCCTTCGGTGCCGCGCTCGCGCTGGTGGAGCGCAGCCGCTGGGGCAACGGCGCGCTCCTGGTCGCGCTGCTCACCGTCGCGGCCATGGAGACCCGCCTCGACCAGCTCTGGCGGCTGGCCGGTGCCTGAGCCCACCACGCGCGCCGCCGGCACCGTGCGCGACATCTCCACCGGTCCCGGCCGCGTCCTCGTGGCGGCGTACGCCGTGTTCGCGGTCGCCGCGACCGGGCGCTCGCTCGTGCAGCTCGGCACCGACGCCGACCGGGCACCGCTGGCCTACTCCCTCTCGCTGCTCGCGGCGGTGCTCTACCTCGTCGCGACCGCCTGCCTGCTGAGCGGGGGCCCGACCGCCCGCCGGGTGGCGCTGGTCTCGGTCGTGGTGGAGGCCGCGGGCGTGCTCGTCGTGGGCACGCTGTCGTACGCCGCGACCGACCTGTTCCCCGACCGGACCGTCTGGTCGCACTTCGGGCAGGGCTACGGCTTCCTGCCGCTGGTGCTGCCGTTCCTCGGGTTGTGGTGGCTCCGCGAGACGGGTAAGGCCACCCTTCCTTGAACGGCCCTTTCCATTAACGGCACACTGGCGTTGTGGAATTCACCCGCGACGACCTGAGCACGCGCCAGCGTGTCGCGCGGTCGATCCTGGTGAACGGGCCCTCGACCGCCGCGACGCTGGCCGAGCAGCTCGACCTCACCCCGGCCGCCGTCCGTCGCCACCTCGACCAGCTGGTCGAGGACGGCGAGGTCGAGGCCCGCGACCCCCGCCCCGGTGCGGTCCGTGGCCGAGGCCGCCCGGCGAAGCTGTTCGCGCTCACCGAGCGCGGCCGCGACAGCTTCGAGGCGCAGTACGACGACCTGGCCCTCCAGGCGCTGCGCTTCCTCGCCGAGACCGGTGGTGAGGACGCCCTGCGCGCCTTCGCCGACCAGCGGGTCTCCTTCATCGAGGCCCGCTTCGGCGCGGTCCTCGAGGAGAACCCCGACCTCACGCCCGCCCAGGTGCTGGCCCGCGTCTTCACCGACGAGGGGTACGCCGCCTCCGTGCGCGAGCTGCCGCTGGCCGGTGAGCAGCTGTGCCAGCAGCACTGCCCGGTCTCCCACGTCGCCCACGAGTTCCCGCAGCTGTGCGAGGCCGAGACCGCGGCGATCAGCCGCGTCCTGGGTCGCCACGTCCAGCGGCTGGCCACCATCGCCCACGGCGACGGTGTCTGCACCACCTGCATCCCTGACCTCCCCAGCAGCACCCACCGCGAGAAGGAGTCGGTCTCATGACCTCCATCGAAGAACTCAACCCGGAGCTCCAGGGCATCGGCCGCTACGAGTTCGGCTGGGCCGACCCGGACGTGGCCGGCGCCGCCGCCACCCGTGGTCTCAACGAGGCCGTGGTGCGCGACATCTCGGGCAAGAAGAACGAGCCGCAGTGGATGCTCGACCTGCGCCTGAAGGGCCTGAAGCTCTTCGACCGCAAGCCCATGCCCACCTGGGGCTCGGACCTGTCGGGCATCGACTTCGACAACATCAAGTACTTCGTGCGCTCCTCGGAGAAGCAGGCCACCAGCTGGGAGGACCTGCCCGAGGACATCAAGAACACCTACGACAAGCTCGGCATCCCCGAGGCGGAGAAGCAGCGCCTCGTCGCCGGCGTCGCCGCGCAGTACGAGTCCGAGGTCGTCTACCACTCCATCCGCGAGGACCTCGAGGAGCAGGGCGTGCTGTTCCTCGACACCGACACGGCGCTGAAGGAGCACGAGGACCTCTTCAGGGAGTACTTCGGCACCGTCATCCCCGTCGGTGACAACAAGTTCTCCGCGCTCAACACCAGCGTGTGGTCGGGCGGCTCGTTCATCTACGTGCCGAAGGGCGTGCACGTCGACATCCCGCTGCAGGCCTACTTCCGGATCAACACCGAGAACATGGGCCAGTTCGAGCGCACGCTGATCATCGTCGACGAGGACGCCTACGTGCACTACGTCGAGGGCTGCACCGCGCCGATCTACTCCAGCGACTCGCTGCACTCCGCAGTGGTCGAGATCATCGTGAAGAAGGGCGGCCGCTGCCGCTACACGACCATCCAGAACTGGTCGAACAACGTCTACAACCTCGTCACCAAGCGTGCGGTCTGCGAGGCCGGCGCGACGATGGAGTGGGTCGACGGCAACATCGGCTCCAAGGTGACGATGAAGTACCCCGCCATCTACCTCATGGGCGAGCACGCCAAGGGCGAGACGCTCTCGATCGCCTTCGCCGGCGAGGGCCAGCACCAGGACGCCGGCGCCAAGATGGTCCACGCCGCGCCGCACACCTCGAGCTCGATCCTGAGCAAGTCGGTCGCGCGCGGCGGTGGCCGGACGTCGTACCGCGGCCTGATCCAGGTCAACGAGGGTGCCTACGGCTCGAAGTCCAACGTCCTGTGCGACGCGCTGCTCGTCGACCAGGTCAGCCGCTCCGACACCTACCCCTACGTCGACATCCGCGAGGACGACGTGTCGATGGGGCACGAGGCGAGCGTCTCCAAGGTCTCCGACGACCAGCTCTTCTACCTCATGTCGCGCGGCATGGAGCAGGACGAGGCGATGGCGATGATCGTGCGCGGCTTCGTCGAGCCGATCGCCAAGGAGCTCCCGATGGAGTACGCCCTCGAGCTCAACCGGCTCATCGAGCTGCAGATGGAGGGCGCGGTCGGCTGAGCCGACCCGCCCCGCACCACCGCTCGCCCCCTGACGCTAGGAAGACACCCCCTGTGACCGTGACCGACGCTGCCGCCGAGCAGACCGCCGACGCCGTGGCCGCCGCCCTCGAGGTGGACCACGTCGAGAGCCACCTGCACCCGGTGAGCTCCTTCGACCTCGACGACCACCCGATGCCCACCGGGCGCGAGGAGATCTGGCGGTTCACGCCGCTCAAGCGCCTCGCCGGCGCCCTCGACGACGCGCCCGGGGACACCGACGCGCTGTCGGTCGAGACGATCGGCGACGCGTCGTACGTCGTCGGCACCCTCGCCCCGGGCCAGCACCCCCGTGGTGCCGCGCTCGTCCCCGACGACCGCGCCTCGGCCCTGGCCTCGCGGCACGCGCCCGAGGCCGTGCACGTGCGGGTCCCGGCCGACACCGAGCTCGACGAGCCGATCGGCCACCGCCTCACCGGTGCCGCCGGCAAGCGCTCGCACCGCCACACGGTGATCGAGGCCGGCACCCACTCCCGCGCCACCTACGTGCTCGACCACCGCGGCTCGGGCGTGCACGCCGGCAACGTCGAGGTCGTGGTGGGCGACGGCGCCGACCTGACCGTGGTGACGCTGCAGGACTGGGACGACGACGCCGTGCACGTGGGCACTCACGAGGCCGTCGTGGGTCGCGACGCCCGCTACCGCCACATCGCGGTGACCTTCGGCGGCTCGGTCGTGCGTACCAGCTCCAACGTGCACTACGCCGGGCCCGGTGGCGACGCCGAGCTCCTCGGGCTCTACTTCGCCGACGCCGGCCAGCACTTCGAGCACCGCCTCTTCGTCGACCACAACGCCCCCCGCACCAAGAGCAACGTCGTCTACAAGGGCGCGCTGCAGGGTGAGCGGGCGCGCACCGTGTGGATCGGCAACGTGCTGATCCGCAAGGTCGCCGAGGGGATCGAGACCTACGAGGAGAACCGCAACCTCGTGCTCACCGACGGCTGCCAGGCCGACTCGGTGCCCAACCTGGAGATCGAGACCGGCGAGATCGAGGGCGCCGGCCACGCCTCTGCCACCGCGCGCTTCGACGACGAGCAGCTGTTCTACCTCCGCAGCCGCGGCGTCTCCGACGAGGAGTCCCGCCGCCTGGTGCTGCACGGCTTCTTCCAGGACCTGATCCGCAAGATCGGCTTGCCGGAGCTGGAGGAGAAGCTGACCGCCGCGGTCGAGGACGAGCTGGCCCGCAACGTCGCCGGCAAGGTCCTCTGATGGCCTTCGAGCGCGCCTGCGCTCTGTCCGAGGTGCCCACCGACGAGGCGCTCGCCGTCGTCGTCGGTGAGTACTCCATCGCGGTCGCCCGGGACGGGGAGGGCGAGGACCTCGCGGTCTACGCCCTCCAGGACCAGTGCAGCCACGCCGCGGTCAGCCTCAGCGAGGGCGAGGTGGCCGACTGCACCGTCGAGTGCTGGCTGCACGGCTCCCGCTTCGACCTGCGCACCGGCAAGCCCACCGGGCTGCCGGCCACCGAGCCGGTGGCCACCTTCCCCGTGGAGGTCCGCCAGGACCCCGACGGGGCAGCCGTCTACATCGACACGACCACCACCCTGAACGGAGTCACCCCCGCATGAGCACCCTCCAGATCACCGACCTCCAGGTCTCCGTCGACACCGAGGACGGCCCCAAGGAGATCCTCAAGGGCGTCACGCTCACGATCGACAGCGGCGAGACGCACGCGATCATGGGTCCCAACGGCTCCGGCAAGTCGACGCTGGCCTACTCCATCGCCGGCCACCCGAAGTACACGATCACCGGCGGCTCGGTGACCCTCGACGGCGAGGACGTCCTCGCCATGTCGGTCGACGAGCGGGCGCGGGCGGGGATCTTCCTCGCCATGCAGTACCCCGTCGAGGTCCCCGGCGTCTCGGTCGCGAACTTCCTGCGCACCGCCAAGACCGCCATCGACGGCGAGGCCCCCAAGCTGCGCACCTGGGTCAAGGACGTCAACGGAGCGCTGGAGAAGCTCAACCTCGACTCCTCGTTCTCGGCCCGCTCGGTCAACGAGGGCTTCTCCGGTGGCGAGAAGAAGCGTCACGAGATCGCCCAGCTCGAGCTGCTCGACCCCAAGGTCGCGGTCCTCGACGAGACCGACTCCGGTCTGGACATCGACGCGCTCAAGGTCGTCTCGGAGGGCGTCAACCGCTTCCGCGAGCGTGAGGGCAAGGGCGTCCTGCTCATCACGCACTACACGCGCATCCTGCGCTACATCAAGCCCGACCACGTCCACGTGTTCGTCGACGGCAAGGTCGCCGAGTCCGGCGGTCCCGAGCTCGCCGACAAGCTCGAGGCCGAGGGCTACGACCGCTACCTCAAGGCCGCCACCGCCGGTTGAGGTGCGAGGGCCGTCAGGCCCGAGCCACGAACCCCGGTGACACGAAAGGAACGCTGATGGAGGGCCTGCTCCCCGACCTCGAGGTCGTCCGCAAGGACTTCCCGATCCTCGGCCGCACCACGGCCGACGGGCTGCCGCTGGTCTACCTCGACAGCGCCAACACCTCGCAGAAGCCGCAGGTGGTGATCGACGCGATGGTCGACCACCTCGAGCGGCACAACGCCAACGTCGCACGCGCCATGCACCTGCTCGGTGCCGAGGCGACCGAGGCGTTCGAGGGCGGTCGGGACAAGGTCGCGGCCTTCATCGGCGCGCCCGAGCGGGACGAGGTGGTCTTCACCAAGAACGCCTCCGAGGCGCTCAACCTCGTCGCGCAGACCCTGGCCTTCGAGGGCCCGCACCGGGTCGGGCGCGGCGACGTCGTGGTCACCACCGAGATGGAGCACCACTCCAACATCGTGCCGTGGCAGATGCTCACGCAGCGCACGGGCGCCGAGCTGCGGTGGTTCACCTTCGACGAGGCCGGCCAGCTGGACCTGTCCCAGGTCGACGAGCTCCTCACCGAGCGCACCAAGGTCGTCACCTTCACCTGGGTCTCCAACATGCTGGGCACGGTCAACCCCGTCGCCGAGCTGACCCGGAAGGCCCACGAGGTCGGGGCGATCGTGGTCGTCGACGCCTCGCAGGCCGCTCCGCAGCTGCCGATCGACCTGGCGGCCATGCCGGTCGAGGAGCGTCCCGACGTGGTGGTCTTCACCGGCCACAAGGTCGTCGGTCCCACCGGGATCGGCGTGCTCTGGGGCCGCCGGTCGCTGCTCGAGGAGCTGCCGCCCTTCCTGGGTGGCGGCGAGATGATCGAGACCGTCACCATGGAGCGCAGCACCTACGCCGGGCTCCCGCACAAGTTCGAGGCCGGCACCCCGCCGATCGTCGAGGCCGTCGGTCTCGGCGCGGCGGTGGACTACCTCGCCGGGCTCGGCATGGAGGCGGTCCACGCGCACGAGCAGGCGATCACGGCGTACGCCCTGGAGGGGTTGGGCACGGTCCCGGGCCTGCGGGTCCTCGGGCCCCTGGACGCCACGCAGCGGGGCGGTGCGATCAGCTTCGAGCTCGCCGGCGTGCACCCCCACGACGTCGCGCAGGTCCTCGACGTGCGCGGCATCGCCGTCCGCGCCGGGCACCACTGCGCCCGGCCGGCGCACGCGAAGTTCGGTGTGCAGAGCTCGACCCGCATGTCGTCGTACGTCTACACGACGCCGGGGGAGATCGACGCGCTCGTCGAGGCGCTGCACTACACCCGCGACTACTTCAAGGTGGGCTGAGGCGATGTCCGCGGAGCTCGACGCGCTCTACCAGGAGATCATCCTGGACCACTACAAGAACCCGCACCACGCCGGTCTGCGCGACCCCTACGAGGCCGAGGTGCACCACGTGAACCCCACGTGCGGCGACGAGGTGACGCTGCGCGTCCACCTCGAGGACGCCGACGGTGTGCTCCGTGTGCAGGACGTGTCGTACGACGCGGTCGGCTGCTCGATCTCGCAGGCCTCGACCTCGGTGATGACCGACCTCGTGATCGGCAAGCCGGTCGAGGAGGCCCTGGCCGTCCACGAGGTGTTCCTGACCCTCATGCAGGGCAAGGGGACCGTCGAGCCCGACGAGGACGTGCTGGAGGACGGCATCGCCTTCGCCGGCGTCGCGAAGTTCCCCGCGCGCGTGAAGTGCGCGCTGCTCGGCTGGATGGCGTGGAAGGACGCCACCGGCCAGTCGATGACCACCACCGCCCAGGGAGGCGACGATGACTGACACCCACACCCCCGACCACTCCGACCTCCCCACCGAGGTCCCGGTCCCGACCGGCGGCGGCACCTCGACCGTGACGATCGAGGAGGTCACCGAGGCGCTCAAGGACGTCGTCGACCCCGAGCTCGGCATCAACGTCGTCGACCTCGGCCTCGTCTACGGCGTGCACGTGGACGAGTCGTCCAACTGCGTGGTCGACATGACGCTGACCTCCGCGGCCTGCCCGCTGACCGACGTCATCCAGGACCAGACCGACTCCGCGCTGGAGGGCCTGGTCAACGACGTGGCCATCAACTGGGTGTGGATGCCGCCGTGGGGGCCCGACAAGATCACCCCCGACGGCCGCGAGCAGCTGCGGGCGCTGGGCTTCAACGTCTGAGCGCTGACCCTTCGACGCAGGAGGAGGGGCAGCAGGCGAAGAGGTCGAGCAAGGCGCGGGCACTGCTCACCCCGTTCACCGACGACGTCTCCCTGACCCCTGGGGACCAGCGTGCCTACGCCGGCTACGTCCGGGCCCAGCGGCACAAGGGCTTCCAGCACGTCGTCACCCGGTTCAAGCCGCGTGGGCCGCGCGAGCCCTAGGGTGGCGCGATGCCCTCGGTGCCCTCCATGACCCCGGTGACCGTGGTGCTGGTCCCGCCGGCCCGCCTGGAGCGCTGGGTCGCCAACTTCTCCGACCGGCACGGCCCCACGACGCTCTCGGTCGAGGGCGGCGCCCTCGCGGGCACCGCGCAGGACGGCTCGACCTTCCGCGCTGCGCTGCCCCTCGAGCAGCAGCACGGTGGGCCCGCCGAGGTGGTCGCGCTCGCCGCCGCCGCGGTGGCCGCGGTCCCGGACGACTGGGGCGTCCTGCTGGTGCGCAAGGGTGGCTTCGCGGTCGCCCGGCTGGCCGGCACGACGGTGGTCGCCAGCAAGGTCGGCCAGCGGCACGTCCAGGGTCGCACCAAGGCCGGCGGCCAGTCGCAGCAGCGCTTCGCCCGGCGTCGCGACAACCAGGCGCGCGCGGCGTACGAGGCGGCCGCCGACCACGCAGCGGGGCTGCTCGGCGACCTCGCGGGGCCGCTGGTCGTCGGTGGTGACCGTGGGGCGGTGGAGGAGGTGCTGGCCGACGCGCGCCTGGCCCGGCTCGCCGTCGTGGGCACGCGGCTGCCGGTGCCCGACCCCCGACGCGCGGTGCTGGAGCAGGCGGTCGCCGACGCCCTCTCCGTGCGGGTCGAGGTCGTCAACGCCGACGGCTGAGCACGGCCGGCCTGCCCGACGCCTGCTGCACTCGTGCTCGAGTTCACCGTCCGGCGCGGCGCGATCGGCTAGCGTCACCGGCATGTGGCAGCCCCAGCCCGGCTGGCATCCCCTCCCGAGCGGCACCTCCCCGTCCACGGTCGGGGTGTGGCGGGCGGTCGTGGGGGACGAGCCGGTGGCCGTGAAGCGGCTGGGCGCGCCCGGCGAGCACGACCCGCCGGAGCTCTCCGACCCCCACCACTTCGCCTACTGGCGGCGCGGGGCGGACGTGGTGACCTCCGGCGTCCTGGCGCACTCGCAGGGCCTGCGACCGCCGGTGCGCAGCTACGCCGTGGAGGACGTCGAGGGCATCACCATCACCGAGGACTGGGTGGAGGACGCCTGCAACAACGGTCTCTTCGCCGCGCACGCCCTCGGCCGCTTCGCCGGTACGCCGGTGCCGGACGTCCCCTGGTTGGCGCGCGACCAGCTGCGTGACCGGCTGCGGCGCACCGAGCGCCGGGGCGGCTGGCCGACCCTGGCCCGCACGACCGTCGCCGACGTCGCCGAGCACCTGTGGGAGAGGCGCGGCACCTTCCTGGACCGGCTCGACGCCCTGCCGCAGGTCCTGCAGCACGGCGACCCCACCCCGGGGAACCTCCCCGGCCGCGAGGGCGACGACGTCGTGGCGATCGACTGGTCGTGCCTGGGCACCGGCCCGGTCGGCGGCGACCTGGGCTACTACCTGCTCTCGGCGCGCGAGGAGTTCGACCCGCTGCTCGAGGCCTACCTCATGGGCGTCCCCGAGGCGGTGGCCGACCGGGAGCAGGCCTCGCTGGGGGCCCGGGTGGTCGCGGTCTACACCGCGCTGTCCCGCGCCGAGTGGGCGCTGTCGCGGGTGGCGAAGGGCGAGGGCGCCCTGGCCGGCAAGTTCCGGCACCCGGCGGTGGCACCCCACCTGCGGGCCCTGCAGCGGCAGTTCCCGCTCATCGAGCAGCTGCTCGACGGCTGAGGCGCCGGTCAGAGCCGATCGGCGGCGAAGGTGTCGCAGGCCTCCAGCGAACCCGTGTCGAGACCCGTGCGGAACCACCGCACCCGCTGCTCCGCGGAGCCGTGCGTCCACGACTCCTCGGTCACCTGGCCCTGGGTCCGCTCCTGGATCCGGTCGTCGCCGACCGCGGCCGCCGCCTCCAGGGCCAGCCGGACGTCCTCGTCGGTCAGCTCCGTGATGAGCACCTCCCCGGCGGCGTCCTCGGTGGTGGTGGCCGCACGTGCCCACATCCCGGCGTAGCAGTCGGCCTGCAGCTCCAGCCGCACCGCGTCGGAGGTGGGGCCCTGCTGGGTGCGCACGCGCGACATCGTGCCCAGGACGTCCTGGACGTGGTGGCCGTACTCGTGGGCCAGGACGTAGGCCTCGACGAACCCGCCGTCGGGGCCGCCGAGCTGCCGCTCGAGGACGTCGTCGAAGAACCCTGAGTCGAGGTAGATGCCGTCGTCGACCGGGCAGTAGAACGGTCCGACGTCGGACGTCGCGCCGCCGCACCGGGTGGACACCGAGCCCTCGAAGGTCGTCAGCGCCGAGATCGGCTCGTAGCGCGAGCCCAGCTCGTCGGTCCAGAAGTCGTGGAGGGAGTTCTCGACGGCCACGCGTGCGCAGTCGGCCGAGGTGCTGGCGTCCTCGCCGGTCTCGCACGCGGCGTACCGCTCGGTGTCGTAGGTCGCCGGTCCGCCGTCCTCCCCGCCTCCGAGGTAGGAGATGGCCGCGAAGACGAGGACCGCGACGATCACCGCGCCGATCGAGCCGCCGCCGATCGCCCCGCCCGGCAGGGAGCCACCGCGGCCGAGGGACGGACCACGCCCGCCGCCCCCGCCGCCGCCGGCGTGGCGGGTACGACGGGTGTCAAGCCTGGCTTTGGGGTTGAAGCGCACGGGACCTCCCGGGAGTCTGCGTGAGCGACCTCACTGCGCCGTCCGCGAATCGTCCGGCGCCAGGTGCCGACCCTAGACTCCCACCGCCATGATCACCGCTCACCAGCTCGAGGTACGGGTCGGTGCGCGACTCCTGATGCAGGACGTCAGCTTCCGGGTCGGACCCGGTGACAAGGTCGGGCTGGTGGGCCGCAACGGCGCCGGCAAGACCACCCTCACCAAGATCCTGGCGGGGGAGGGACTGCCCGCGGCCGGCCAGGTCACGACCACCGGCGACGTCGGCTACCTGCCCCAGGACCCGCGCACCGGCGACCCCGACGTCCTCGCCAAGGACCGCATCCTCTCCGCCCGCGGGCTCGACGCCGTCGTGGCCAAGCTGCGGCGGGCCGAGGAGGAGATGGGCTCCGACGACCCTGCCGTCCGCGACAAGGCGATGCGTCGCTACGCCCGCGCGGACGACGAGATGCACGCCGCGGGTGGGTACGCCGCGGAGTCCGAGGCCGCCACCATCGCGGCCAGCCTGGGCATCGAGGACCGGGTGCTGGCGATGCCGCTGCGCACTCTCTCCGGCGGCCAGCGCCGCCGGGTGGAGCTGGCCCGCATCCTCTTCTCCGGTGCCGAGGTGCTCATCCTCGACGAGCCGACCAACCACCTCGACGCCGACTCGATCATCTGGCTGCGCGACTTCCTCAAGGCCCACTCCGGCGGCTTCATCATCATCAGCCACGACAACGACCTGCTCGCCAGCACCGTCAACAAGGTCATGCACCTCGACGCCAACCGCGCGGTCATGGACGTCTACAACATGGGCTGGAAGAACTACCTGACCCAGCGCGAGACCGACGAGGTCCGGCGCCGGCGCGAGCGGATGAACGCCGAGAACAAGGCCAAGACGCTCACCGACCAGGCCAACAAGATGCGCGCCAAGGCCTCCAAGGCGCAGGCGGCCCAGTCGATGCTCAAGCGCGCCGAGAAGATGCTTGAGGGCGTCGAGGGGGAGCGCGCGGCCGACAAGGTCGCCCGGATCGCTTTCCCGAAGCCCGCCGCCTGCGGCAAGACGCCCCTGACCGCGCGGGAGCTGTCGAAGTCGTACGGATCCCTCGAGGTCTTCACGGGCGTCGACCTGGCCATCGACAAGGGCTCCCGCGTGGTCATCCTCGGCCTCAACGGCGCCGGCAAGACCACGATGCTGCGGATCCTGGCCGGCGTCGACCAGCCGGACACGGGCGAGGTCGTCCCCGGCCACGGGCTCAAGGTCGGCTACTACGCCCAGGAGCACGAGACCCTCGACACCTCGCGCACGGTGCTGGAGAACATGCAGTCCGCCGCGCCGCAGCTCACCGACACCGAGGCCCGCAGCGTGCTCGGCTCCTTCCTCTTCTCCGGTGACGACGCGCACAAGCCGGCCAAGGTGCTCTCCGGTGGCGAGAAGACCCGGCTCGCCCTCGCGTCGCTGGTCGTCTCCAGCGCCAACGTGCTGCTGCTCGACGAGCCCACCAACAACCTCGACCCCGCCTCCCGCGAGGAGGTGCTGGCGGCGATCCGCTCCTACGAGGGCGCGATCGTGCTGGTCACCCACGACGAGGGCGCGGTGCACGCCCTCGAGCCGGACCGCGTGCTGCTGCTGCCCGACGGTGACGAGGACCTCTGGAACGACGGGTACGCCGACCTGGTCTCCCTCGCCTGACCGCCCAGCACCGCCGAACCGTCAGTTCTGAACCCCCGAGGCGTCACTTCCTCCCGCAGCCTCGTGCGGAAGTGCCGGCTCGAGGGTTCAGATGTGACGGTTCGGCGGTCCTCCCGGGGCACGGCCACCGCGCCCTCGGGGGACCTGGGAGACTCGCCCCCATGAGCAACCCGACTGAGCAGGAGCTGGCCGACGCCGGGCTGCTGCTGCACCGCGAGGGCCCGGTCGCGACGATCACGCTGCACCGTCCCGAGGTCCGCAACGCCCAGACCCCGACCATGTGGCGGCTGCTGGCCGCCATGGGCGAGCAGCTGGTCACCGACGACGAGGTGCGCGTGGTGGTGCTCCGCGGCTCGGGCTCGGCCTTCTCGGCCGGGCTGGACCGCAGCATGCTCGATCCCGCCGGCGCCGGTGACGGCGTCGAGACCGTGGCTGCCCTGCTGGCGCAGAGCGACGAGCAGGTCTCCGCGACCATCGACGACTACCAGCGCGGGTTCACCTGGCTGCGCGACCCCCGCATCCTCAGCATCGCCGCCGTGCACGGCTACGCCATCGGGGCCGGCTTCCAGCTGGCGCTCTCCTGCGACCTGCGGGTCCTGGCCGAGGACGCGCAGCTGTGCATGAAGGAGGCCGCACTCGGCCTGGTCCCGGACCTCACGGGAACAAAACCCCTCGTCGAGGCCGTTGGCTACGCACGAGCACTCGAGATCTGCGTGTCGGCCCGGATGGTCGGCGCGGCGGAGGCCCTCCGCATCGGTCTGGCGCTCGAGGTGGTGCCCGTCGAGGCGCTCGACCAGAGCGTCGCAGCCCTCGTCGCAGCCCTCACCTCGGCCGCGCCGGAGGCGGTGCGGGAGACCAAGGCCCTGATGCTCTCCGCGGCGGCGGCGCCGCTGGAGGAGCAGCGCCGCCTCGAGCGCGAGGCCCAGGGACGGCGCTTCCGCGCCCTCGCGGGCGGCTGAGCGGCGGGGGCAGGCCCCAAGAGGAGGACACGTGTCGGGGATGATGAACGCGGGGGCCGCCTGGCGGCACCTGCGCTCCGACCGCAGTGCGCTCGACCGGCGCGTGGGTCGGGAGACGCTGCGCAGGGTGCTGGGCTTCGCCGTGCCCCACCGACGCACGATCGGGGTTTTCCTGGCCCTCACCGTGGTCGACGCCAGCCTCGTGGTCGCGACCCCGCTGCTGGTGCAGCGGATCGTCGACGACGGCATCCTGCAGGGCGACCGGTCACTGGTGGCCTGGCTGGCGGTGGCGATGGCCGGGCTCGCGGTCTTCACGGCCCTGCTGAGCGTCCTGATGGCCTGGTTGTCGGCCCGGATCGGCGAGGGCCTGATCTTCGACCTGCGCACCCAGGTCTTCGCGCACGTGCAGCGCCAGTCGATGGCGTTCTTCACCCGCACCCAGACCGGCGCTCTCGTCAGCCGGCTCAACAACGACGTCATCGGCGCCCAGCGCGCCTTCACCTCCACGCTGTCCACGACCGTCTCCAACGGCGTCGCCGTGCTCGTCGTGGGCATCACCATGCTGGCCCTGAGCTGGCGGGTGACCCTGCTGTGCCTGGCGCTCTTCCCGATCCTGATGCTGGCCTCGAAGTGGGTCAGCACCCGGCTCGCGGGCCTGACCCGGCAGCAGATGGACGGCAACGCCGACCTCGCCACGATGATGACCGAGCGCTTCAACGTCGGCGGAGCGCTGCTGCTCAAGCTCTTCGGCCGCCGCGAGGAGGAGGACGCCAGCTTCGCCGTGAAGGCCGGGCGGGTCCGTGACCTCGGCATCCGGATCACCCTGACCACGCGGGTCTTCGGCGCGGCCATGCTCGCCGTGCCGGCCCTGGCCACGGCGCTGGTCTACGGCGTCGGCGGCCAGCTGGTCGTCACCGACGCGCTGACCCTGGGGACCCTGCTGGCCCTGGCGACCCTGCTGCTGCGGCTCCTGGGTCCGCTGCAGGGACTGACGAACGTCCGGATCGACGTCATGACCGCCCTGGTCAGCTTCGAGCGGGTCTTCGAGGTGCTCGACCTGCCCTCGCTGGTGCAGGAGAAGCCGGACGCCGTCGACCTGCCGCGCACCGCGGGCCGGCTCGAGCTGGACCACGTGGACTTCACCTACCCCGGCGCCGACGAGGTCTCGCTGCCCTCGCTGGAGGGGGTCCAGCGTCCCGACGTCTCCAGCCCTGGCGGGCCGGTGCTGCGCGACGTGTCCTTCTCCGCCGAGCCCGGCCAGATGGTCGCTCTCGTCGGCCCGTCCGGCGCCGGCAAGACGACCGTGACCCACCTGGTCGCGCGGCTCTACGACGCGACCGCGGGCTCGGTGCGCGTGGGTGGCGTCGACGTGCGGGACGTGAGCCTGCAGTCGCTGGAGGACGTGGTCGGCTACGTCACCCAGGACGCGCACATGTTCCACGACACCATCCGGTCCAACATGCTCTACGCCCGACCGGGGGCCTCGGACCAGGAGATCTGGGCCGCTCTGGAGGCCGCCCAGGTCGCCGGCCTCGTGCGCCGGCTGCCCGAGGGCCTCGACACCGTGGTCGGCGACCGCGGCTACCGGCTCTCCGGTGGTGAGCGCCAGCGCCTCGCGATCGCGCGGCTGCTGCTCAAGGCCCCCGCGATCGTGGTGCTCGACGAGGCGACCGCGCACCTGGACTCCGAGTCCGAGGCCGCGGTCCAGCGGGCGCTCGACGCTGCCCTGGACGGCCGCACCTCCCTGGTCATCGCCCACCGGCTCTCCACCGTGCGCGACGCCGACCTGATCCTGGTCCTGGAGGACGGGCGGATCGTCGAGCGGGGCACCCACACCGAGCTGCTGGCCCGTGGCGGCCTGTACGCCGACCTGCACCGCACCCAGTTCCTCGACGACACCCGGGCCGGCTGACGCGACCCCGAGCCGGAGTGGGACTAGCGGGCGGACGTGGTCTCGCGGGGGGCGCGGGTCGTGCGCCGGGGGCGCTCGCCCCGGGGTCCGCGACGGCGCTCGTCGTACGCGAGGTAGCCGAAGCCGAAGATCGCCAGGACCCCGAAGAACCACCACTGGAGCCCGTAGAAGAAGTGCGGGCCCTCGTCGAGCTCGGGCAGCTCGACCGGCTCCAGCGCCGTGGCGGGCTCCGGGCTCTCCGAGCGCAGCTCGACGAAGCCGCCGTAGACCTCGCGGTCCAGTGCCTCGCCGATCCGCTCGCTGCTGACCGCGCGCGTCGAGCGCTCGGTGACGGCCGTGCTGTCGCCGCTGCCGTCGGCGCGGACGTAGCCGGTGACGGTGACCTCGCCGGCCGGGGGCGCCGGGACGTCGTCGGGGTCGGCGGTCCCGGCGTTCTCGGTGCGCAACCACCCACGGTCGACCAGGAGCGACGCGCCCGACGCGGTCACGAGCGGCACCACCACGTCGACGCCCGCGATCCCCTCACGGGTGCGGTAGCGCACGATGATGGTGTCCTCGACGGCGTACTCGCCGGTCGCGGAGACCACGCGCCACTCGTCCTGCTCCCGCACCGGGGTGCCGGGGCGCAGGACGTCCGCGACGGGAGCCGGGGGCTGGTTCTCGTTGGCGCGGACGACCTCGTTGTCGGCGCGGCGGTCCTCGAGCCGGTCGAACTGCCACTGGCCCAGCCACCAGGCGCCGGCGGCGAGCAGGGCCACCGCGAGGGCGAACAGGATCCAGCGCCGGGACAGCAGGAAGCCGAACGTGCGCACGCCCCCAGGCTATCCAGGGGCAGGTCACGGCCCACCGGGTGACCAGGGGTCCGTGAGGAGTGAGGTGCCCCACGTATGCTCCGTCACATGACGACCCGAGTCCCGGACCAGCGCGTGCTCGCCGACCGGTTCGGTCGCGTCGCGACGGACCTGCGGGTCTCCCTCACCGACCGGTGCAACCTGCGGTGCAGCTACTGCATGCCCGCCGAGGGCCTGGACTGGCTGCCGGGGGAGCAGGTGCTCACCGACGACGAGGTCGTGCGGCTGATCGGCGTCGCCGTGCAGCACCTGGGCGTGCACGAGGTCCGGTTCACCGGCGGGGAGCCGCTGGTGCGGCGTGGCCTGGTCGACATCGTGCGTCGCACCCGGGCGCTGGGCGACCACCTCGACGTCTCGATGACGTCCAACGCCCTCGGCCTGGCCCGCACCGCGACCGCCCTGGCCGAGGCGGGCCTGGACCGGGTCAACGTCAGCCTCGACACCGTGCGGGCCGACACCTTCCACACGATCACCCGCCGCGACCGGTTCGACGACGTGGTCGCGGGTCTCGCGGCTGCGCAGGACGCCGGCCTCGGCCCGGTCAAGGTCAACGCCGTGCTGCTGCGTGGCGTCAACGACGACCAGGCCCCGGAGCTGCTGCGCTGGTGCCTGGACCACGGCTACGACCTGCGCTTCATCGAGCAGATGCCCCTGGACGCCCAGCACGGCTGGCACCGCGACGCGATGGTGACGGCCGACGAGATCTTCGCGATGCTCGAGCAGGAGTTCGTCCTCGAGCCGGCCGAGGAGCCCCGCGGCTCCGCCCCGGCCGAGCTGTTCACGGTCGACGGGGGCCCCGGCACCGTGGGCGTCATCGCCTCGGTCACGCGGCCCTTCTGCGGTGACTGCGACCGGGTGCGGCTCACCGCCGACGGCCAGGTCCGCAACTGCCTCTTCGCGCGCGAGGAGTCCGACCTGCGCACGGCCATGCGGGCCGGCGCCACCGACGAGGAGCTGGCCGACCGCTGGGTGGTGGCCATGCGCGGCAAGGCGGCCGGGCACGGCATCGACGACGAGACCTTCCTGCAGCCCGCCCGTCCGATGTCGGCGATCGGCGGCTGAGCAGGCCGGCACCCCGGGGCCCGGCCAGGGTCAGACCGTGTGGTCAGCACCCTTCTCGTGCACCACGACGTCCTTGATGAAGCCGCGCGAGCCCAGGAAGGAGCGCAGCGGCTCGAGGTGCTCCTCGCAGGCCAGCCACGCCTTGCGGCGCTCAGGGGTGTGGATCTTCGGGTTGTTCCACAGCAGCGCGTGCGTCGCGGGCTGGCGACAGCCCTTGCCGGAGCAGACGTCCGGCTCGTCCAGTGATCCCACGCCCGGAGTGTGTCAGCCCCGGTCGGCGGAGGAGGCGCCGAGGGGGCGCTGCTCGCTGCTGCCGCCGAGCGCCCGGGCGGTGTACGCCGCGGCGCCGAGGTCGTGCTCCTGCATCCGGGTGGCCTGGACGTTGGCCAGCACGACGGCGATGTAGGGCAGGATCACCGCCCCGGCGATGAGGATCGGCCAGAGCCAGTCGATGCCGGCGAGCCCGGCGATGACGGCGCCCACGAAGCAGAGGGACCGCAGGCTCATCGAGAGCAGGTAGCGCTTCTGCCGCCGCCGCAGGTCCTCCTGCGGGCTGGGGGCGGCGGAGGTGATGCGAACGGCGTCGTCGTCGCGATCGCCACGCTGTCGTGCCATGACCTCGAGCGTACGTCGGCCCCGGTCACCCACCAGGGCGCGCGCACCCCGCCCGGGTCTGGCGCGCCAGCCCGCCGCGGCGGCCCGTCGGGAGTAGGGTCGCGACGTGACCAACCGCACCTACCGCATCACCGAGATCGTCGGCACCTCGCCCGAGGGCATCGACCAGGCCATCCGCAACGGCATCGAGCGCGCCTGCCAGACCCTGCGCCACGTCGACTGGTTCGAGATGACCCAGGTCCGCGGCCAGGTCAAGGACGGCTCGGTCGAGCACTTCCAGGTCGGCCTCAAGATCGGCTTCCGCCTCGAGGACGACTGAGCCCGGGTCCGACCCGGGGCCGTCGTCGGTCGCTCGTTTCGGGTACCTGTCGGTAATCACTAGCGTCGTCGGACGTGAGCCCGACACCTCCCGCCGAGCCCGGAATACCGCCCGACCGTCAGCCCCGCTCGGTGCTCGTCACCGGGGGCAACCGCGGCATCGGACGCGCGATCGCCGAGGCCTTCCTGGCCCAGGGTGACCGGGTGGCCGTGACGACCCGCGGTGGGGGAGCGCCCGACGGCGCCCTGGACGTGCGCTGCGACGTCACGGACGCCGCGGCCGTCGAGGCGGCGTACGCCGAGATCGAGGCGGCGCACGGCCCGGTCGAGGTGCTGGTCGCCAACGCCGGCATCACCGCCGACACGCTGCTGCTGCGGATGTCGGAGGACGACTGGGCCCGGGTCCTCGACACGAACCTGACCGGGTCCTTCCGGCTCGCCAAGCGGGCGTCCAAGGGGATGCTGCGGCTCAAGCGCGGTCGGATCGTGCTCATCTCCTCGGTCGTGGGCCTGACCGGCTCGGCCGGGCAGGTCAACTACGCCGCCTCCAAGGCCGGCCTGGTGGGCATGGCCCGCTCGATCGCCCGGGAGCTGGGCTCGCGGGGCATCACCGCCAACGTGGTGGCGCCCGGCTTCATCGAGACCGACATGACGGCGGTGCTCGACGACGCGCAGAAGGACGCGATCCGGTCGCAGGTGCCGCTCCAGCGGTACGGCACGACCGACGAGGTCGCGCAGACGGTGCTGTGGCTGACCGGCCCCGGCGCGGCGTACGTCACCGGGGCCGTCATCCCGGTCGACGGTGGACTCGGGATGGGGCACTGAGGTGGGAACGGGCATGGGAATCCTCGACGGCAAGGTCGTCCTCGTCGCAGGCGTGACGATGGACTCCTCGATCGGCTTCGCGACCGCACGGTTCGCCCAGGAGCAGGGCGCGACCGTGCTCATCTCCAACTTCGGTCGGGCGCTGGGCATCACCCGTCGCATCGCCAAGCGGCTGCCGGTGGAGCCGGCCGTGCTCGAGCTCGACGTCACCGACCCCGAGCACCTCGAGCGGCTCCCGGACCTCGTGCGCGAGCACCTCGGCGCCGACGCGCGCCTCGACGGGGTCGTGCACTCCATCGCCTACGGCAACCCCGAGACGCTGCTCGGCGGGCGGTTCCTCGACGGGCCGTGGGAGGACGTCGCCCAGGCGGTGCAGGTCTCGGCGTACTCCCTGAAGTCCCTGGCGGTCGCCTGCCGCCCGCTCATGGGACCCGGGTCGTCGGTCGTGGGCCTGACCTTCGACGCCACGGTGGCCTGGCCGGCGTACGACTGGATGGGCGTGGCGAAGGCCGGCCTGGAGTCCTGCGCCCGCTACCTCGCGCGCGACCTCGGCCCGGAGGGCATCCGGGTCAACCTGGTCTCCGCCGGACCGCTGCGCACCTTGGCGGCCAAGGCGATCCCCGGGTTCACCGACCTCGAGGACATGTGGTCGACCCGGGCGCCGCTCGGCTGGGACAACACCGACCAGGAGCCGACCGCCCGCGCCGTCTGCGCGCTGCTCTCGGACCTCTTCCCCGCCACGACCGGCGAGATCGTGCACGTCGACGGCGGTTTCCACGCGATGGGGGCCTGACCGGCGTCCTGGTTGCGCGGGGCCCGGCCGGCCCGCCGGGCCGCGGTCGGTGCCGACGTACGTCGCTGGGCGGACCCCGCGTTGTGGACCCCGCGTTGTCCGGTGACCGGGGGCCTGTCAGATTGTGGGCGTGCCCGAGAACCGCCGCCCGGAGACCCCGCGCCAGCTCGTCGTCATGCGCCACGCCAAGGCCGAGGCGCACGGACCGACCGACTTCGACCGCCACCTCGCCGACCGCGGTGTGACCGAGGCCGAGATGGCCGGGCGGTGGCTGGTCGAGCAGGGGTTCGTGCCCGACCACGTGCTGGTCTCGGCGGCCCTGCGGACGCGCGAGACCTGGGCCGCCGTCGCCGACGGGGCCGGGTGGGACGCCGACGCGATCGAGACCGACGAGTCCGAGACCCTCTACGAGGCCGGGCCGGAGACCGCGCTGGACCTGGTGCGCGAGGTGCCCGAGGACGCGCTGGCGCTCCTCGTCATCGGCCACAACCCGACCATGGGCTACCTCGCCGAGCTGCTCGACGACGGTGACGGCGACGAGGAGGCCTCCAACGCGCTGGTCCTGGGCTACCCGACGTCCGCGATGACGCTCTACGACCTCACCGGCGACTGGGCCGACCTCGACGAACAGGGCGCGACCATCCGCGCCCACCACGTGCCCCGCGCCTGACTCGCTCGACGACGACCGACCCCGAGGACGGCCGAACCGGCGCACAGCTCCGGAGGATGCGCCGGCTGGGGCTCAGACGGGGGGAGCGGGGGTGGTGACGCCGGCGGCCCGGTCGGCGGCCTCGATCTCCTCGCGGGAGATGCCGAGGAGGTACATGATCGTGTCGAGGTAGGGCACGTTCACCGAGGTGTCGGCAGCGTCGCGCACGGCCGGCTTGGCGTTGTAGGCGATGCCGAGGCCGGCGGCGGCGAGCATGTCGAGGTCGTTGGCGCCGTCGCCGATGGCGATGGTGGAGGCCACGTCGACCCCGACCTCGGCGGCGAACTCGCGCAGCGCTGCCGCCTTCCCGGCGCGGTCGACGACCGGGCCCACGATCCGGCCGGTGAGCCGGCCGTCGACGATCTCCAGCTCGTTGGCACGGGCGAAGTGGATGCCCAGGTCGACCGCGAGCCGGTCGGTGATCTGCGTGAAGCCGCCGGAGACGATCGCGAACCGGTAGCCCAGCCGCCGCAGGGTCCGCACCATGGTGCGTGCCCCGGGCGCGAGCTGGATGGCGTCGTACACCTCGTGCAGGGCGGAGGCCGGCACGCCCTCGAGCAGGGCGACCCGGGAGCGCAGCGACTCCTCGAAGTCCAGCTCGCCGCGCATCGCCCGCTCGGTCACCTCCGCGACCTCGGCCTCGCAGCCCGCGTGGGCCGCGATCATCTCGATCACCTCGCCCTGGATGAGCGTGGAGTCGACGTCCATGACGATGAGGCGCATGCCGCGGCGCAGCAGGTCGGCGGGCTGGACGGCCACGTCGATGCCCTGGCGGGCGGCCTCGGTGGCCAGCTCCGCGCGCAGCGCCTCGGGCGAGGCGCCGGAGACGCGCAGGTCCAGCGCGGTGACGGGGTAGCGCGCCATCCGCTCGATCCGGTCGATGTTGCCCCCGGCGGCGGCGATCCGGCCCGCGACCGCGGCCATCGCGGCGGCGGTGAGCGGGGTGCCGAGCACGGTGACGTGGGCGCCGCGCGAGGACGGCGGCGAGGTGTCCCCAGTGCCGGGCTCGACCTCGAGGGTCATCGCCAGCTCGTCGGCCGTGACCTGGAGGGCCTGGCGCAGCGACTGGACGTCGCTGGGCACCGTCACGAGCACGCCCAGGATGAGGCGGCGGCGCAGGACGATCTGCTCGAGGTCGACCACCTCGACACCGGCGCCCGCGAGGGTCGCGAAGACCGCCGAGGTGATGCCCGGGCGCTCCCGCCCCGTGAGCGTGACCAGCAGGGTCTCGGGGTGGGGGGTCGGCCCGTCGGCCTGAGGGGGGTTGCTCGGCGGAGTCGTCATCGCGGCACGAGGCTAGCGGTGCGCGACGCCGTGCTCACGCCGGCGGCCAGACCTCGGGAGAGCACGCGGCCACCATCGCGCGGCGCGCGTGCGCGCCCAGGGGCAGGATCGCGGCCTCCCGGCGGGTGATCTCGTGCAGGCTCAGCGCCCCGCCCTCGTCCTCGAGGGCCAGCTCGACGACCTCGGCCGCGCGCAGTCCCCGGGCCAGCAGCTCCACGCAGCGCGGGGGAGTGCCGGGCGGTGCCTCCAGCGGCTCGGCGTGGCGCAGGTCGATCAGCCGGTCGGCCACCTCGGGCCGCCAGCGGGCCACGTCCAGGGCGGCGAGCGCGTCCGCGGCCTCCAGCAGCCCGGCGCGCAGCGCACGGTCGGCCTCTCCGACGTCCGGCAGCTGACGACGCGCGGCCCGGTGGGCCACCCACGTCGTCGCCGCGCCGACGGTCTCCGGCACCAGGCCCACCGCGCTGCCGTCGCCCAGGACGACCACCACGGCCTCCCCGGCCTCCAGCGCCGCGGTGTTGAAGGCCGCCGGCCCTCCGAGACCGACCGGGTCGCCCTCGACCGGGAACGCGGCACCGAAGGACTGCGCGCCCTCCACCCGCAGCCTGGCCAGGCCGCCGAGGAGCGTCTCGGTCGCGCCGTCGCCCCCCAGCCCGAGCGCCGAGAGGCCGGCGACCGCGTGCGTCACGTCGTCGGCGAGCACCGCGTCGATGAGCAGGTCGGGGACCACCTGGCCGCGCAACCAGGAGGTGCCCCACCACGCGAGGCGGGCCGAGGCGGGCAGGTGCGACGTCACGGCGGGAGAGGGTACGCCGGAGGCCGACGTGCTCCCGGCGCCGCCCGACCCGCCGGTCCTCCCGCCCGGTCGGCGCCGGGGCAGCGCGTGGATAGGGTGCGGCCATGGCTGCGGTCCTCGAGCTCGTCGACGTCACCGTCCGCCGGGGCGACTCCGTGCTGCTCGACCGGGTCTCCTGGACGGTCGAGGAGGACGAGCGCTGGGTGGTCCTGGGTCCCAACGGCGCCGGCAAGACCACCCTGCTGCAGATCGCCTCCGCCCAGCTGTTCCCCACCCAGGGCAGCGTCGACGTCCTCGAGGAGCGGCTCGGCTCGGTCGACGTCTTCGAGCTGCGGCCCCGCATCGGGCTCACCAGCGCCGCCCTCGCCGAGCGGATCCCGCGGCACGAGACCGTGCACGACGTCGTGGTGTCGGCGGCGTACGGCGTGCTCGGTCGCTGGCGCGAGGTCTACGACGAGCTCGACCACGACCGGGCCACGTCGCTGCTGCGCGAGCTCGGCGCCAAGCACCTGGCCCCGCGCACCTTCGGGACGCTCAGCGAGGGCGAGCGCAAGCGCGTCCAGATCGCCCGGGCGCTGATGAGCGACCCCGAGCTGATGCTGCTCGACGAGCCGGCGGCCGGCCTCGACCTCGGTGGGCGTGAGGACCTCGTCTCCACGCTGTCGCTGCTGGCCTACGACCCGGACTCGCCGGCGACCGTGCTGGTCTCCCACCACGTCGAGGAGATCCCGCCGGGCTTCACCCACGCGCTGCTGCTGCGCCAGGGCTCGGTCGTGGCGGCCGGGCTGCTCGACCAGACGCTCACCGAGCAGAACCTGTCCGCGACGTTCGGCATGCCGCTCACCGTCGTCCACAGCGACGGCCGTTGGGCGGCGCGCCGGCGCACACGCGCCCGGTAGGGTCGGTCCATGGAGTGGCTCGGCGACAACGCCTGGGCGGCCTGGCTCTCGGTCGCAGCGGTGCTCGGCGTGGCCGAGATGTTCAGCCTCGACCTCATCTTCCTCATGCTCGCCGTCGGCGCGATGGGCGGCCTGGTGGCCGGGGTGCTCGCCGCGCCGGTCGCCGTGCAGGTGCTCGTGGCGCTCGGCACCTCGCTGGCGACCCTGACGCTGCTGCGGCCCCGGCTCGTGGGCCGGCTGCACGGCGGCCCCGAGCTCTCCCTCGGCACGAGCAAGCTGATCGGCACCCAGGGCGTGGTCACCGCCCAGATCACCGCCACCGAGACCGGCAGGGTCCGCCTCGCCGGCGACACCTGGTCCGCGGCGCCGTACGACGAGCACCTGGTCATCGAGCCCGGGCAGACCGTCGAGGTGCTGGAGATCCGCGGCGCCACGGCGTTCGTGCACCCCACCGGTGACCCCCTGCCGCCCTCGCGGCAGCTGCCCCGCGACCACGCCTGAGACGGCGACGCGTGGTCCACCCCCCGACCCCCGACACACCCTGACAAGACACCCGCCCCCCAACGAAGGAGCAGCATGGGCGTCGCGATCCTGATCCTGCTGGTTGTCGTCTTCCTGTTCGTCCTCACCGTGCTCGCCAAGACGGTGCGCATCGTGCCGCAGGCACGCGCGGGCATCGTCGAGCGCTTCGGGAAGTACCGCACCACCCTCAACCCCGGCCTGAACATCGTCGTGCCGTTCATCGACAAGGTCCGCTACGTCATCGACATGCGCGAGCAGGTGGTCAGCTTCCCGCCGCAGCCGGTGATCACCGAGGACAACCTCGTCGTCTCGATCGACACCGTCATCTACTTCCAGGTCACCGACTCGGTGGCTGCGACCTACGAGATCGCCAACTACATCCAGGCGATCGAGCAGCTGACCATGACCACGCTGCGCAACATCGTGGGCGGCATGGACCTCGAGGAGACCCTCACCAGCCGTGAGTCCATCAACGGCGGGCTGCGCGGGGTCCTCGACGAGGCCACCGGCAAGTGGGGCGTGCGGGTGAACCGCGTCGAGATCAAGGGCATCGACCCGCCGCCGTCGATCAAGGACTCGATGGAGAAGCAGATGCGCGCCGACCGCGACAAGCGGGCCGCCATCCTGACCGCGGAGGGCGAGCGTCAGTCGGCGATCCTCACCGCCGAGGGCCAGAAGCAGTCGGCGATCCTCACGGCCGAGGGTGACCGCGAGTCCAGCATCCTGCGCGCGCAGGCCGACCGCGAGGCCGCGATCCTGCGGGCCCAGGGTGAGGGCCAGGCCATCCAGACGGTCTTCCAGGCGATCCACGACGGTCGCCCGGACCAGTCGCTGCTGGCCTACCAGTACCTGCAGATGATGCCGAAGATCGCGGAGGGCGACGCCAACAAGGTGTGGATCGTCCCCAGCGAGATCGGCAAGGCGCTCGAGGGCCTCGGCTCGACCATGAACAACCTCGCGGGCATCCCGCAGGAGGTCGACGGCCCGGCGACGCGCGTCGACATGGGCTCCAGCGAACCCGAGCTGCCGGAGACGTCGTCCGCCGGCGCGGGGGCGCACGAGGCCGTGCAGGCCGCGATCCAGGAGGCCGCCCAGGCCGCCAACCCGCGGCGTGCCGACGGCTCGGAGCCGCCCACGGCCTGACCCCCGCGACGACCGCACGACCCGGCACCGGCCGGGCCCCCTCGGGGTCCCGGCCGGTGCGGCGCGTCGGGGACTACTTCTTCGCGCGCTTGCCCGCGGTGGCGGCAGCAGCGGTGACCGCGGCGGCCTTGCGCGAGCGGCGGGGGAGCAGACCCAGCAGGCCCGCGAGCACAGCGCCCCCGGCGACGGCGGTCATGACGGTGCCGGCGCGCTGCTCGATCCCGTCGGTCTTGGGGCCGACGAGGCCCGCGTAGGCGTCGGCGGCGTCGACACCGACGCCGAGCAGCACCAGGCCGGTGCGGCCACGGCCCGAGGACACGAGGGTCGCCACTCCGAGGGCGACCTCACGGGCACCGAAGAGGCGCATCACGAAGGCGGACTGGGGGTTCTTGGCCACGTCCAGGCCCATGGCGCCGACCGTCGCGTCGGGGCGGGCCAGGGAGGCGGCGCCGATCACGATCCGGCCGAGGGAGAGTCCGGTCACAGGGTTCATGGCGCCAACCTAGCCGTCACGCCGACCCGGGTGGGGGACCGTCCGGGTGGACGGTCAGGCGGTCGCGTCGTCGACGTACGCCGCCCACCAGCGCGCCAGCTCGCGGTAGACCTGGTCGCGGGCCGGTTGCCTGGAGAGCACCACGTCGTGGCGGGCGCCGGGGACCGCGACGTAGGTGACCCGCGAGCCGATCGCGGTCGCCCAGCGCCGGATCTGCGGCACCTCGAGCACCACGTCGGTCTCGTGCACGTCCTGGCCCATGTCGCGCGGGAACGCCGAGCGGTCCGAGGACAGGACGAGGACGGGCACCGCGACGTCCAGGCCCCGCTGCAGACGGGCGTGGCCGTGCCTGATCGCCCGCAGCCAGCCGGCGTGCACGGCGAAGGACTCGATCGGCTTCCAGGCCAGGTCGAAGTCCCACTCGCCGTCGTGGTCGCGGTGCAGCGAACGGGCGTAGACACCGCTGACGTCGCGGCGGATCTCGTGCAGCGGGCGGTGTCGGCCCAGCTCCTTGAGCACCAGCGACCCGAGGGTGCGGACCAGGAGGCTTCCCTGCAGGTCCAGCCAGGGCGAGTTGAGCACCACCCCGGCCAGCTCGCGCGGCCTCCGCCGGTGCAGCCACAGCGGCAGGGTCAGGCCGCCGGTGGAGTGGGCCGAGGCGACCACGTGGTCGTGCCCGTCGCGGGTCGTGATCCGCTCCCAGGCAGCGTCCAGGTCGGCGTCGTAGGCCCGCAGGTCGGTGACGTGGTTGGCGGTCTGGCCCGGCAGGAGGGAGCGACCGTACTTGCGCAGGTCGACGGCGTAGAAGTCGTAGCCGCGATCCAGCCACCACGCGGCGTACTCGGTCTGGAAGAAGTAGTCGGCGAAGCCGTGCACGTGCAGGACCGCGCGACCGCTGGGCTCGGCCGCACGGCGGGAGACCAGCGTGGCGACGACCGGGCCCTCGTCGTCGTGGCCCAGCGGGATCGTCTCGGCCACCCACGGCTCCCCGAGGACGTCGGTGCGCACGTTGGTCGTCCCCGTCACCCCGTCACCCCGCCGCTCACGCGCTCATCCTAGGAACATCGAGACCCTCTCGACCGGTGTCGCGGACCCAGAGGGCGAGCGCGGGCTGGTTGCTGGTCACCAGCCAGGCGCGGCCCGGGCGCATCCAGTAGCGCAGGGACCGCTCGGTGTCGACGGTCCACACCAGGAGCGGGAGGCCGCGGCGGCGGGCGTAGGCCGCGACCCCGAGCCGGGCCAGGGTGTGCTTGGCGACGACGAGGTTGGCCCGCGACCCGGTCAGGCGCAGGTGCGGGCGCAGCTCCGACCAGCGAGTGCGGACCTGGCGCACGACGGGGAGCCCGCGGACGCTGCGTCCGAGGGACAGCCCGACGAGCAGGTCCAAGCCCTCGGCGTCGGCCCAGTCACGGACGGCGCGGACCGAGTCGTCCTCCAGGGTGGTCACCACGACGGCGTCGACGCCGAGGAGCTCCACGGCCCGGCGCGCGGCAGCCACCTCGTGGGTGCCCGAGGGGACGGCGTACGCCGCCGGGGGAGAGGTGAACTTGAGGTCGACGTGCGCCCTGGCGCGGCCGGCGAGCGCCCGCAGCACCTCCTCGTAGCCCAGCACGTCGGGGTGGACCCGGCGCAGCTCGGCGAGGGTGAGCCGGTCCAGCGGGACCCGTCGTCCCTCGAGCTCGACCTCGTCGTCGTGCAGGAGGACCAGGGAGCCGCAGGCCAGGCGCTGGACGTCGAACTCGACGTACTCCACGCCGAGCCCGACCGCCTCGTCCAGCGCGGCGCGGCTGTTCTCACGGGACCGGTCGGTGCCGGCACCGCACCGGTGGGCACTGACCAGGACCGGGGCCCGCTCACGGCTGCGTCGCGACACGGGGCAGGACCCTAGTGGGCCCGGGGCGCGGCGCGGACACCCGCGGGACGTGGCGCGACCGCCTAGTGTCTGCTCGTGGCCGAGCGACCGTGGCGGGACCTGGTGGGCCGCTGGCGCAGCGGGACCGACTCCAGCCAGCGCGCCACCCTGCTCGTCCTCCTCGCCATGGTCTCCGGCTGCTTCGCGATCTCGCTGCCCTACTACTCCGTCATGCCGGTGAGCACCTACTTCGTGTGGCTGGTGCTGGGCATGCTGCTGCTCAAGCACCGACAGCTGGTGCTGCTGACCGCCTGGACCGTCGCCGGCGCCCTCTCCCTGGCGGTCGTCGACGGACTGCGCGACGGCGAGTTCGGCAGCGCCCGCGCGTCCGGGATGCTGGCGCTCGTCCTGGGCGCCGCGCTCATCCTCTTCCAGTCCCGTCGACAGCGCTCGGGGCTGCCGGTGCCGCTCGGCGGGGCGATGCTCGCCGACCTGCGCGACCGGCTGCGCCGGCAGGGCACCGTGCCCCCGCTGCCGGACGGGTGGCGCTGCCAGTCGGCGATGGTCGCCGCGCACGACGTGGGGTATGCCGGCGACTTCATGGTCGCCCGGCTCGCCGAGGACCGCAGCACGCTCGAGATGGTGCTGGTCGACGTGGTCGGCAAGGGCGTCGCGGCCGGCACCGACGCCCTGCAGTTCGCCGGGGCCCTGGGCGGGCTGATCGGGTCGCTGCCCCCGGTGGCACTCGTCGAGGCCGCCAACGACTTCCTGCTGCGCCAGGAGTCCGACGAGACCTTCGCCACCGCCGTCCACGTCCTGGTCGACCTGCGCTCCGGCGCCTACGACCTGCACAGCGCCGGACACCCGCCGGCGCTGGTCTGGCGCGCCGAGCACGCGCAGTGGGAGGTCGACAGTGCCCGGGGCACGGCCCTCGGCGTCCAGCGCCGCCCGGAGCTGCACCACAGCACCGGTGTCCTGGCACCGGGCGACGCGCTGATGTTCTACACCGACGGGGTCGTGGAGCGGCCCGGTCTCGACCTCGACGAGGGCATCGAGTGGCTGCGCAGCACCGCTCGGGCCGCGCTCGCCGCCGGCTTCCCGGGTCTCGCGGACCGGGTCCTGCGCCGGGTGCCGCGCGGTGACGACGACCGGGCGGTGCTGGTGCTGGACCGCTGTCCCGAGCAGCACCCGACCGCCTGAGCGGGCCCCGATGGGTGTCGCGCCGGCACCCATCGGGCAGGCTGGACCTCGTGGACACCCCGGCGACGCGCGACCTGTCGGCCGCCCCTGCCGACCTGTGGCACTACGTCCGCGACCGCCCGCGGCGCTCGGCCGCGGCCGCGGCGGCCCTGCTGCTGGCGCTGGTGCTGGTGGCCGTGCTCGTCCGGCCGGGCGGTGGGGACTCCCCGCCCTCGGCCGCGCCCGGCACCGCCGGGACCCCGAGCGCGTCGCCGCCGCCCGGCGTCGACACGACCCAGGACGCGACGTACGCCCGCATCCGGCCCGGCTACCCCGACCGTGTCATCGTCCCCACCCTCGACGTCGACGCCCCCGTCCTGCCGATCGAGGCGCCCGACCGCACGCTCGTGCCGCCGGCCGACCCGCAGGTCCTCGGCTGGTGGGCCGACGGTGCCCAGCCCGGCGCCGACACCGGCAGCGCCCTCGTCGTGGGGCACACGGTCCACTCCGGCGGCGGGGCGCTGGACGACCTGGAGACCCTCGACGCGGGCGACCAGGTCCTGGTGCGCAGCACCCGCACCCCGGGCGGCGAGGGCTCGCTGCACACGATGGAGTACGTCGTCGAGACCGTGCGCATCTACCGCAAGGGCCGGCTGGCCGAGCGGGCCGCGGAGCTCTTCAGCCAGGAGGTGGACGGGCGGCTGGTGCTGCTGACCTGCGAGGACTGGGACGGCACCCGCTACCTGTCCAACGTCGTGGTCACGGCGCTGCCCGTCGACCCCGAGGCCTCGCCCACTGCCGGACCGACCCCAGGCAGCGGCGCGGTCGATGGCTGAGCCCGACGACGGCCGCGCGGTCGACCTGCTGCTGGCCGAGGCGGACCGCGACCGCACCGGCGAGGTGAGCGACGCCGCGACCTGGGCAGCGGTCGTCGGGGTCGAGCGCGTCTCGCTCGTCGCCGGCACCCAGGACCCCGGTCGGCTGCGCCTGCTGCTGCAGGGCCACGCCGACGACGACGTGCTGCCCGAGGTCCACCGGGCCCGGGAGCGGGTCGTCGACGCGCTGGTGCGCTCGACGCAGCAGCGCAGCCCCGACTCCGGGGTGGCGCACCGCGACGCCGGGCACCACTCGGTGACCCTTGACGCCGTCCGCCTCCGCGCAGCGCTGCGAGCCGCGCACCGCACCTTCGAGGCCGAGCCCTACTACCGCGCGCGGTACGCCGAGCGCGGGGCCCGCTTCGCCGGCACCGACTCCGCGTGGCTGGTCACGCTGGCCGAGCTGCCGCGCGACGGCTGCCTGGGCCAGGTCGACTGGCTGTCCCGGGTGCTCGCCGGCCGGGGGATGCCCTCCTGGCTGCTGGAGCGGCATCTGGAGGACCTGGTCACCGAGATCGAGGACGCGCTCGGGCCCGGCACCACGGGCTACCTCGGTGCGGCCGCGACCGCCCTGCGCAGCCGCCGCCGCGACGCGGTCTCCGACGACGAGCTGCTCGTGGCAGCGGACCGGCTGCGCGCGGAGACCGGCGGCAGCGAGCCGCTGCCCGGCGCTGCCGCGCTGGTCCTGGCCGCCGCGGCCGACGCGGCCGGAGGGGTCACCCGCGGGTACGAGTCCTGCGTGGCGTGGCTGACCGATCCCGACCGCTGCGACCCGACGGTGGCCGCCTGGCTGCGGCACGAGGCGGCCACCGTGGCGCCGGCGGTCAGCACCGGCACCGGGGCGCGGGTCAGTGCTGGTAGGTCCCGTGCAGGATCGCGCGCGCGGCGGTCTTGAAGACCAGGTTGAACGACACGACGGCCGGGCTGGCGTCGGAGTCCACGCCGAGGCTCTCCTCGGTCACGGCGTGCACGACGAAGAAGTAGCGGTGGACCTGGTCGCCCTGCGGGGGAGCGGCACCCATGAACCCCTTGCCGCCGCCGTCGTTGCGGCACATGAAGGCGCTGCCCGGCAGCTCGGCGCCCTCGGCGCCGGCACCGGTCTCCAGGGAGGTGCAGTCGGCCGGCAGGTCGACCAGCACCCAGTGCCAGAAGCCGCTGGGGGTCGGCGCGTCGGGGTCGAAGCAGGTGACCGTGTAGCTCTTGGTGCCCTCCGGGCCGGGCTCCCACGACAGCTGAGGGGAGGTGTTGCCCTCGGCGGCTACCTGGCCGGGGCCGAGCGGCTGGCCGTCGGTGACGTCGGTGCTGGTCACAGAGAACGACGGGACCGCGGGCAGCAGGTCGTAGGGGTTCGGGGTCACAGGTCGGTCGAGGGAGGTCATGTCCTCGAACGTAGCCGCGTCTCGGAGGCCGGACCACCACCCTCGGCGGCACCTGCGACCAGCCTGCTGGGGGAGGATGGTCCGCATGCTCGGTGAGTCCCAGGACGGTCCGTCCCCCGAGGGGGACCACCCGCCGTACCCCGTCGGCCTGCGGCTGGCAGGGCGGCGCGTCGTGGTCGTCGGCGGCGGGCACGTGGCCCAGCGCCGGATCCCCGCCCTCATCGCCGCCGGTGCCGACGTGCTGCTGGTCTCGCCCCAGGTCACCCCGGCCCTGGAGGGGCTGGCCGGTGAGATCACGTGGGAGCAGCGTCGCTTCGACCCCGGCGACCTCGAGGACGCGTGGTACGTCGTCGCGGCGACCAACGACCCGCACGCCAACGATCTGGTCTCGACCGAGTGCGAGCGGCGGCGGATCTTCTGCGTCCGCGCCGACGACGCCTCGGCGGCCAGCGCCTGGACCCCGGCCGTCGGACGGCACGCGGGGGTGACCGTCGCGGTGCTGGCCAACCGCGAGCCGCGCAAGTCCGCCGGCGTGCGCGACGAGATCATGGGGGCGCTGCAGGACGGCACCCTCAGCGCCCGCGCGACGCACGACCGGACCCCTGGCGTCGTCCTCGTCGGCGGGGGACCCGGTGACCCCGCGCTGGCCACCGTCGCGGCCCGCCAGGCCCTCGCCTCGGCCGACGTCGTCGTCGCCGATCGGCTGGCCCCCCGCGAGCTGCTCGACGAGCTGCCGGCCCACGTGGAGCTGGTCGACGTCGCCAAGCTGCCCCGCGGCCGCTCGGCCACCCAGGAGGCGATCAACGACGTCATCGTGGCCAGGGCCCGCGAGGGCAAGCGGGTGGTGCGGTTCAAGGGCGGTGACGGCTTCGTCTTCGGTCGCGGCTACGAGGAGCTGCTGGCCTGCCAGGCCGCCGGCGTCCCGGTCTCGGTCGTGCCGGGCATCACCTCCTCCATCGCGGTGCCGGCGGCGGTCGGCATCCCCGTCACCCACCGCGGCGTGGCCCACGAGTTCACCGTGATCTCCGGGCACCTCCCGCCCGACCATCCCGCGTCACTGGTCGCGTGGGAGGCGGTCGCCCGGATGCGCGGCACCGTGGTGCTGCTGATGGCCGTCCACAACGCCGGCGCGATCGCCGAGGTCCTCGTCGCCGGGGGCCGCCCGGCCAGCACGCCGGTCGCGGTCGTCGTGGAGGGCACGATGCCCGAGGAGCGGACCGTCCTCTCGACGCTGGGCGCGCTGGGCGCCGACATCGAGGCCCAGGACGTCCGGCCCCCGGCGATCATCGTGATCGGCGACGTCGTCGCGGTGGCGCGCCCCGACCGCTACCCGGCCCCCGAGGTCGTGGTGCCCGACCGAGCGACCCACGCCGCCAGTGACCCGGCAGCAGGCGACCCGGCCGTCGGCCAGGACTGACGTGGCGCACCTCGTCGAGGTCGACGACCCCGCCGACCCCCGGCTCGCGGACTACCGCGACCTGCGCGACGTCCAGCTGCGCCGCGCCCTCGAGGCCGAGCACGGGCTCTTCCTCGCCGAGGGCGAGAAGGTCGTGCGCCGGGCGGTCGAGGGCGGCTTCACGCCCCGGTCCTTCCTCATGGCGCCCCGCTGGCTCGACGGCCTGGCCGACGTGCTAGAGACCTCCGACGCCCCCTGCTACGTCATCTCCGAGGCGCTCGCCGAGGAGGTGACGGGCTTCCACGTCCACCGCGGGGCGCTGGCCTCGCTGCACCGGCGCCCCGACCGGCCGGTCGAGGAGGTGCTCGAGGACGCGAGGTTCGTGCTGGTGCTGGAGGACCTGGTCGACCACACCAACGTCGGCGCCGCGTTCCGCTCCGGCGCAGCGCTCGGTGTCGACGCCGTGCTGCTCGGCCCGCGGTGCGCCGACCCGCTCTACCGCCGGTCGGTCAAGGTCGCCATGGGCGCCGTCTTCGCCCTGCCCTGGACCCGCGTGCCGGACTGGCACGGCGCGCTGCCCGACCTGTCCGCACGCGGGTTCACCAGCGTGGCGCTCACGCTCGCGCCCGACGCCGTACCCCTCGAGGAGGCGGTGGCCGGGCTCGACCGCGTGGCCCTCGTCCTGGGCTCCGAGGGTCACGGCCTCTCCACCCGCTGGGAGCAGTCCGCCGACCGGCGCGCGATCATCCCCATGGCAGCAGGCATCGACTCGCTCAACGTCGCCGCGGCCGCTGCCGTCGCCTGCTACGTCACCGCCCGCCGCTGACCCGCCCACTCGGCACGGATTCGAGCGTCACTCGGCGAGCGCCGACTCACGCTCGAACCAGCGCCGAGTCAGGCTCTTCTGCTGCATGTGTGGGTGCTGCGATCGCGCCTAAATGAGCGCACGCCGTTCTCTGGCTAGGTTTCTGAGCTGTCGAAGAACAGTCACCAGGAGCAGGAGAACGGCGTGCGTGAACGCAGCCTATGGCGTGCCTTGCTAGGTATCGAGAAGAGCGTCATCGAAGCCGTCGAGCACGACGAGGAACACGATGACGGAAACGGGTGTGTGGTCGTCCATGTCCGGCCGGTGGCGAAGTCCCGCAACAGGTGCGGACACTGTCTACGCCGGGGCAGCCTCTATGACGCGGGTCGTGGTCGACGCCGGTGGCGCTCGCTGGACCTGGGCACCGTCACGACGTTCCTCGAGGCCGACGCGCCCCGGGTGTCCTGCCCGGTCCACGGGGTCGTGGTCGCGCACGTGCCGTGGGCGCGCCACGACGCCGGCCACACCCGCGACTTCGACGCCACCGTGGCCTGGCTGGCCACCCAGACTTCCAAGAGCGCCGCGACGGTGTTGATGCGCATCGCGTGGCGCACCGTCGGGTCGATCATCACCCGGGTCTGGGCCGATACCGGCGGATGCGTCGACCAGCTGGCCGGGCTGTCGCGGATCGGGATCG
>NZ_BAAGUS010000007.1:0-177793 GCF_054781275.1 Nocardioides ginkgobilobae | reverse complement strand
AGCTGCGGCTGCTGGTTACCCACCGCACCGACCTGGTCGCTGACCGGGTCCGGCTGATCAACCGGCTCCGCGACGTGCTCAGCGGCTACTTCCCCGCACTGGAGCGGGCTTTCGACTACGCCCACAGTCGCGGCGCGCTGGTGCTGTTGACCGGCTACCAGACCCCAGCCGCGATCCGTCGGATCGGCCAGTCCCGGCTGCAGGGCTGGCTGGTCAAGCGGAAGGTTCGCAGCGCCGACCAGGTCGCGGCTGCTGCGCTGGATGCGGCCGGGGCCCAGCACACGGTCGTTCCGGGGCAGGACGTGGCGGCCACCATCGTGGCCGATCTGGCCGCTCAGCTACTGGCGATCGACGACCGGATCAAGGACCTCGATCAACGCGTGACGACCACCTTCCGCGCCCATCCTCAGGCCGCGATCATCGAGTCCCTGCCCGGCATGGGTCCGATCTTGGGAGCTGAGCTCATCGCCGCAGCAGGCGACCTCAACGGCTACGCCAACGCCGGCCGACTCGCGTCGGCCGCTGGCTTGGTACCGGTCCCGAAGGACTCGGGTCGACGGACCGGGAACCTGCACCGCCCGGTGCGCTACTCCCGCAAGCTGCGCCGCGTGTTCTACCTGTCCGCGCAGTCAGCGATGATGCGCGAGGGACCCAACCGCGACTACTACCTGAAGAAGCGCAGTGAGGGCGACAAGCACGTCCAAGCGCTCATCTGCCTGGCACGCCGCCGCGTCGACGTCCTATGGGCCCTCCTACGCGACAACCGACCCTTCGAGCCCACCCCGCCAGTCCGGAAACAGCTGGCCCAATCGGCTTGACAAAGTCATTGAGAATCCACCGATTCTCGCCTGCTGCGCGACACCATCTGGGCGCCCTGGCTGCGTTGCCGACGCTCGACGGGCACCCAGCAGGCCTTCGCGTCGGGCGCCTTGCCAGGCCACCCATCTGGTGCCGCTCGCGACGGCGACCATCGGTGGATCCAGGCTCAGCCCAGGTCGTCCAGCGCGTCGTTCCACTGACGCGCCAGGACGGTGGGCACGTCAGCGGCCAGCACCTCCGCCAGTCGTGACCGCTGGTCGGCGCTGAGGGCCAGGGCGGGGAAGGCGTTGCGCCCCAGGACCAGGCTGAAGCCCTGGCCACGCCGGCGGGCGATGTCGGGGCCGGCGTCGAGGTAGGCCTCGACGTACGGCGCGCACAGGTCGGGGCGTTCGGCGTCCCACAGGCCGGCGGCCAGCGACTCGAAGAGCCGGTTGGAGACCTCCGGCTCCACCATCCGGGCCCAGGCCTGCGCCTTGGCCTCCGGTGTCGGGCGGGCGGCGAGCGCACGGGCGGCGCCGAGGTCGCCGGCGAACGACCCGTCGGTGGCCCGCTCGGCGGCGATCCGGTCGGAGTCCACGGCGCCGAGGGCGGCCAGGCGGGCCAGCGCCGACCAGCGCAGTGCCGGGTCCAGGGTGACGTCGGCGCCGAGGTCGGTGCGGCCTGCCTCCAGCCAGCGCTCCAGCAGGTGCGGTTCGCGGGTCGTGGCGACGAGCCCGCGCACCAGGGCGATGGCGACCTGGTCGTCCGTGGCGCCCGGCCCCGAGGTCAGCCCGGTGGTGCACGCCGCGGCGACCGCGTCGGAGAGTCCGGCGACCGCGTCGGCGGCGGCGACCCGGGTGCGGACCGCTCCGAGGGTGCGGTCGAGCACGGCGGTGGCGAGCGCGGGCCGGGGCTCGCGGGGCAGGTGGGCGGCCACCAGGTCGGCGTACGCCGGCACGGGCAGGGCACCGGTGCGGACCTCGTCGAAGCAGTGCGCCCACAGCACGGCGCGCTGCAGCTCGTCGGTGACGTCGGAGAGGCGCTGCCGGACGAAGGTTGCGGAGTGGTCGTCCAGGCGCAGCCGGACGAAGGACTCGCCGCGGCTGTTGGGCACGACGGCCAGACCGGCCCAGTCCGGCAGGGGGAGCGGTGCGCCGGCCAGGTCGATGAGCCGCTCGCCGGCGACGGAGCCGTCCGCGGCGTACGCCGTGACCGAGAAGCGGTGGGGGCGCGAGCCCTCCCGCACCAGCACCGGCGTGCCGTCGGCGTCCCGCTCGACCGCGACGGTGTCGAAGCCCGGCCGCCGCAGCCAGGCCTCGGCCCACGCGCGGACGTCGCGCAGGGAGGCCTCGTCGAGGGCCGAGACGAGGTCGTCGAGCGTGGCGTTGCCGAAGGCGTGCCGGGTCAGGTGCGCGTTGACCCCGGCGAGGAAGTCCTCGTCGCCGAGCCAGGTGACGAGCTGGCGCAGGCAGGAGTTGCCCTTGGAGTAGGAGATGGCGTCGAAGTTGGCGAAGGCGGCGTCGACGTCGGGGACGTCCTCCGGCGCCGGCGCCACCGGGTGGGTGGAGCGGCGCTCGTCGGCGGTGTAGGCCCCAGGCTTGCGCGACGACTCGTGCCCGACCAGGGCGCCCGCGAAGCCCGCTCCGTCGTCCGCGACGCGGTAGCCCATGTAGTCGGCAAAGGACTCGTTGAGCCAGGTGTCCTCCCACCAGCGCATCGTCACGAGGTTCCCGAACCACATGTGCGCCATCTCGTGGGCGATCACGGTCGCCCGCGCAACGCGCTGGTGGTCGGTGACGCGTCCGCGCGGGAGGTACTCGTCGCGGTAGGTGACGCATCCCGGGGTCTCCATCGCGCCCCAGTTGTGGCCGGGGCCGAAGAGCTGGTCGTAGGAGTCGAAGGCGTAGGGCTGGTCGAAGAGCGTGGCGTAGTGGTCGAAGCAGGCTTCGGTCGTGCGGCGCAGCTCGTCGGCGTCGCGGTCGAGCTCGGCGGCCAGGGAGGCGCGTGCGTGCCAGCCGAAGGGCAGCCCGGCGTGCTCCCAGGTCACCGAGTGCCACGGGCCCGCGCACACCACGAAGAGGCTGGGACAGATGCGGGGCGTGGTCGCGAACCGCCAGCGTCCCGCGGTCTCGTCGTGCTCGCGCACCCGGCCGTTGGCGAGCACGGTCCATCGCGGGTCGGCGGTCACCGCCAGGTCGAAGGTCGCCTTCAGGTCGGGCTGGTCGAAGCAGGGGAAGACGCGCTGCGCCACGTCGAGGGAGAGGTACGCCGAGATGTAGGTCTCGCCGTCCTCCGGGTCGGTCATGAGGTGCATGCCGTCGCCGTCGCTGACGTAGGGCACCTCGGCCCGGACGACCACCTCGACCGGCTCGCCGACCGGCAGGCCGTCCAAGGCGATGCGGCGACCGTCGTACGTCCAGGTGAGGGGGTGGGCGCAGTCGACCGTGACGTCCGTGGCGGCCGTGAGCTCGAGGAAGGTCGCGGGCGTGGCCGCGGTGAACCGGACCGTGGTGGTGCAGGCGAAGCGCCGTCGCTCCCAACCGGTCAGGTCGAGGTCGATCGCGTAGGAGGCGACCTCGACGGTGGCGGCACGGTCCCGGGCCTCGGCCAGCGTGAGCGACATGGGCCCACCGTAGGGCGGTCACCGATTCGCCTTCGCCTGCGGGCCGACCTAGACTGCTGCGGTTGCCTCGGCGAGGGAGCGCGCGGTCCGGCAGGGTCGCGGGGCTCCGTGATCGACAGGGCGGAGATCGCGCCGCGCTGCCTCGTCACCACCGGGAGCGCGGCGCTGTTGCGTCCGCCCCCGGCCCGCCCGGCTCCCACACGTCACGCACGGCCCGCACCACACCCCCGACACGTCAGCAGCACCGCAGCACGAGGAGAGCGCATGTCCACCGAGAAGATCACCGCCGAGGTCCGCACCGAGTTCGGCAAGGGCGCTGCCCGCCGCATCCGTCGCGAGCACAAGGTCCCCGCCGTCGTCTACTCGCAGGGCGGCGAGCCGCAGCACCTGACCCTGCCGGGCCACGACACGATGATGGCCCTCAAGCACGGCGGCCCCAACGCGCTGCTCGAGCTCGACATCGACGGCACCACCCAGCTCGCGCTGACCAAGCAGGTCCAGGTCGACCCGATCCGCCGCGTGCTCGAGCACGTGGACTTCGTCGCGGTCAAGCGCGGCGAGAAGGTCACCGTCGACGTCCCCGTCGTGGTGGTCGGCGAGGCCGGCCCCGAGACCCTGGTCGTCACCGAGAACGCCACCGTCTCTGTCGAGGCCGAGGCGACCCACATCCCCGAGTCCTTCGAGGTCTCCGTCGAGGGCGCCGAGGCCGGCACCCTCATCTACGCCTCGGACCTCTCCCTGCCCTCGGGCACCACCCTGCTGACCGACCCCGAGACCCTCGTGGTCAACGTCGCGCAGCAGGTCTCCGCCGAGGCCCTCGAGGCCGAGCTGGAGGAGGCCGAGGCCGAGGCCGGCATCGAGCGCGAGGAGTCCGACGAGGACGCCGCCGCCGAGGGCTCCTCGGACGAGGCTGCTGCCGAGGGCGACGCCGACTCCGAGTGACGCACCCCGTCACTTCGTGCGGTTTCTGAGCAGACGGGCCCGGGATCCCCAGATGAGCGACGACTCGACCGCCACCGGCGACGTGTGGCTGGTCGTCGGGCTGGGGAACCCGGGCCCGAGCTATGCCGGGCACCGGCACAACATCGGCTACATGGTCACCGACGAGCTGGCCCGCCGGATGGGCTCGGGCTTCCGCGCCCACAAGTCCGGCCGCGCCGACGTCGTCGAGGGCCGGCTCACCCCGCCCGGCGTCCCCGGGCCGCGCGTGGTCCTGGCCCGCCCGCGCTGCTACATGAACGAGGTCGGCGGGCCGGTGAAGGCCCTCGCGACCTTCTACAAGGTCGCCCCCGCCCAGGTCGTGGCGATCCACGACGAGCTCGACATCGCCTTCGACACGATGCGGGTCAAGCTCGGCGGCGGCGACAACGGCCACAACGGGCTGAAGTCCATGCGCTCCTCCCTCGGCACCGGCGACTTCCACCGGGTGCGGGTCGGCATCGGCCGTCCCCCGGGTCGCCAGGAGGTCGCCGACTTCGTGCTGTCGGACTACTCCTCGGCCGAGCGCAAGGTGCTGCCCTTCGTGGTCGACACCGCCGCCGACGCGGTCGAGTCGCTCGTCTCCGACGGGCTCGAGAAGACCCAGCAGCGGTTCAACAGCTGAGCGTCGCTGCCGGCCGTCCCGCCGGGCCGACGAGTGCGCGGGCCGTTGTCGCCACCTGCTGGCACCGGTGTGCGGTCGGCGGCTGTGCACAGCCGGATGCGCCCGAGCCCGCCCAGCCGCGCGCACGCCTGCCCGGCCGGTCGCCTCGCTGTCATCCGAGGAGAGCGACGTAGCTGGAGGTCGTGTCCGGCACCTGGTGCCGGAGGGGACCTCCACCCTGGGGGGTCTGATCGCCAGGCCGTCGAGGGCGAGGGGGTGGGCGTGCTGGTAGCCCGGCCGCCGGGTGGTGGTCGGGCTGCGAGCGGTGTCGGGTGGTCAGACGGTGAGTGGTGTGGTGCCGTCGGGGTGGACGAGGAACTGGTTGCCGTGGGGGCTGGTCCAGAGCCAGTGGCCTGGTGAGAGTCCGCGGACGGCCCAGGGTCTGCCTGCTGGTGAGGGGTGGGTCTTGGCGCGGTGGTCGTGGCGGCACAGTGGCGCCAGGTTCTCGGTGCTGGTCTGGCCGGGTGGTCCGCCTCGGTCGGGTGGGACGTACTCGACGGTGTGGTCGAGGTCGGCGGACTCGGCGGGTCTGCGGCAGTGGGGGAACGAGCACGTGGTCCTGGTGAGTTTCACGCGGGCCGCGATGCGGTCGGGGACCTCGTAGGAGTCGACGGCGACGGTGTCGTGTAGGTCGATGACGGGCTTGACGATGACCTGGGTGCCGGGGGTGCCGCACCACTCGCGGATGGTGTCGGCGGTGAGGAGCTGGCGGTGGTTGTCGAGGCGGGCGAGGTTGAGGCCGAGCTTGCCGGTGACGGGGTCGACCTGGGGTGCGCCGGTCAGGGCGGCGTCGGAGAGGTGGACCGTGAGCACGACGATCCGGCGAGCGGACGTGCGGGCGTTGCTGCCGGGGCCGGTGGGCGTGTCGGTCGCGCGGTCTCGACGACGCTCGCTGGCGCTCGCTGCTCGACCATCCTGCGTCTCGCGACCGTCCTGCGCGGCTCGACCGTCCTGTGTCGCTCGGCCGTCCTGCGCGGCTCGCTGGTCCTGCGTCGCTCGATCATCCTCGCCGGCGGCCGCATCAGGTGCGGGAAGGAGGTCTTGGCCACGGGCGATGTAGCCCAGCGCCTTCGCGCGGCGCACGGCCAGGTCGTCGGTGGAACCGTCGGCCAGCAGCTGGTGGGCGATCTGCCGAATGGCTGTTTCGAGGTCCTCGGCGTCGGCGCGGTCGAGGAGCCCGTCGGCGGACACGGCGGAGGCCGCACCGACCGAGGTGGCGAGGGATGCGAGGTCGAGGTCGAAGTAGAGGTTGGCGCGGGTGTCGCACTCGGCGACCTCGGTGGATTCGGGGTCGAACCGGGCGGAGGCCTCGAGGACGAGTCGGTCGACGACGACGGGTCCGGCGGTGTGGATGACGTGGGCGACCTGGGCGTCGACGAACGCCACGGCCGCTTCGGAGAGGGCCTTGGTGGTCTGGGCGAGGCGGCGGACCCGCCACGCGGTGACCTGTCCGGCGACGAGCCGGGCCCAGACCTTGGGGAGGCGGTGCTTGGCCTCGATGGCGTCACCCACGAGCAGGCGCCCGGACTCGCGCGTGCGCCCGAGGGCGGTAGACAACTCGGTGACGGCGAAGTCGGAGACCTCGGGAGCGCCGGCGCCGGCCAGATCGAGCATGGTGTCGGCACCGGGCATCCCGAACCGGGCCGTCCACGCAGCCTCGGCGGCGTCGTACACCTCCTCGTCGGGGTGGGAGTAGGTGCCGTAAAAGTCCGGCATCAGGACACCGGTGGTGTGCGCATCTGCCCACTGCGCGACCCCGATCAGCAGCTCGCGGGCTGCGTCGTCCTCACGCGCCTTGGCGGCGCGGATCGCCTCGAGGAGGGAGCTGGTGGGCATGGTGAAAGTGTAGTCGAACACACGTTCGACAGACAGCGTTTCCGCAGTTCAGACCCACTTTTCTGAGACACTTAGGTGCGTCGCTCGAAGCCCGACCCAAGCGAGCACCCCAGCGGCGGGCGACCATCGAGTCGAGCGCAACCAAGAAGCTGAAGTGGCACCCAGGGCGACCACGCCTTCACTGAATTCGGGACCTGCTGCGGCGCGAACCCGCCACGACCCGCAGGCGGTGACCCAGGGAGCAACCAGGGGTACAGCGGGGCGCGTCGGCGTACGGGGTCTCGACGACGGCTCGCCTAGCGGCGCGCCTGCTCGACCACCGCAGAACGGCGCTGGCGCTCGCCTGCTCGACCAACCAGCGCGGCTCGGTCTCGCCGACATTCCCCCGCGCGACCACCAGGTCGGCGTCGGCCCGGTGACCGATAGCCTGCGGGGCGTGACCTCCTCTGGTTTTGAGCCCGGAACGCCCCCCGCCGACGCCGACGACCACGTCCTCGCCACCTGGCTGGCCGAGACGGCCGGCCGCCGCCTCCTCGAGGTGCGGGCCGAGGGCCTGGAGGGCAAGGAGCTCAAGGACGCCGGCGACGCCGCCGCGCACGCGCTGCTGATGCGCCTGGTCGCCGAGCACCGTCCCGAGGACGCCGTGCTGTCGGAGGAGGGCAAGGACGACAAGGCCCGGCTCTCCGCCGAGCGCGTGTGGATCATCGACCCGCTCGACGGCACCCGCGAGTTCTCCGAGCCCCCGCGCGACGACTGGGCCGTGCACGTGGCGCTCTGGCAGTCGACGGAGGAGGGCGGCACGCTGGTGGCCGGCGCCGTGGCGCAGCCCGTGCTGGGCGAGACGTTCAACACCGGGAACCCGCCGATCGTGCCGCCGAGCACCTCGGAGCGGCCGCGCATCGCGGTCTCCCGCAGTCGCCCGCCGGCCTTCGTGCAGGCGCTGGCCGAGGAGATGGGTGCCGAGCTGGTGCCCATGGGCTCGGCCGGGGTCAAGATGATGTCGGTCGTGCGCGACGTGGCCGACGCCTACGTCCACGCCGGCGGTCAGTACGAGTGGGACTCCGCCGCCCCGGTCGCGGTGGCCCGCGCGGCCGGCCTGTTCACCAGCCGGGTCAACGGCGACGAGCTGGTCTACAACCAGGACGACGTCTACCTGCCCGACCTCATCGTGTGCCGCCCGGAGCTCTCCGAGCAGATCCTCGCCTTCATCGCCGAGCACGGCACCGACTGAGCCGGGCCAACCCACCGTGCCGGTCCGCCACGTCCTGCTCGACGCCGACGGGGTGCTGCAACGCAGTGCCCCCGACCCGATCGGCCTGCTGGTCGAGTGGGCCGGCGACCGGGCCGAGGAGCTCGGCCGCGCCCTGTGGACCGCCGAGCGCGGGCCGCTGAGGGGCGAGGGCGACTTCCTGCACGTCGTGGAGGCCGTCGTGCCGTCGTACGCCGAGGTCGACCCGCTCGAGGTCTACCGCCGGCTGTGGCACGACATCACCCCGTCCCCGGAGAGCCTTGCCCTGGTCCGGCGCCTCCGCGCGGCCGGTCTCGGCGTCCACCTGGGCACCAACCAGCACCGGCAGCGTGGCGAGCACATGGCGACCGTGCTGGGCTACGACGCGCTGTTCGACGTCTCCTGCTACTCCTGGGAGATGGGCACCAAGAAGCCCGAGCCGGCCTACTTCGAAATCGCCGTCGAGCGGATCGGAGCCCCGGCGGCGGAGGTGCTCTTCGTCGACGACATGGAGACCAACGTCGAGGCCGCTCGAGCCGTGGGCCTGCGTGCCGAGCACTGGCACCTCGACCTCGGCCACGACGTCCTCGAGCGGCTGCTCGCCGCGCACGGCGTGCAGCCGGCCGCCTGACCGCCCCTGCCGGTTCGCGCCTGGTCGGTGACCTGCCGCACAATCGCGGGCGTGATCTCCGGCCCGCGCTCCATCGCGCTCTTCGCGACGCTGCTGGTCGTGGTGACCGCGGCGTCGTTCGGGCTGTCGAGGCTCTACGCCACCCCGCGGGCGCTGGACCTGACCCCGCCGGCGGCCTACCTCGCCGCGCCCGTCCCGGTCACCGCTGACGCCCCCGCCTCGGCGCCGGTGGGCGGGCAGCTGGTCGACCAGCGCTGGCTGGAGCAGACCTCCCGTCGCACCGGCATCCCGCTCCCCGCGCTCCGGGCGTACGCCGACGCGCAGCTCTCCGGGGTCGGGGGCTGCGAGCTCGGCTGGACCACGCTCGCCGGCATCGGCTGGGTCGAGTCGCACCACGGCACCATCGACGACCGGGTCCTGACCCTCGACGGTCGTCCGGACCCGCCGATCATCGGGGTCCCGCTCAACGGGCGCGGCCCGGTCGCGGCCATCCGCTCCACCCCGACGTCGGCCGCCTGGCACGGCGACGAGGTCTGGGAGCGCGCGGTCGGTCCGATGCAGTTCCTCCGCTCCTCCTGGGAGCCCTGGGCCGCCGACGGCGACGACGACGGCACCACCGACCCCCACGACCTCGACGACGCGGCCGCCACCGCGGCGCGCTACCTCTGCGCCTCGGGTCGCGACCTGACCTCCGGCGAGGCCTGGACCGATGCGGTGCTGAGCTACAACCGCAGCCGGGAGTACGTCGAGGCCGTGCACGCCGCCGCCACGACCTACGCCGAGCGCGCCGGGCAGTAGCCGCCCCGCAGCCGCGCAGTAGCCTCGTCGCCGTGCTGCTCACGCTCGACTCCGCCACCCCGCTCGTCACGGTCGCCCTCCACGACGGCACCGACGTCGTGGCCGAGCTGGTCGCCGACCGCCCGATGAAGCACGGCGAGCAGCTGGCCCCGCTCATCGAGGCCGCCATGCACCAGGTCGGCATCGTCCGCCAGGACCTCACCGCCGTCGGGGTCGGCGTCGGCCCCGGCCCCTTCACCGGCCTGCGGGTCGGGCTGGTCACCGCGCGCACCCTCGGCTTCGTCCTCGAGGTGCCCGTCTACGGCGTCTGCTCGCTCGACGTGCTCGCCGTCGAGGCCGCCGACACCGGCGCGCTGCCCGCCGGCACCGAGGAGTTCCTCGTGGCCACGGACGCCCGCCGCAAGGAGGTCTACCTGGCGTCGTACGACGGCGACGGGGTGCGCCTGGCCGACCCGGTCGTCGTGAAGCCGGCTGCTGCGGCCTCCGCGCTCCCGGTGGTGGGGGAGGGGGCGCTGCTCTACCCCGAGCACTTCCCGACGTCCCTCGGCCCGACGCGGCCGAGCGCGGGCTGGCTGGCGCGGGTCATCGCCGACGAGCGCGCCGAGCTGCTCGACCCCGAGCCGATGTACCTCCGGCGCCCCGACGCCGTGGCCCCCGGCGAGCGCAAGCAGGTCTCGTGACGACCCGCCCGGTGCAGGTCCGGGCAGCCGCCGAGGCCGACCTCGACGCGGTCGTCGCGTCCGAGCAGGCCAACCTCGGCGCCGACGCCTGGTCGGCCGGGCTGCTGGCCGAGGGTGTGGCCGGCCGGGTGCCGCACACGTCGTACCTCGTCGCCGAGGTGGGTGGCGGAACAGGTGGTCAGGTCGTCGGGCACGCGGTCGTCTCCGTGGTCGTCGACGTCGCCGAGCTGCAGCGGATCGCCGTCGACGTCGACCACCGCCGGGGTGGCGTGGCCTCCGCGCTCCTCGACGCCTGCGTCGTCGCCGCCCGTGCCGGTGGCGCCGACCGGCTGCTGCTCGAGGTCCGTGAGGACAACGCCGGCGCCCTCGGCTTCTACGCCGCCCGCGGCTTCACCGAGGTCGACCGGCGCCCGCGCTACTACCGCGACGGCGCCACCGCCGTCGTGATGCGCCTGGGCGTCGGCCCGCGCTGCGGCGGCTGACCCGGCCCCGGCGGCGGGGTCCGCACCGGCCGTCCGTCGCGGGCGCCGCTAGGGTCCGGGTGTGCTCGCGGACCTGCTCGTCGGCTTCGCCGCGGGTCTGCTCATCGCCACCCTCACCGCGCCGGTCGGCGTGTCCGGTGCGGTCTTCGTGCTGCCCGTCCAGCTCAGCGTGCTGGGGGTCCCCAACCCGGCCGTCACCTCCACCAACCTGCTCTACAACGTCATCGCCACGCCGGGCGCCCTCCTGCGCTACCGCCGCGACGGCCTCCTCCTCACCCCGCTCACCCGTCTCCTCGTCGCAGGGACCCTCCCCGGCGTCGTCCTCGGCGCGCTCGTGCGGGTCTACCTGCTGCCCGGTCCCGACACCTTCCGGGTCGTGGCCGGGCTGGTGCTGCTCGCCCTCGGCGGGTGGCTGGTGGGACGGACGATGCGTCCGCCCCGTGCCCTGCGCCCGCTCGGACCCCGCGCGATCGTCGTCCTGGCGCTGGGCGTCGGCCTGGTCGGCGGGGTCTACGGGATCGGGGGCGGGTCGCTGCTCAGCCCGGTGCTCGTCGGCTCCGGCCTGACGTTGGCGGCCGTCGCGCCGGCAGCACTCGCCTCCACCTTCCTCACGTCCCTGGTCGGCGCCGCCACGTTCACCGGCCTCGCGGTGGTGGCGCCGGGCTCCTTCGCACCCGACTGGCCGGTCGGCATCGCGTGCGGCCTCGGAGGTCTGGTCGGCGGCTACCTCGGGGCGCGGCTGCAGCCGCACCTGCCCGAGCGTGGGCTGCGCGTGCTCCTCGGGGTGCTGGCCGCAGCGGTCGGTGCGCTGTACCTCGCCCAGGGGGTGTCGTGAGCAGCCGCGACGAGCTCCTCGCCCACCTGCGCGACCTCGACCTGGGACGGCCGGTGCGGGTGGGGATCGACGGGTACTGCGGCGCGGGCAAGACCACCCTCGCCCGGTGGCTGGTCGCGGAGCTGGGGCGCGCCGGGCGGCCGGCGCTGCACGTCGACTCCGACGGCTTCCACCACGTCAGGGAGCGCCGCTACCGGCAGGGTCGCGACTCGGCCCGCGGCTACTACGACGACGCCTACGACCTCGAGGCGCTGGCCGAGCGGGTGCTGCGACCGCTCGGGCCCGGCGGTGACCGCACGATCGCGCCCGCGGTGCACGACCTGGCCACCGACGAGGTGCTGACCGGACGCACGGTCGTGGTGCCCGAGGACGCGGTCGTGGTGTTCGCGGCCACCTTCGTCCAGCGCGGGCCGCTGCGCGACCTGTGGGAGGAGGTCGTGTGGGTGGACACCGACGAGCCGACCGCGACCGCGCGCGGCATCACCCGCGATGCCGAGGCACTGGGCGGACCGGAGGCGGCCGCGGCGGCGTACGACGCCCGCTACCAGGCGGCCTGCCGGACCTACGTCGCCGAGGAGCGCCCGCGCGAGCGGGCCTCGATCATCCTCGACCCGGAGCCCGACCCGAGCGGAACGTGACGACGGTCCGGAAGCCCAGCCGGTCGTAGACCGCGAGCGCGGGGGCGTTGTCGACGTACACCCCCAGCGTGGCGGTGCCCGAGCGTCCCAGCGCCCGCCGGGTCAGGGCGGCGGAGACCGCCGTGCCGAGGCCGCGGCCGGCGGCGTCGGGACGGGTGGTGACCGAGCGCAGGTGCCCTGCGCCCGACGGGTCGCGGTAGAGGGCACCGACGGCCAGCAGCCCGTCCGGACCCGGGACGCCCAGCCAGCACTCGACCCCGCGCGAGCCGGGCCGCGCGAACGAGCCCGGGTTGGCGAGGTCGAGCAGCGCGTCGATCGCGCCCGCGTCGTCGACCTCGACCACCGACGGCTCCAGCGGGTGCGCCGGCGGCTGGTCGTGGGTGAGCATCCAGTGCCAGTGGCCCTCCGTCGGGAAGCGCCACGCCCCCGGCAGCCCGTCGTACGACGCCGCCTGCACGCTCACGCGACCAGGCGGGTCCACCCGGTCGACCGCGAGGTGGGCGAGGCGCGCGAGGTCGGCGGGCGGGCCCAGGCACCACAGCGACGGCCGCCCGTCGGAGGGACCGGTGCGGTTCCGGTTGCCGTCGACGACCAGCGCCTCACCCAGCGCGAGCACCAGCACCGTGTCGTCGGGGTCGAGCTGGTGCCGCACGAACGGGTGCTCCGAGGTGGCCACCAGCTCATGGGGATCGATCTCGCGCAGGCCCTCCACGGGGCCATCCTCACCGGTGGCACCATGTCCTGCGTGAACGAGCCCCTCGTCCTCGGCATCGAGACCTCCTGCGACGAGACCGGCGTCGGCATCGTCCGCGGCCACACCCTGCTGGCCGACGCTGTGGCCAGCAGCGTCGACGAGCACGCGCGCTTCGGCGGGGTGGTGCCGGAGGTCGCCAGCCGCGCCCACCTCGAGGCGATGGTCCCGACGATCGAGCGTGCCTGCGAGACCGCCGGCATCCGGCTGCACGACGTCGACGCGATCGCGGTGACGAACGGCCCCGGCCTGGCCGGCGCGCTCCTTGTCGGGGTGGCCGCGGCGAAGGCGCTGGCGCTGGGGCTCGGGAAGCCGATCTACGGCGTCAACCACCTCGCGAGCCACGTGGCGGTCGACCAGCTCGAGCACGGTGCGCTGCCGGAGCCCTGCGTCGCGCTGCTGGTCTCCGGCGGCCACTCCAGCCTGCTGCGGGTCACCGACGTGACCGGCCACGACGGCGGGGTCGACCCGATGGGCCAGACGATCGACGACGCGGCCGGCGAGGCCTTCGACAAGGTCGCCCGGCTGCTCGGCCTGCCGTTCCCCGGCGGCCCCCACATCGACCGCGCCGCGCGCGAGGGCGACACCGTCGCCATCGACTTCCCGCGCGGCCTCACGAGCCGCCGCGACCTCGAGCGGCACCGCTTCGACTTCTCCTTCTCCGGGCTCAAGACCGCGGTCGCCCGCTGGGTCGAGGCCAAGGAGCGCGCCGGCGAGCCGGTCCCCGTCAACGACGTCGCCGCCTCCTTCCAGGAGGCCGTCTGCGACGTGCTCGTGCGCAAGGCGCTCGACGCGGCCGCCAGCGAGGGGATCGAGGACCTGCTCATCGGCGGCGGCGTCGCCGCCAACTCCCGATTGCGGCACCTGGCCGAGGAACGCGCCGCGAAGCTGGGCATCCGGGTCCGCGTGCCGCGGCCGGGCCTGTGCACCGACAACGGCGCGATGGTCGCCGCGCTCGGGTCGGAGATGGTCGCGCGGGGCCGCACGCCTTCCCCGCTCGACCTCCCCGCCGACTCCAGCCTCCCGGTGACCGAGGTGCTGGCGGGCTGAGCCGGCTCAGCGCCCGGTGAGCCGCAGCGGCGACGGGTCTCCGGGCGTGACACCGCCGCGCGCGACCACCGTCGGCTCCGAGTTAGCCCCGCCGGCATCGACCTCGAGGAGGAGGTTCTCCCCGGTGTTGGCCTGCATGGACACGAGGTAGGACTCGGCGGAGGCCCAGGTCTCGTCGAAGACGGTGCCACCCTCGTACCGGCTGACCACCGTGCCGTCGATCGCGTCTCTCACTTCCACGAACGAGTGGCCGAACCCGTCGAGGTAGGCGTCGACGCCCAGCACGTACCGACCCTCCGGAGAGAACCGAAACGTCCCGGCCTCGCAGGTACGCCACAGCTCCTCGCCGGTGGCGAACACGAGCACGCCGCTGCAGTACTCCTGGCCGAACTCGTCCGCCGAGACGATGCCCGAGACCAGCGCGCCGTCGGCCGAGATGTCGGTGATCGACAGCATGCCGAGACGGTCCAGCGAGAGGACCTCTCCGGTGTGGGTCACGGAGTACTGCGTCGACCCGTCCGGGCTGTTGTCGTAGACCTCGACGAGAGCCACGCAGTCCTCGGCCGTGCAGCCCGGGAGGATCTCGATCGGCGCGCCCGCGGACCGCGCCCCGTCAAGCTCGGCCGGCAGGCCGAACGGCTCGGCAACGCCGGAGACCAGGACCATGGGACGGCTGTCGGGGCCGATCCAGGTCACGGCCCCACCGGCGTCGTCGGAGGCCATGCCGCCCTCGAGCGACTCGTAGGTGTCGATCACCCGGCCCGTGCTGTCGGTCTCGAGGACCGCGAAGGAGCCGCCGTCGGGGTAAGCGCCCAAGACCCAGCGCCCGTCGGTGAGCCACATGACGGTCGAGATCTCGCCGTCGACGTCCGGGACGAACGGCTCGCCGACTGCGGGGTGGATCTGGTTGCCCTCCACCCATGACCCGGTCTGGTCGACCGGTTCGACCTGCTCGGGGACCGGGTTGGCGGTGTCGCTCACGGTCGGCGTGCTGACGGGAGGGAGCGTGTCGGTGGACCCGCCGCCGGTCAGGAGAGCGATCGGGACTACCGCGGCGGCGACCAGCGCCGCTGCGCCGCCGGCGACGACGGCCGCCCGGCGCCGCCGGATGCCCCGGGCCCGGCCGCGGACGTCGTCGAGCGTCAGCGTCGGCGCACCGGCACCGACCGCCTGGATCCGCAGGGCCTCCTCGAAGGTCTTCTCGTCGCTCATCGCTCCTCCTCCCGGGAGCCGGGGGCCAGGTGGCCCGGGGTGCGGTCGCGCAGCAGGGCCATCGCCCGGCTGCCCTGGGACTTCACGGTGCCGACGCTCACGCCCAGCACCTCGGCGGTCTCGGCCTCGGTCAGCCCCTCGTAGTAGCGCAGCACGACGACCGCGCGCGCCTTCGGCGGCAACGTGGAAACGACCGCCCACACGGCCGCCCGCTGCCCCTCGTCGTACGTCGGCTCGACGCCGCCCTCGGGCAGCACGTCGGTCGCGCGCTCGCGCCGCTTGAACGGCCGGCGCCACAGCGAGGTGGTCTCGTTGACCAGGATCCGTCGCACGTAGCCGTCGGTCGCCTCGCGCTCGCGCACCTTGTCCCACGACAGGTAGAGCTTGGCCAGCGCGGTCTGCAGCACGTCCTCGGCCTGGTGCCGGTCGCCGGTCAGCAGGTAGGCGGTGCGCAGCAGCGCGCCCTGGCGGGCGTGGAGGTACGCCGTGAACTCGGCGTCCACCCGCTCCTGCTCGGTCCCGCGCGTGCCCACGTGCTCCACCTCCGTCGCAGTCCTCATCGTGGTGCTCGCATGTCCATGACCATGGGACGCGCGCCCCGGAGGGATGGTTGGAACCTCACCACCGATCCTGTTGCATGTGTCCCATGCAACAGGTGAAGGCCGTCGTGGCCATGAGCAAGGGTGCCCCCGTCGAGGTCGTCACCATCAACGTCCCGGACCCCGGTCCGGGCGAGGCGGTCGTGCAGGTGCAGTCCTGCGGGGTCTGCCACACCGACCTGCACTACCGCGAGGGCGGGATCAACGACGAGTTCCCCTTCCTGCTGGGCCACGAGGCCGCGGGTGTCGTGGAGGCCGTCGGCGAGGGCGTCACCGACGTGGCCCCCGGCGACTTCGTGGTGCTCAACTGGCGCGCGGTCTGCGGCCAGTGCCGGGCGTGCAAGCGGGGCGAGGCGCAGTACTGCTTCGCCACCCACAACGCCACCCAGAAGATGACCCTGGAGGACGGGACCGAGCTGTCGCCGGCGCTGGGCATCGGCGCCTTCGCCGAGAAGACCCTCGTCGCCGCCGGTCAGTGCACCAAGGTCGACCCCGAGGCCCGTCCGGCCGCGGTCGGCCTGCTCGGCTGCGGCGTGATGGCGGGTCTGGGCGCCGCCATCAACACCGGTGGCGCGACCCGCGGCCGCAGCGTGGCCGTCATCGGCTGCGGCGGCGTGGGCGTCGCGGCGGTCGCGGGCGCCGCGCTCGCCGGCTCCAGCCCGATCATCGCCATCGACATCGACCCCAAGAAGCTCGAGAAGGCCACGGAGCTCGGCGCCACGCACACCATCGACTCCAGCACCACCGACCCGGTCGAGGCGGTCAAGGAGATCTGCGCGCAGTACTACGAGGGCGCCGACGGTGCCGACGTCGTGGTCGAGGCCGTGGGTCGCCCGGAGACCTGGAAGCAGGCGTTCTACGCCCGCGACCTCGCCGGGACCGTCGTGCTGGTCGGTGTCCCGACCCCGGACATGACGATCCCCGAGATCCCGCTCATCGACGTCTTCGGCCGCGGCGGCTCGCTGAAGTCCAGCTGGTACGGCGACTGCCTGCCCTCGCGGGACTTCCCGATGCTCGTCGACCTCTACCGCCAGGGCCGGCTCGACCTCGACGCGTTCGTCACCGAGGAGATCGGGCTCGACGCCGTCGAGGCGGCCTTCGAGACGATGCACCACGGCGGCGTGCTGCGCTCGGTCGTGGTCCTCTGATGTCGGCACGCATCGACCACGCCGTCGTCTCCGGCACCTTCTCCCTCGACGGGGAGACCTTCGACGTCGACAACAACATCTGGGTCGTCGGTGACGACCACGAGTGCGTGGTCATCGACGCCCCGCACGACGTCGAGGCGATCATGGCCGTGGTGGGGGAGCGCAGCGTGCGCGCCATCCTGTTGACCCACGCCCACGACGACCACTGCCGCGTCGCGCCGGCGCTGCGCGAGCGCGTGGTCGCGCCGATCATGCTGCACCCGGCGGAGAAGCCGCTGTGGGAGCTGACCCACACCGACCACCTGTGGGACGTCGACCTCGCCGACGGCTTCGAGGTGCAGGTCGGCGGCACCACGTTGCGCGCGATCCACACCCCGGGCCACGCCCCGGGGGCGGTCTGCTTCCACGCGCCGGCGCTCGGCGTCGTCTTCACCGGCGACACGCTCTTCCAGGGCGGCCCCGGGGCGACCGGTCGCTCCTTCAGCGACCGGCCGACCCTCGAGGCCTCCATCCGCGCGAGCCTGTGGCAGCTGCCCGACGACACGGTCGTGCACACCGGCCACGGGGACGACACCACCATCGGCGCGGAGAAGGCCTCGCTGGGCTGAGCGTCCGACGAGCCGTCGTACGTCTCCCGGCGACCGACCTTCCGCACGCGACACGCCGGGCGGAGCGAGCCGAAGGTCGGTCGCGGGGACGGCGCTCACCCGCGCCCGCGCAACCAGATCTCGCGGTCGATGCCCTCGAGGGCGCGTCGTCGGGCGACGGTGTGGGTCGGCACCCACCAGTCCGGGGGCTGCAGCGTCCACCGGGGCTCGGCGACCCGCTCGGACGCCAGGGCCTCGGCCACCCGCAGGCGGTCCACGAAGCGTCCCGAGCGCTGGTCGCCCGCCACCACGGTGAAGGGTTCGAGACCCACCTCCCGGAACAGCTGCTCGCGCTCCAGGTCACGGCGGCGTCCGCTGCGGGTGAGGTGGACGTCGCCGTCGTACTCGCCCAGCACGCCGGTGACCGGGTCGACCAGGTCGGGGGTGCCGACGTGGCGACCGGCGAGGTCGAAGACGGGTCGGTTCGCGAGCGGGCGCCGGCCCGTCGTCCGCTGCCAGGCCAGCCGCACGTGGGACTCCTGCGGGGACCAGCTGTTCTCGTCCGCGAGTGCGAGGGCAGCCACGGCCTGAGCCTGGCCACGGTGCCAGGGGTGCTCGTCGAGCCAGGCGCCGATCTCCTCCGGCGTGACCAGGTCGGCGTGGTAGGCCATGTCCAGCACCTCGACGGCGGCCTCGGGACCAGCCGCGTGCCTCATGGCGAAGCAGACCGCCGAGGCCGCGCACGCCAGGCGCAGCCCGTCGACGACCTCGAAGGTGCGGGGATCCACCCGTTCGTGGGACAACCGGAACGGCGGCTGCGGCCTGAGCAGCGCGTGCGTGCTGGTGAGGTCGACCGGGACCGTCGAGCCGTCCGGGCGGGTCCCGTCCGACCAGCGGTCGCCACGCCACCACAGGGCCGCCCACCCGGTCACCGCGATCCGCTCGGAGCGGAGCAGGACACCCACCTCCGCGATCCGCTGCCCCGCCGTCGGCTCGACGTGGGCGGGGACGTAGTAGCCGCGGCTCGTCCGGCGCCAGTCTGCTCCCGCCGCCTGCCGGCGGGTCGGACCGAGCAGACCCTGGGGGTCCACGCGGACCGGGACCGTCACTCCGTGGCGGCGTCCGATGACCGGTTCCATCCGCCCACCGTGCCCACGTCCGCCGTACGACGCTCGTGCCTCTCCACAGGCTTCGCCAGGGGCGCGGGTCCAGGCGGTGCACGACCGACCTTCCGCACGCGACACGCCGGGCGGAGCGGACCGAAGGTCGGTCGCGGGCAGGTGCGCGCGGCCATTTCAGCGGCCGGCCGCTGGAACTGTCGGCTCCGGGTCCGCCTCAGAGCGGGTCGACGAGCAGCGCCGTGCCGGCACCGGCCACCCTGGTCATGACCAGGGTGGCCTCGTCGTCGCCGGACAGCGCCAGCCGCTTGCGCAGCTCCTCCGGCACCACGTCGACGCCGCGCTTCTTGATCGTCAGCCGGCCGATCCCGCGCTCGCGCAGCGCGGCCTTGAGCTGCTTCTCGCGGTACGGCAGCTCCTCGCGCACGCGGTAGCCCCGTGCGAAGGGGGAGCGGTACGCCGCGTCGCTGCTGACGTAGGCCAGGTGCTCGTCCGGGAGCCACCCGCCGACCCCCGCGGCGACCGCCGTCACCAGGCCGGCGCGGATGACCGCCCCGTCGGGCTCGTAGAGGTAGGCGCCGACCGGGCCGGTGCCGACGGCGGTCGCGCCGGGGTCGTCCTCCTCGGTGAGGGTGGCCAGGCCGCCCCGACCGATGACGGTCGCGCGCCGCGCGCAGGTGGCCAACGAGCCGGCCCACAGCGCCGCCTCCTTGACCTCGCCGTGGTCGCTGACCCACTCGGCCTCGACGCCGTCGGGCACCAGGTCGTGCGGGATGCCGGGGGCCACCTTGACGCAGGAGTCCCGGCGCAGCAGCCCCTCCACGAACGACCAGGGCGGGGTCCAGTCGTCGACCGAGAAGGTGCGCCCGCGGGCCGAGCGGCGGGCGGGGTCGGCGAAGGCGACGTCGAAGGGCGTGGTGTCGACCTCGGTGGCGTCGGCCACCAGCACCGCACCGGGGAGCCCGAGCGCGGCCAGGTTGGCCTCGGCCACGGCGACCCGCACCGGGTCCAGGTCCACCCCCGCGCACACGATCCCGACCTCGGCGGCCGTGAGCAGGTCGCCGCCGATGCCGCACCCCAGGTCGACCAGGCTGCGGGCCTCGAAGGCCTGCAGCCGGGCCGCACGGTGCCGGGCGACGGCCGGACGGGTGGCCTGCTCCAGCCCGTCGGGGGTGAAGTACATCCGGGCGGCCAGGTCGCCGAACTTGGGCTCGGCCCGCCGACGCAGGCTGACCTGGGTGAGGGCCGCGGCCGCGTGCTCGGCCGAGGCGGTACGCCGCAGCCGGGTCTGCGCCGCCAGCGGGTCGAGGTCGGCGTACCCCTCCGCCTCGGCGAGCAGCGCCTGCCCGTCGTCGGTCAGCAGCCACCGGAAGGCCTCGAGGTCCACGCGCCGATCCTGCCAGCCGGTTTGGACCGGCCGAGCAGAGGGAGACTCCGCGACGTGCGCGCGCTCCTGACCCTCCTCGCCGCCCTGCCGCTGGTCGTGGCCACGGGCTGCTCCGACGGGGGCCTCACCGGCCCGGACCGACGCCTGGCGGACGGCGAGGTCGTGGTCGCGCTCGGGTCGCCCCCGGGTCGTGCGGTGACGCTGGTGACCCCGGCCGGCCGGATGACCTTCGTCGTGGGACCCGCGACCGAGGCGACTGCCTACGAGCGCGACCCTGCGCAGAGCATCGGCGCGCCCGACGACGGCGAGCTGGTGGGCATCGCCTTCCGGCTCGACATCGGAACGGGCTTCGACGGCATGCGGCAGGTCCCCGGCAGCGAGCCGGTCCTCCCGCAGGTGTCCCTCGTCGCCGACGGGGAGACCTACGCGCTGGACGCCTTCGAGGACGAGCTGCCGACGCGAGCCGACCTCTGGGTGGGCGTCCCCTCCGCCGAGGACCTCGCGATCGAGGTGGAGTTCGACGGCGTCGTGCAGCGTGCGGAGCTGGACGGCACGAGCGTCGCGAGCCTGGGCGGCGCCGGCCTCGCGGCACCGCTGTACACGCAGGCGGAGCAGCTGGCGCCTGCCACCGTCTCGTGCGGCACCCCGACCGTCGACGGCGGGCCGGTCGTGCCCCGCACCGCGGGTTGCCGGGTCGAGGTCGCCCGGGTGCCCTGGCTGGCCACCACCGGGTGGGTCGAGACCCCTGAGCAGTCCTGGCTGGTCCTGCGACCCCGCGTCAACGTCGGCTCCTTCGAGGTCGGCCGCGGGGAAGACCGCACGTCCTGCGGGGTGTACGACGCCCGTGCGGTGACCTACGTGCTCGACGGCGAGGAGCCGGTCTCGGTGACCCTGCTGCCCGGGGAGGACGAGCCCGGGTCCGGCGAGGAAATCGTCTTCGCCGTGGCCGGCGCGCAGGGCTCGTACGAGCTGGAGGTCACCGCCACCGGGACGGGCGGGGTCGAGCGACCCGGCTGTCCCGGGTCGCAGGAGCTGACCTGGCGGACCCGTCTGTACTGACCTCCCCTGGCACTCCCTAGGGGTGAGTGCTAGTTTCTGCATTGGCACTCTCGACCCGAGTGTGCCAGCGCTTGCACCGGTGCGGCCCCCGCGACGGCGCACCCCCGCAGGCGGCACCCACGTTCGTGAACCCACCGTGCAGAAAGTGGAGGTCGACAACAGTGTCGGTCAACATCAAGCCCCTCGAGGACCGGATCGTCGTCAAGCCGCTCGACGCCGAGCAGACCACCGCCTCCGGCCTGGTCATCCCGGACACCGCCAAGGAGAAGCCCCAGGAGGGCGAGGTCGTGGCCGTGGGCCCGGGCCGCTTCAACGAGGACGGCGACGAGCGCATCCCCATGGACGTCTCCGTGGGCGACAAGGTCATCTACAGCAAGTACGGCGGCACCGAGGTCAAGTACGGCGGGGACGAGTTCCTCATCCTCTCGGCCCGCGACGTGCTCGCCATCGTCGGCTGATCCAGCCCTCGGCTGAACCCCGGGTCGTGCGCCTGTGTCCTCGCGGGCGCCGGCGCACGACCCGATCTGTCTTCCGCAGCAGTTCCTGACAAGGAGTAGTAGTGCCCAAGATCCTGGAGTTCGACGAGAACGCCCGCCGTGCCCTCGAGCGCGGTGTCGACGCGCTCGCCAACACCGTCAAGGTGACCCTCGGCCCCAAGGGCCGCTACGTCGTGCTGGACAAGAAGTGGGGCGCGCCGACCATCACCAACGACGGCGTGACCGTCGCGCGTGAGATCGAGCTCGACGACCCGTTCGAGAACCTCGGCGCCCAGCTGTGCAAGGAGGTCGCCACCAAGACCAACGACGTCGCCGGTGACGGCACCACCACCGCGACCGTGCTCGCCCAGGCGATGGTCCACGAGGGCCTGCGCGCCGTGGCCGCCGGCGCGAACCCCATGGGTCTCAAGCGTGGTATGGACAAGGCCGCCGAGGCCGTCGGCGAGGCCCTCAAGGCCGCCGCCCGCGAGGTCGAGTCGGTCGAGGACATGGCCTCGGTCGCCACCATCTCCAGCCGCGACAAGCACATCGGCGACCTGCTCAGCCAGGCCTTCGACAAGGTCGGCAAGGACGGTGTCATCACCGTCGAGGAGTCCTCCACGATGGGCACCGAGCTCGACTTCACCGAGGGCATGCAGTTCGACAAGGGCTACCTGTCGCAGTACTTCGTGACCGACCCCGAGCGCATGGAGGCCGTCCTCGAGGACCCGTACATCCTCCTGCACCAGGGCAAGATCTCCTCGGTCGCCGAGCTGCTCCCGCTGCTGGAGAAGGTCATCGCCGCCGGCAAGCCGCTGTTCATCCTCGCCGAGGACGTCGAGGGCGAGGCGCTCTCGACCCTGGTGGTCAACAAGATCCGCGGCACCTTCAACGCCGTCGCGGTGAAGAGCCCCGCCTTCGGTGACCGCCGCAAGGCGATGATGCAGGACATCGCGATCCTCACCGGCGGCCAGGTCGTCGCCCCCGAGGTCGGCCTCAAGCTCGACCAGGTGGGCCTCGAGGTGCTCGGCCAGGCGCGCCGGGTCGTCGTCACGAAGGACAACACCACGATCGTCGAGGGCGCGGGCGACTCCTCCGCCGTCGAGGGCCGGGTCTCCCAGATCAAGGCCGAGATCGAGGCCACCGACTCCGACTGGGACCGCGAGAAGCTCCAGGAGCGCCTCGCGAAGCTGGCCGGCGGCGTGTGCGTCATCAAGGTCGGCGCCGCCACCGAGGTGGAGCTGAAGGAGAAGAAGCACCGCATCGAGGACGCCGTCTCCGCGACCCGTGCGGCCATCGAGGAGGGCATCGTCCCCGGCGGTGGCTCCGCGCTGGTCCACGCCGTCTCGGTGCTCGAGGACAACCTCGGTCTCGAGGGCGACGAGGCGCTCGGTGTCCGCATCGTGCGCAAGTCCGCCGACGAGCCGCTGCGCTGGATCGCCGAGAACGGTGGCGAGAACGGCTACGTCATCACCACCAAGGTGCGCGAGCTCGGCGTGGGCAACGGCTACAACGCCGCCACGGGCGAGTACGGCGACCTGGTCGCCCAGGGCGTCCTGGACCCGGTCAAGGTCACCCGCTCCGCGCTGGTCAACGCCACCTCGATCGCGGCCATGCTGCTGACGACCGAGACGCTGATCGTCGACAAGCCCGAGGACGAGGAGCCCGCCGCCGCGGGCCACGGCCACGGCCACGGCCACTGAGCGCTCCTGCTCCACGAGACGACCCCCGTCGGACCTGGTCCGGCGGGGGTCGTCCTCATCCGAGGTCCGCCCACCCCTGGCAGTCGGGTACGACGGCGGGCCGGTCGGTCCCGCGCGCGAGCCAGACCGGGTGCCCCTCGCAGGTGGTCCCGGCCCGCTCGTAGTGCTCGGCGACGGCGTCCGCGAGCAGCGTCCCGGCGGCCGGCGTCCAGGTCGTGAAGTCGACCCACTCCACCAACCACGTCGGGCGGTCGTCGGTGTCCACCAGGCGGCGCAGCTGCGCCAGGTCGGGGTCCAGGGTGCGCATGGGCAGCGACCACAGGTGCGGGTAGGGCGAGCCCAGCCCGCTGCCCAGCTGCAGGTGCGCCCGACCCCCGAAGACCGTCAGGGTGTCGCCGGGTGCGGCCGCCTCCCGCAGGGCGCGGGCGGTGTCGCGCTCGGGGTAGGCCTGCGCCCCGCTGACCTGGAGCAGCGCCCACCCGACCAGCCCGACGGCGGTCGAGAGCGCGGTGAACGCCACGGCCCCGCGCATGGCCGTACCGCGGCGGGAGGGCCGGCGCCGGGCCAGGAGGGCGGCCGCGAGGGCCGTGGACGGCACCAGCGCGAAGAGGTAGTCGCGCCAGTAGCTGCCGCTCACCACGAGCGCGGCGAGGTCGGCGGCCAGCATCACGGCGACCGCGGAGGTGAGCGTCGGGTCGTCGCTCCACTCACCCTGGGCGTGCACGACGAAGCCCCCGACGACCAGCACGAGCCCGGTCGCCACCGCGGCCAGCACCAGCACGCCGGCGCGGCCCAGCGGCGCGCCCGCGGGCTGGGTGGCCAGCACGACGGAGGCGTCCTCGCGGAAGGTGGCCACGGCGTACCACAGCGTCCCCGGCTCGACCCCGGCCGCGACCGCCCACCCCAGGCAGGCGAGCGCCGGCACGGCCGCGCCGGCCCCGGCGGCCAGGAGGGTCGCCACCAGCCGCCGCGGTCCCAGCCGGCCCAGCACGGTCGCTGCGACCAGCAGCACCCCGAGGAAGACGAGACCACCGCCCAGGCTCTGCTTGACGCACACGGCACTGGCCCCGCTGAGCCCCGCCGCGCCCGCCAGGGCCACGGCGCGCCACCGGTGTGCCTGCCGCACCGAGCGCAGGGCCAGCACCACCGACCCCAGCACCAGCGGGAGGCCGAGCAGCTCGGGCATCGCCGTGCCGACGGCGATGAGCGGGTTCGTGCAGGTCGCCGCGGCCGCGAGGGCCGCCCAGCCGGCAGCCCGCTCGCCGGCGACCGACCGGCCGGCGTACGCCGCCAGGAGGACGGCGAGCCCGCAGGCCAGCGCGGTCAGCACCCGGGTGCCGGCGAGGCCGCCCAGGGCGTCGCCCAGCCGGAAGAGGGCCAGCAGCAGGGGCGGGCGGTCCACGAAGAACGGGCCGTAGAGCTCCTCGGCGGAGGGTGCCCACGACCGGGCGACGAGGAGCAGGCCCGCCTCGTCGGGCCCGGGCGGTCTGCCCAGCGTCGCCAGGCGTAGCAGCACCGCCACCAGGGCCAGCACCAGCGGCGCACGACGGTCCTCGACCGCCCCGCTCACCCGCCCCCGCCACGACCTGCCGCTCCGCACGGCGCTCAGCGTGCCACCTCCGCCCCTCGGGTCGGGGCCACCGGGCGGGGGGAGCGGTCGCCCCGGTCACCTCGGTGCAACAACCGCGAAACAGGAGCCTGCTGCCATGGGCAGCATGTTGTGGAGAGTGCGTGCCAGCCTGCCCGACCGGCCCGGGGGCCTTGCCGACCTCGCACGCGAGTGCGCGGAGCGGGGCGTGGACATCCGCGCGGTGCAGGTCTTCCCCGGGGTCGACGCCGTCACCGACGAGCTGGTGGTCGAGACCCCCGAGGGCTGGGGCGCGGCGGAGGTCGCGCTGCTGGTGGAGTCCGCCGGGTGGCGGCACCTCGCGGCCCTCCCGTGCACGCCCGAGGCCCTCACCGACCAGCCGGCGCGCTACGTCGCGGCCGCGCGCAGGATCCTGGCGCGACCGCAGGCGTTCCCCGAGGTGGTGGCGCAGCTCTTCGACGCCCTGTCCGAGCCCGCGCCCGCCGGCGCGCCCGAGGACCAGGTCCTCGACGCCCTGGACGTGACGGTCGGCGACGTGCAGGTGCAGGTACGCCGGGCGGTGCCCTTCACCGACGTGGAGCGGGCGCGTGGCGTGGCGCTCGCGGGCCTGGTCAGCGACGTCCTGCGCCGCGGCGCGACCGCGGCACCCCCGCCGGTCGTCCCCGCGGGCAACCGGCGGCTCGGCGTCGGGTCGGTGCCGTCGTACGTCGTGGACGGGGACGTGGTCCGCGCCGTGGTGGACGGAGCCGTCGTGGGGCTCGCGACCGTGCACGCCCCGGTGCCGCCCGGTCCCGACGACGAGGGCGCGGTCGTGCGGCCGGTCACGCTGCGGGTGGACGCGGCCTGGCAGCGCCGCGGCATCGGGACCCGGCTGCTCGGCGACGTGTGCCGGTTGGCGCACACGATCGGCGCCACCGACGTCGTGCTGGAGACCCGGGCCGACAACCAGGCGGTGCTGCCGATGGTGCTCTCGGCCGGCATGCGGGGCCGGATCCGGATGGCCGGGGACCGGCTGACCGTGCGGGTGCCGGTCCGTGACCTGAGGCCGTTCGCCCGACCGTAGGATGGGGGAGTGGAGCTCCCGGAGAAGTTCGCCGCCCTCGGTCTCACCTACGACGACGTCCTGCTCCTGCCTGGTCATTCCGACCTGGCGCCGGCCGACATCGACACCTCGTCCCGGCTGACCCGCGAGATCACCCTCAACGTGCCGCTGCTCAGCGCGGCGATGGACACCGTGACCGAGTCGCGGATGGCGATCGCGATGGCCCGGCAGGGCGGCATCGGCGTGCTGCACCGCAACCTGTCGATCCAGGACCAGGCCTACCAGGTCGACCTGGTGAAGCGGACCCAGACCGGGATCATCTCCAACCCCGTCACCATCGGCCCCGACGCGACGCTGGAGGAGCTCGACCGCATCTGCGGTGAGTACCGCGTCTCCGGCCTGCCCGTCGTCGACCCCGACAACCGGCTGCTCGGCATCATCACCAACCGCGACCTGCGCTTCACCCCGGTCGCGGAGTGGGCGACCACCAAGGTCGACGAGATGATGACGCCGATGCCGCTGATCACCGGCCACGCCGGGATCTCCCGCGAGGAGGCGACGCTGCTGCTGCGCAAGCACAAGCGCGAGCGGCTCCCGCTCATCGACGACGACGACCGCCTGGTCGGGCTGATCACGGTCAAGGACTTCGTCAAGGGCGAGCAGTTCCCCAAGGCGACGTACGACGCCGACGGCCGGCTCCTGGTCGGCGCGGCCATCGGGTACTTCGGCGACGCCTGGGAGCGCGCCACGACCCTGGTCGAGGCCGGTGTCGACGTGCTGGTGGCCGACACCGCCCACGGCAACGTGCGGATGCTGCTCGAGATGGTCCAGCGGCTCAAGACCGACCCGGCGACCAGGCACGTGCAGGTCATCGGCGGCAACGTCGCGACCCGCGAGGGCGCCCAGGCCTTCGTCGACGCCGGCGCCGACGCCGTGAAGGTGGGCGTGGGCCCCGGCTCGATCTGCACCACCCGCGTCGTGACCGGTGTGGGCGTGCCGCAGGTGACCGCGGTCTATGAGGCCTCGCTGGCCACCAAGCCCGCCGGCGTCCCGCTCATCGCCGACGGCGGCATGAAGCACTCCGGCGAGATCGGCAAGGCGATCGTGGCCGGCGCCGACTGCGTGATGCTCGGCTCGCTGCTGGCCGGGTGCGAGGAGTCGCCGGGCGACCTGGTCTTCGTCAACGGCAAGCAGTTCAAGGCCTACCGGGGCATGGGCTCGCTCGGCGCGATGTCGTCGCGGGGCAAGAAGTCCTACTCCAAGGACCGCTACTTTCAGGCCGAGGTCACCTCCGACGACCAGATCGTCCCCGAGGGCATCGAGGGCCAGGTCGCCTACCGCGGCCCGCTGGCCGCCGTCGCCCACCAGCTCATCGGCGGGCTCAACCAGACGATGTTCTACGTCGGCGCCCGCACCGTGGCCGAGCTGCAGGAGAAGGGCCGGTTCGTCCGGATCACCCAGGCCTCGCTCACGGAGTCGCACCCGCACGGCGTGCAGATGACGGTCGAGGCGCCCAACTACACGGGTCGCTGACCAGGGCTCGCGGCTCAGCGCCCGAGCAGCACCACCCGGGACTCCTCGATCGCGAAGTCCTCACCCTGCAGCACGACCACGGCCTCGTGGTCGTCAAGAGTGGCGCGGTCGCCGACCTCGTCGCCGTCGGTCACGACCGAGCCGTACGTCGTCGCGTCGGTGTCGACGACCTGGAGCTCGACCCCGGCATCGGCTCGCCAGGTGGCCATGCGCTCCAACCAGGCGTCGGCCCCGGCCGGCTCGCGCTGGACCAGGACGGTCTCAGCACCCTGGGCCAGGGTCACGCCGACCCCGTCCAGGGTGAAGAGCTGCTCGCCCGTGGCCCGGTCGACCCCCGTGAGCATCCCGTCGACGTACACCGCGGTGAGTCGGTCGTCGACCTGGTGCGGCTGGTAGGCGCTCTCGTAGCCGCCCGGCTCGTCCACCGCCGGCAGCGCGCTGATGGTGGCCCGCTCGGGGTCGATGCCCCAGCTCGCCTCGCCGTCCGTGGCGGTCACGACACCACCGGCCTGCGGCGCGCCGGCGAGCAGGGCGCGCTCCCACGGGACGTCGAGCTCGACGGTCTCGTCGGGTGAGACCACCCACAGACGATCGCCGGCGTCGACCAGCGCGCGGTCGCCCCACACGTTGAAGGACTCGACGTCGTCGACCACCGGCAGCTCGGCCACGGGGTCGCCGTCGTCGACCGAGAGCAGGGAGGCGGAGCGGTCCCCGGGCAGGAACGCACCGACCACACCGATCTCATCGAGCATCTGTCCTGAGCTGTACGTCGGCAGGATCCGCTGCACCCGGGTGGTCCAGGCGGTGGAGCCGTCCTCCAGCCTCAGGCCCCTGAGCTCTCCGGCACCGCCGTCCTGGACGACCATCAGCTGCTCGGAGGTGGCCAACAGCCGTAGGGGGTCCTCGCGCGCTCCTGTCGCCTGCCAGACGGGCTCCAAATCCGAGCTCAGCACGTCCTCGCCTGCCGGGTCCTCGTCCTCCCACGCCTGCAGCGTGCCGTCGTCCCGGCTCAGCGTGATGAAGCCACCCTCGGGGCGTAACCACGCCTGGTCGGCGACGTCGATCCTCAGCTGTCTCATCACGCTGCCGTCGCCACGATCGAGCAGGGCCACACGACTGGGGGAGGCGAGGAGCACCCGGGAGTCGTCCCAGTCCAGCACGCGGTAGGCGCCGCCCGGGAGCGTGCTGGACCACGCGATGTCGTCGCGTGCCGACCACCAGGCCGCTGCAACCAGCGCGCCGACCAGGAGGGTGACTCCCGCGACGACGGTGCCGGCCATGACCGGGAGGGATCGTGGGCGGGGGGAGGCCATGGGCCGCTTCTACCCTCCTGCCCGAGATCCATGCGGGCGCCCGCCACCGCCGGCGAGCTGCCGATAACCTGCTCCGGTGACCGAGATCCAGATCGGCCAGGCCAAGCGCGCCCGGCGTGCGTACTCCTTCGACGACATCGCGATCGTGCCCTCCCGGCGCACCCGCGACCCCGAGGAGGTCAGCACGCACTGGCAGATCGACGCCTACCGCTTCGACCTGCCGGTGATCGCCGCGCCGATGGACTCGGTGATGTCGCCGACCACCGCCATCGCGATGGGTCGCTTCGGTGGCCTCGGCGTGCTCAACCTCGAGGGCCTCTGGACCCGCTACGAGGACCCCGAGCCGCTGCTGGAGGAGGTCGCCGCGCTCACCGGCACCGACGCCGTACGCCGCGTGCAGGAGATCTACACCGAGGCGATCAAGCCCGAGCTGATCACCGAGCGGCTGCGCGAGATGCGCGCCGCCGGCGTCACGGTCGCCGGGTCGCTGTCGCCGCAGCGCACGAAGGAGTTCGCGAAGGCCGTCGTCGACGCCGGCGTGGACATGTTCGTCATCCGCGGCACCACCGTCTCCGCGGAGCACGTCTCGAGCCAGGCCGAGCCGCTGAACCTCAAGGAGTTCATCTACGAGCTCGACGTGCCGGTCATCGTGGGCGGCTGCGCCACCCACACCGCGGCGCTGCACCTCATGCGCACCGGTGCCGCGGGCGTGCTCGTCGGGTTCGGCGGGGGAGCGGCCCACACCACGCGGACCGTGCTCGGCGTCGCCGTACCCATGGCCTCCGCGGTGGCCGACGTCGCCGCCGCCCGCCGCGACTACCTCGACGAGTCCGGCGGCCGCTACGTCCACGTCATCGCCGACGGCTCGATCGGCACCTCCGGCGACATCGCCAAGGCGATCGCCTGCGGCGCCGACGCGGTCATGGTCGGCTCGCCCTTCGCGCGTGCCACCGACGCTCCCGGCCGCGGCTTCCACTGGGGCACCGAGGCCCACCACCCCGAGCTGCCGCGCGGCCAGCGGGTGCAGTTCGACACCGTCGGCACGATCGAGGAGATCCTCTTCGGCCCCTCCCGCGTCGCCGACGGCACGATGAACCTCATCGGCGCCCTCAAGCGGTCGATGGCCACCACCGGCTACACCGACTGCAAGGAGTTCCAGCGCGTCGAGGTCGTCGTCGAGTAGCGATGGCCGAGCAGTCGGTTGTCCGCCCTCGAGCAGTCACTTCCTTGCCAGGTCCCGCAGCGGCTGACCGGTCGAGGCCGAGGACGTGACCGGTCGGCGGTGCTGAGGGTCGCTGCCGGGCAGGCGGTCCCGGTCAACGGGGACCTCGCGGCCAACATCGCCACCGGCGTGGCGCTGACCCTCGAGGCCGGCGAGCGTGGTGTCGGGCTGCTGGTGCTGCCCGAGGCGTTCCTGACCGGCTACGACTGGGACGCCTTCGACCAGGTGCGCGCGAGCGGCCGGCCGCGGGTCGAGGCGCTCGACGAGCTGCTCGCACCCCTGGGCCGTGCCGCCCGGGAGGCCTCGTGCACGGTGCTGGTGTCGACGCCGCTGCTGCGCGGGGACCGGATGCGGCTCAGCACGCTGCTCGTCCGTCCCGACGGGTCGGTCGAGGCGGCGTACGACAAGCAGCACGTCGACCGGCTCGAGCTTCCCTGGTTCACCGCGGGCTCGCCCGGTCCGGTCGTCCTCGACGTCGAGGGCGTGCGCGTCGGGCTGGCCATCTGCTACGACAGCCGCTTCCCCGAGCACGCCGCGGCGGCGGCCGCCGCCGGCGCCGAGGTGTACGCCGTGTCGACGGCCTACCTCAAGGGCTCGACCCGCGGTCGTGAGGTCTCGCTGCCCGCCCGGGCGCTCGACAACGGGATGTACGTCGTCGCCGGGGCCGCCCTGGGGCGCTGCGGGGACCGGCCGATCACCGGCGGCTCGTGCGTGCTCGACCCCGAGGGCCGCGAGCTCGCCGCGCTTGGCACAGAGCCGGGGCTGGCGGTCGCCGACGTCGACCTCGCGTGGCTCGCCGACGTGCGCGCGCGCCAGACCATGCACGCCGACCGACTGTAGCCCGGAACCCCCGGACCTCGCCTGCTGCGCGACGCCATCCGGGCACGTGGGCCGCGTTGCCGACGCTCGCCGAACGACACAGTGGGACTTCGCGCCGGCGCCTTGCCCACGAACCCGTCTGACGCCGCTCGCGACGGCGATGCCCGGAGGCCCCGGGCTTGGGTGAGGATGTCCTTCGTGCAGGACCAGCCCGAGACCGTCACCATCCACACCGACGGCGCGTGCGTGCCCAACCCCGGCCCCGGCGGCTGGGGCGCGCTGCTGCGGATCGGCTCCCACGAGCTGGAGCTGTGCGGCGGCGAGGCCGGCCAGACCACCAACAACCGGATGGAGCTCACCGCCCCGATCCGGGCGCTGACCGTGCTGACCCGGCGGGTGCGGGTCGAGCTCTACACTGACTCCACCTACGTCCGCTCGGGCATCACGTCCTGGGTCACCGGGTGGAAGCGCAACGGCTGGCTGACCTCGGCCAAGCAGCCGGTCAAGAACGTCGACCTCTGGAAGGAGCTCGATGCCGCCTGCCAGCTGCACGACGTGACCTGGCACTGGGTCAAGGGCCACAACGGCGACGAGGGCAACGAGCGGGCCGACCGGCTCGCCGCGCGCGGGCTCGAGGAAGCGGTGGAGGCCGCCCGAACGACCGCTCGGTGACGGCGGCTACCGTGCCGGTCGTGAACCGCGTGCAGCAGCTCCTCGGCGTCGACATCCCGATCGTGCAGGCCCCGATGACCTTCATCGCCCGGGCCCGGTTGGCGGCGGCCGTCTCCGAGGCCGGCGGCATGGGCATCATCGAGACCCTCACGCCCGAGGGTCGCGCGGACCTGCTGCGGGTCAAGGAGCTCACCGACAAGCCGGTCGGCGCCAACCTGCTGGTCGGCGGCTGGAAGCACGACCACTCCATCGTCGACACCCTCGTCGAGTCCGGCGTCTCGTACGTCGCGACCTCGGCCGGCGACCCCGGGCTGTTCACCGCCCGGCTCAAGGACGCCGGCATCACCGTCTTCCACGTCGTCGGCACGCTGCGTGCCGCGCTCAAGGCCGAGGCCGCCGGCGTCGACGGCCTCGTGGTCGAGGGCGTCGAGGGCGGCGGGTTCAAGGGCGCGACGGGCGCCTCCACGATGGTGCTGCTGCCCCTGGTGGCCTCGCGCACCTCGCTGCCGCTCATCGCCGCCGGCGGCATCTGCGACGCCACCTCGATGGCCGCCGCCCTGGTGCTGGGCGCCGAGGGCGTGCAGATGGGCACCCGGATGCTGGCCACCCACGAGTCCGGCGTGCACCCCGCCTTCACCGACGCCATCGTCGCGGCCCCCGAGACCGGCACGATGCTGGTCAGCGTCCCCGGCAACCCGACCATGCGCGTCATCGCCACCGAGCGCGCCCATGCCTGGGCGGCCGACCCGCCCGCGGACAAGCTGATGGACCGCGTGCAGGAGCTCTACTTCGACGGCGACCTGGACGCCAGCCTGGCCAACACCGGCCAGGTCGCGGGCCGGATCGACTCCGTGCGCCCGGTCGCCGACGTCGTACGGGAGATGTGGGAGGGGTGCCGGGCCGCGCTCGACGCGGGCCACGCGCGCCTGGGCTGACCCGGGCTCGGCACGGACGGATCCTGACGGCGCATCGCGCCGAATGGTGACGGTGGGTGTTGACGGTGGGGGCAGACTGGTCCTCCGGGCGCCGGGCCCGTCGGGAGGTGTGTGATGTCGGTCGGCTGGATGATCTTCGTCGGACTGGTCGTGCTCGGGGTGGTGGCTTACCTCCTCGTCGACCTGTGGGACAGCCGCCGCCAGCGTCGGCGGCTCCAGGGCGGGCAGGGCCGCGACGACCTGGACCACTTCCAGGTGCGCGGCGAGAAGACCATCAACCGCGACTTCGGCTCGATGACGGCCCGCTCGGTCGGCGACGGCAGGAACGGTCACGGACGCTCCTGAGTCCGCGTCGTCAACCAGCGGGCACAAGTCCCGAGCTGGTACCGCCTCGCCGCGGGACTCGGCTCTCGACTCGGGTCGCCAGGCGACGTGTGCCCGCTCGTTGACGAGCATCCGTCGCCCGGCCCGGACGTAACCGCCGTCACACGCGGCTCGTTGAGGCGGCGTGCTCCGCAGACTGCTCGTCGTCCTTCTGCTCCTGACCCTGCTGGCGGCGACGCCGCCGGTGCCGACCGTCGCGGGCGCGGCGCCCAGCAGCGCCGGAGCCGCCGAGGGCGGACGGGCCCGGGTCCCGCTCCCGACCCTCAGCCTCCCGCCGGCCGGCATCCAGGGCCGCCCGATGTGGGACTCCTGGCACCAGCTGGAGCCCTTCGGCTACACCGAGCAGGAGCTCTTCGTCTCCGGTACGGCCCGCGCCGCCGACGGGTCGACCGCGCCGTACACCACGCGGGTGGTCATCACCCGTCCCCAGCGCCAGCGCGACTTCAACGGCGCGGTGATGCTGGAGTGGGTCAACGTCACCGCCCAGTTCGAGAACGCCGTCGACAGCCTCGAGGGTCGCGAGGAGCTGCTGCGCAGCGGCTGGGCGTTCGTCCACGTCAGCGCCCAGGCCGCCGGCCTGTGCTGCACTCCGCTGACCCCCCAGGTGTGGGACCCGGTGCGCTACGCCGCCATCGACCACCCCGGCGACGCGTACGCCGACGACATGTTCCTCCAGGTCGCCCGCGCGCTCCGCACCCGGCAGGTCGGCGACGTCCGCCCGATGGGCGGGCTGCGGGTCGAGCGGGTCGTGGCTGCGGGGCAGTCGCAGTCCGCGGGCCGGCTGGCCGGGATCGTGCGGGCCTTCCGCGACGGGGCGGGCGTGATCGACGGGTTCCTGGTCCACGGCGGCCTGGCCGGGCTGGAGTACGAGCCGCGGCTGCGTGTCCCGGTGCTCCAGCTCAACAGCGACTGGGCCGAGTCGACCGGCACCGCCGACGACGACCCGCTCTACCGGCTCTGGGAGGTCGCCGGCTCCGCGCACGCCGGCCTCTTCATCGGCTACCAGCAGGTCTTCGGCTCCGGCCAGCGCGTGGTCGGTCTGCCCCAGGTCGACGAGCAGGGCTACCGCGACGCCATCGAGGCCGCCGGCGACTACGGCCAGTCCGCGCTCAACCCGCTCTACGCCGGCTGCATCGTGGCCGGCGCCTCCTTCCCCATGAGGTACGCCGTCAACACGGCGCTCCGCGAGCTCGAGGAGTGGATCCGCACCGGCGAGCGGCCGCGCCCCGCGCCCCGGTTCGAGTACGCCGCCGACGGCGTGACCCCGGCCCGCGACGCCGACGGCAACGTGCTCGGCGGGATGCGGCTGCCGCCCGTGGAGGTCCCGGTGGCGACGTACCGCTCCACGGACTGCGAGCTCGGCGGCACCACCGTCCCGTTCGACCCGCTGACCCTGCAGCAGCGCTACTCGACGTACGCCGACTACGAGCAGCGGCTGGCCCGGGCCACCGACCGGGCCGTGCGGCGGGGCTGGCTGCTGCCCGCCGACGCCCGGGACCAGATGCGGCGGGCCTGCGCGGTGCGAGACCGCTACCCGACGGCGACCGAGGAGTGCACCGACTACCGGCCGCCGCGCTTCGGCGGCTGAGGTCGTCGAGGGACCTGGCACAGTGGAGCCATGACTCCCACGCCTGGAGCCCTCGGACCCGACGCGCGAGACGCCGCCCTGGCGGCGATGACCGGGCAGGCGGGTGAGCCCGAGCTGGACGTACTGGTCGTCGGTGGGGGCATCACCGGCACGGGCGTCGCCCTCGACGCCGTCACGCGCGGGCTGAGCACCGGTCTGCTCGAGCAGCGCGACCTCGGCAGCGGCACCTCCAGCCGCAGCAGCAAGCTCATCCACGGCGGGCTGCGCTACCTGGAGATGATGGACTTCGGCCTGGTCCGCGAGGCCCTGCAGGAGCGCGGTCTGCTCCTCACCCGCCTCGCGCCGCACCTCGTGCGCCCGGTGCCGTTCCTCTACCCGCTGACCAAGCCCGTGTGGGAGCGCGCCTACGTCGGCGCCGGCCTGGCGCTCTACGACGGCATGGCCAAGGCCGGGAAGTACGACATGGGCGTGCCGCTGCACCGCCACCTCACCCGCCGCCAGGTCGCCCGCATGGCACCGGACTTCCGCACCGACACCATCACCGGCGCGATCCGCTACTACGACTGCCAGGTCGACGACGCGCGGATGGTCGTCGCGGTCGCCCGCACCGCTGCCCGGCACGGTGCGCACGTCGCCACCCGGGTCAAGGTCACCGGCTTCCTGCGCGAAGGGGAGCGGGTGGTGGGCGTGACCGCGCGCGACCTGGAGCACGGCCGGGACCTCGAGGTCCGGGCCCGGGTCGTCGTCAACGCCGCCGGTGTGTGGACCGACGAGATCCAGGAGATGGTCGGCGGCCGCGGGGCCCTGCACGTGCAGGCGTCCAAGGGCGTGCACATCGTCGTCCCGCGCGACCGGATCCGCTCCGAGACCGGGTTCATCGTGCGCACCGAGACCTCGGTGCTCTTCGTCATCCCGTGGGGCCGGCACTGGATCATCGGCACCACTGACACCCCGTGGGACCTCGACAAGGCCCACCCCGCGGCCAGCCGCACGGACATCGACTACATCCTCGAGCACGTCAACCGGATCCTCCGCGAGCCGCTGGACCACGAGGACGTCGAGGGCGTGTACGCCGGGCTCCGGCCGCTGCTGTCGGGGGAGTCCGAGCCGACGTCGCGGATCTCCCGCGAGCACACGGTCGTGACCCCGGTCCCGGGGCTGGTGATGATCGCGGGCGGGAAGTACACGACGTACCGCGTCATGGCGCGCGACGCCATCGACGCCGCCGCCCACAGCCTGCGCTCGACCGGCACCGGCACGGTGCGCGAGTCGATCACCGACCGGGTCCCGCTCGACGGCGCCGAGTCCTACGAGACCCGCAGCAACCAGCGCGTGCTGCTCGCCCGCCGCTCGGGGCTGCACGTCGCACGGATCGACCACCTCCTCGGCCGGTACGGCGGGCAGGTCGACGACCTGCTGGCCCTCATCGCCTCCCGGCGCCAGCTCGCGCTGCCGCTCGAGGGTGCCGAGGACCACCTCGCGGCCGAGGTCGTCTACGCGGTGACCCACGAGGGGGCGCTGCACCTCGACGACGTGCTGACCCGCCGGACCCGGATCTCGATCGAGACCTTCGACCGCGGCGTCGGGGCCGCCCCGCACGCCGCCCGGCTGATGGCCGAGGTCCTCGGCTGGGACGAGGCCCGGGTCGCCCAGGAGGTCGACCACTACCTGCGCCGGGTCGAGGCGGAGCGGCAGTCGCAGCTCAAGCTCACCGACCAGGAGGCCGACGAGGCGCGGGTGCAGGTCACCGACCTGGTCTGAGATCCGCCGTCGGTCGAGCAGCGAGCGCCAGCGAGCGTCGTCGAGACCGCGTGAGCCGGCTGTGGTCGGCGACCACGGACAACTTCGGCGGTCTCGACGACGCCCTCGCTGGCGCTCGGGCTGCTCGACCCGCGGCGCAGGGCTGACACGTGTCAACGAATCTGTTGACACCTAGAACACGTTCTAGGAAGGTGTCTGGTGTGACCCAGGCAACACCTCCCGAGGCGCCACCGGCCGACCTGAAGATGCAGCGCAGCAGCCGGGACGCGGCGCTGGTGCCCGCGGCCCTGGAGCGCTGGCTGTCCACGCTGCTGCCCTCGGGCGCCGAACCGGAGGTCGTGCTGCACAGCGGCATCGACAGCAACGGCATGTCCTCCGAGACGCTGGTCCTCGACGCCACCTGGACCGAGGACGGCGCGCGCACGACGCACCCGATGGTGGCGCGCGTGGCACCCGCGGCCCAGGACTTCCCGGTCTTCCCGCGCTACGACCTGGGACACCAGTTCGAGGTGATCCGCCAGGTCGGCGAGCTGACCGACGTGCCGGTCCCGGGCGTGCGCTGGCTCGACGAGGCCGGCGAGGTCCTCGGCACCCCCAGCTTCCTCATGGACCGGGTCGAGGGCGTCGTCCCGCCCGACGTGCTGCCCTACCCGTTCGGCGACAACTGGCTCTACGACGCCGACCGCGCCGACCAGCGGCGCCTCCAGGACGCCACCGTCGACGTCCTTGCTCGGCTGCACGCGATCACGGACCCGCTCGAGAGCTTCGGCTACCTCGCCCCCGAGCAGGTCGGCGAGACGTTGCTGCACCGCAACCTGGCGAAGGTCCGCGCCTGGTACGACTTCGCCGTCCGCGACCTCGCGCCCTCGCCCACCGCCGAGCGGGCGCTGGCCTGGCTCGAGGCGAACATCCCGTCGGAGGCCGAGCAGGGCGAGCCGGTGCTGTGCTGGGGCGACGCCCGGATCGGCAACGTGATCTACCGCGACTTCGAGCCGGTCGCCGTCCTCGACTGGGAGATGGTGACCCTCGGCCCGCGCGCGCTCGACGTGAGCTGGCTGCTCTTCGCCCACCAGGTCTTCGAGTCCATCGTCGGGATGCTCGAGCTGCCCGGCATGCCGCACTTCCTGCGCGAGGAGGACGTGGTGGCGACGTACGCCGAGAAGTCCGGCGTCCAGCTCGGCGACCTCGACTGGTACCACGTCTACAACGGCCTGATGTGGTGCATCGTCTTCATGCGCACCGGCGCCCGGCAGGTGCACTTCGGCGAGATCGAGATGCCCGAGGACATCGAGTCGCTGTTCCACTGCAAGCCGCTGGTGGTCTCGATCCTGGAGCGGGTGGGCGCCTGATGGCCGCGTCCGCGCGCGGGGCGCTGGGGCCCCTCGACGAGTACCCGGTCCACCAGGTCCCGCAGCCGATCGGCTGGCCCGGGCCGAGCGACCGGCACTTCTACGACCGCTGCTACTTCAACGCCCACGACCGCACCGGCGACATCTTCGTGATCAGCGGGATGGGCTACTACCCCAACCTGCGCACCAAGGACGCCTACTTCCTCGTCACGCGCGGCACCGAGCAGACCGCCGTCCACCTGGGCGGCCCGATCGACGACGACCGCTTGGACCAGCGGGTCGGCGGCTACCGCCTCGAGGTGATCGAGCCGCTGCACAAGATCCGCATGGTCCTCGAGGAGACCGAGGGCCTCGCGTGCGACCTGACCTGGGAGGGCTCCTTCGAGGTGGTCCAGGAGCAGCGGCACGTCATGCGCCAGGGCACCCGCGTCGTGCTCGACGCTCAGCGCTTCGCCCAGGTCGGCACGTGGTCGGGCTCGCTGTCGGTCGACGGCACCGAGATCGCGGTCAGCCCGGACACCTGGGTCGGCTCGCGCGACCGCTCCTGGGGCATCCGTCCGGTGGGCGAGGCCGAGCCCGCCGGTCGGCCGGCCGACTTCGACGGCATGTGGTGGCTCTACGTCCCGCTGCGCTTCGACGACTACATGATCTGCCTGATCATCCAGGAGGACGGCGAGGGCACCCGCACCCTCAATGACTGCACCCGCGTCTGGGAGGACGGCCGGGTCGAGCAGCTCGGCTGGCCCCAGGTCACCATCCACTACACGTCTGGCGGGCGGATGCCGACGGGTGCGAGCATCGAGTGCCAGACCCGCCAGGGTCCGCTGCACGTCGAGGTCGAGTCGCGGCTCGCGGCCCCGCTGCACTTCGGCGGCGGGTACGGCGGTGACCAGGACTGGCTGCACGGGCAGTGGCACGGCGAGGAGTTCGTCGAGCGCCGCACCTACGACCTGACCAGCGACGCCGTGCGGAGCATGCTGATGTTCGGCTGCGTGGACCACGTCGGCCGCGCCGTCGTCACCGAGCCCTCGCGGGGGAGCGGCACCTCCGAGGGCTTCGGCCTCTTCGAGCACTTCTGCGTCGGCAAGCACGAGCCGTCCGGCTTCACCGACTTCTTCTCGACCGCCCCCTGACCCCACCCTGGCTGGAGCCGACATGACCCTCGACCGCGACGCCTTCTACATCGACGGCGGCTGGCGTGCCCCCGAGACCACCTCGACCATCGAGGTCGTCTCCCCGCACTCCGAGGAGGTCATCGCCACCGTCCCCGAGGCGTCGTACGCCGACGTGGACGCGGCCGTGGCGGCTGCCCGGCAGGCGTTCGACCACGGCCCGTGGCCGCGGATGTCGCCGCAGGAGCGGATCGCGGTGATCGAGGCGTTCTCGATGCTCTACGCCGGCAAGCTGACCGAGATGGCCGAGCTGATCACCCTGGAGATGGGCTCGCCGACCTCCTTCTCCCAGCTGGCCCAGGCCCCCGCGCCGTGGATGCAGATCGAGGCGTTCCTCGCGATCGCCCGGGAGTTCCCGTGGGAGGCCACCCGCCCCGGCGCCCTGGGCTCCGACGTGGTCGTGCGGCACGAGCCGGTCGGCGTGGTCGCGGCGATCCCGCCGTGGAACGTCCCGCAGTTCACCGTGCTGTCCAAGGTCGTCCCGGCCCTGCTGAGCGGCTGCACCGTGGTGGTGAAGCCCGCGCCGGAGTCCCCGCTGGACTGCTACCTCATGGCCGAGCTGCTGCACGAGGCCGGCGTCCCGGCGGGTGTCGTCAACATCGTCGCCGGTGGTCGCGAGGTCGGCCAGCACCTGGTCGCGCACCCCGGCGTGGACAAGGTCGCCTTCACCGGCTCCACCGCCGCGGGCCGTGCCATCGGCGCGGTGTGCGGCGAGCAGCTCAAGCGCGTCTCCCTCGAGCTGGGCGGCAAGTCGGCCGCGATCGTCCTCGAGGACGCCGACCTCACGACCACCGTCGAGGGGCTGAAGTTCCTCTCGGTGATGAACTCCGGGCAGGCCTGCGTGGCGCAGACCCGCGTCCTGGTGCCGCGCTCGCGCCAGGGCGAGCTGGTCGACGCGATCGCCCAGGGCATCGGTGGGATGCGCGTCGGCGACCCGATGGACCCCGCCACCGAGATCGGCCCGATGGTGGCCCAGCGCCAGCAGGAGCGGGTGCAGAAGTACATCGCGCTCGGGCAGGAGGAGGGCGCCCGCCTCGTCGCGGGCGGCGTCGGGATGCCCGAGGGCCTCGACCACGGCTGGTACGTCCGGCCCACCGTCTTCGCCGACGTCGACAACCGGATGCGGATCGCGCAGGAGGAGATCTTCGGCCCCGTCGTCTCGGTCATCGCCTACGACGGCGTCGAGGACGCCGTGCGGATCGCCAACGACTCCGACTACGGGCTCGCCGGCACCGTGTGGACCGCCGACGTCGAGGCCGGGCTCGAGGTGGCCCGGGGCGTCCGCACCGGCACCTACGGCATCAACACCTACACGATGGACTTCGCCGCGCCCTTCGGTGGCTTCAAGGCCTCCGGGCTGGGGCGCGAGTTCGGTCCGGAAGGCCTCGGTCAGTACACCGAGCTGAAGTCGATCTACACGCCGCCGCCCGCCGGCTGAGCACGCGGGGAGTGCACACGAGCGCTTGACAGAGCAAAGGAATGTGTCAAGCGCCTCACTTGTCTACCGAAGGGTAGTGACGGAGACCCCGGTCACATACTCTCGGTACATGAGCGCCTCGAGCCCCGACCCCGCAGGCAGCCCGCTCGTCGACGGGCCGCACGATCCCGAGCACGACCCGACCGCGGCGTACGCCCTGGAGCCGGAGTACGTCGAGGCGCTGACGCGCCGGATCCTGGCCACCTCGGGGGAGACCAAGGAGGTGCGCACGCCGATCAGCGGCGCACCGCTGGCGCACATCCCGCAGTCGAGCGAGGAGGACGTGGTCGAGGCCTTCGCCCGTGCCCGGCGTGCGCAGGAGTCCTGGGCCCGCACCAGCCTGGAGCACCGCTCGGCGATCCTCATGCGTCTGCACGACCTCGTGCTCGAGCGCCAGGAGGAGATCCTCGACCTGATCGTGTGGGAGTCGGGCAAGGCGCGCAAGCATGCCTTCGACGAGCCGCTGCACATCGCGCTGACCGCGCGCTACTACGCCCGCACCGCCCAGCAGCACCTCGGCACCCAGCGCAAGCTCGGCGTGGTGCCCGGCCTGACCCGGGTCGAGGTCAACCGCGTGCCCAAGGGTGTCGTCGGCATCATCTCGCCGTGGAACTACCCCTTCACGATGGCGCTGTGCGACGGCCTCCCGGCCCTGCTCGCCGGCAACGCCGTGGTCACCAAGCCGGACGCCCAGACCATGCTGACCGCCCTCTACGGCGCCCAGCTGCTCGAGGAGGCCGGCTTCCCCAAGGACCTGTGGCAGGTCCTGGCGGGTCCCGGCTCCCGCGTGGGCACCTCGGTCATCGCGAAGGCCGACTACATCTGCTTCACCGGGTCGACCGCGACCGGCAAGCGGGTCGCGGCTGGCTGCGCCGAGCGGCTGATCGGCTGCTCGCTGGAGCTCGGCGGCAAGAACCCGATGCTCGTGCTGCGCGACGCCGACGTCGAGCGCGCCGCCGAGGGCGCCGTGCGTGCCTCGTTCTCCAACGCCGGCCAGCTCTGCGTCTCCACCGAGCGGCTCTTCGTCGCCGACCAGGTCTACGACCGGTTCGTGGAGCGGTTCGTGGCCCGCACCCAGGCGATGACCCTGGGTGCCACGCTGGAGTGGGGCACCGACATGGGCTCGCTCATCTCCCAGGACCAGCTGGACACCGTGACCCGCCACGTCGAGGACGCCGTCGCCAAGGGCGCGCGGGTGCTGGCCGGTGGCAGGGCGCGGCCCGACCTCGGGCCGTTCTTCTTCGAGCCCACCATCCTCGAGGGCGTCACCCCCGACATGACCTGCTTCGGTGAGGAGACCTTCGGCCCGGTCATCTCGATCTACCGCTTCCACGACGAGGCCGAGGCCGTGGCCCGCGCCAACGACGGGGAGTACGGCCTCAACGCCTCCATCTACAGCCGCGACGGGGCCCGTGCCCGGGCCATGGCGCGGCAGGTCAAGTGCGGGACGGTCAACATCAACGAGGCCTTCGGCGCCACGTTCGCGAGCATCGACTCCCCGATGGGCGGCATGCGCGAGTCCGGCATGGGCCGTCGCCAGGGCAGCGAGGGCATCCACCGCTACACCGAGTCCCAGTCGGTAGGCACGCAGCGCCTGGTGCGCTTCGCCCCGATGCTGGGCATGTCCGACGAGCAGTACGCCGCCGTCATGACGGCGAACCTGCGCCTGATGAAGAAGCTGGGAAGGGCCTGACACACATGAGCGACACCACGCGCCGGTTCGACTACGACGTCCTCGTCATCGGCTCCGGCTTCGGCGGCTCGGTCTCCGCGCTGCGGCTGACCGAGAAGGGCTACAAGGTCGGCGTCATCGAGGCGGGCCCCCGCTTCGAGGACAAGGACTTCTCCAAGGGCACCCTCGACATCACCAAGTACCTCTGGGCACCGGCCCTGGGCTGCTACGGCATCCAGCGCATCGACGCGGTGCGCGACACCCTGATCGTCGCCGGTGCCGGCGTGGGCGGTGGCTCGCTGGTCTACGCCAACACCCTCTACGAGCCGCTCCCGGCGTTCTACAAGGACGCCCAGTGGAGCCACATCACCGACTGGCGCGAGGAGCTCGCTCCCTACTACGACCAGGCCAAGCGGATGCTCGGCGTCGTGGAGAACCCCGTCCGCACGCCGGCCGACGACGTGATGGAGAAGGTCGCCTCGGACATGGGTGTCGGCGACACCTTCCACCCGACCCCGGTGGGCGTCTTCTTCGGCGGGCCCGGAGCCGACCCCGACCAGGTCGTGGCCGACCCCTACTTCGGCGGTGCCGGCCCCGACCGCAACCCCTGCCGCAACTGCGGCGAGTGCATGTCGGGCTGCCGCCACAACGCCAAGAACACCCTGGTCAAGAACTACCTCTACCTCGCCGAGCAGAACGGCGCGAAGGTGATGCCGCTGACCACGGTGACCAAGGTCAGCCCCCGCGACGGCGGCGGGTACGACGTCGCGGTGAAGTTCACGAAGGCCAGGCGCGCCACGCCGCGGACCACGCGCACGCTCACCGCCGAGCACGTCATCTTCGCCGCTGCCTCGCTCGGCACCCAGAAGCTGCTGCACCGGCTCAAGGACGAGGGCGTCCTGCCGAAGCTCTCCGACCGTCTCGGCTACCTCTCGCGCACCAACTCCGAGTCGATCCTGGGGGCCATCGCGCCGTCCAGCGACACCACGGACTACTCCTACGGCGTCGCGATCACCTCGAGCTTCCACCCCGACGAGGACACCCACATCGAGCCGTGCCGCTACGGCAAGGGCTTCAACACGATGGCGATGATGCAGACCGTCCTGACCGACGGTGACGGCGACGGTCCGCGCTGGCGCGCCTGGCTGAAGGAGATGTGGACGCAGCGCTCGAACATCAAGGAGCTCTACGACCTCAAGCACTGGTCCGAGCGCACGGTGATCGCGCTGGTCATGCAGTCGCTGGACAACTCGATCACGACGTACGGCAAGAAGGGCCTGCTGGGCTGGCGGATGACCTCCCGCCAGGGCCACGGCGCCCCGAACCCGACCTGGATCCCCGTCGCCAACGACGCCGTGCGCCGCATCGCCGGCGTCCTCGGCGGCACCCCGGGCGGCAACATCGGCGAGCCGTTCAACATGCCGCTGACCGCGCACTTCATCGGCGGCTGCGCGATCGGTGACTCGCCCGAGACCGGCGTCATCGACGCCTACCAGCGCGTCTACGGCTACCCGGGCCTGCACATCGCCGACGGCTCGGCGATCAGCGCCAACCTCGGCGTCAACCCGTCGCTGACCATCACCGCCCAGGCGGAGCGGATGATGGCGATGTGGCCCAACAAGGGCGAGGCCGACGCGCGGCCCCCGCTCGGCGCCGACTACCAGCGCATCGCCCCGGTGCCGCCGGTCGCCCCCGCGGTGCCCGAGGCTGCGCCGGGCGCGCTGCGGCTGCCGATCGTCGGGGTCTCCTGACCCGCAGCGGCACCGCTGGACACCCACCTCGACCCCTCCCGGCCACCGGCCGGGAGGGGTCGACGTCTAGACCGGGAAAGTTTTCCCACGACCGGCGTCGCCCGGACGTAACCCCGGCCCCGGGCCGTCGTTGAGGTGGTCAGACCCGGCAGTCATGCTCCCTCCCACAAGGCCGGGTCGCGGTCCAGGCGCTGTCCAGCAGAGCGTGGACGATCAGGGCCCGGCCACCCTCCCTCCCCGGCCGGGCCCTGGTGCCATTTTCGAGCCTTCGAGATCGACCAGCCCTCGGGTCGGGTGCCCACGGACGCGGCCGCCGGAGCAACCGCCCGCGCCGATACGATGCGGCCCATGAGCGACGCCCCTGAGCACGACCTGGTCCTCGTCGTCGACTTCGGGGCGCAGTACGCGCAGCTGATCGCCCGGCGCGTCCGCGAGGCGCGGGTCTACTCCGAGATCGTGCCCCACCACATGCCGGTCGCCGAGATGCTGGCCCGCGGGCCGAAGGCGATCATCCTCTCCGGCGGGCCCTCCTCGGTGTACGCCGAGGACGCCCCCGGCATCGACGAGGCGGTCTTCACCTCGGGGACCCCGGTCTTCGGTATGTGCTACGGCTTCCAGCTGATGGCCCGCGGCCTGGGCGGCACCGTGGCCGCGACCGGCGCGCGGGAGTACGGCCGCACCCCGGTCCGGGTCAGCGAGCCGGGCACGCTGCTCGCCGACGTACCCGCGGAGCACAAGGTGTGGATGTCCCACGGCGACTCGGTGGCCGCGGCCCCGGAGGGGTTCACGGTCCTGGCGAGCACCGACGTCACCCCGGTGGCGGCCTTCGAGGACGTCGACCGGGGCCTGGCCGGCGTGCAGTGGCACCCCGAGGTGCTGCACTCCGAGCACGGCCAGAAGGTGCTCGAGCACTTCCTGTGGGACATCGCCGGCTGCCGCCCGACCTGGACGATGGTCAACATCGTCGAGGAGCAGATCGAGAAGATCCGCACCCAGATCGGCGACCGCGGCCAGGCCATCTGCGGTCTGTCCGGCGGCGTGGACTCCGCGGTGGCAGCGGCGATCGTGCAGCGCGCGATCGGCGACCGGCTGACGTGCGTCTACGTCGACCACGGCCTGATGCGCAAGGGCGAGACCGAGCAGGTCGAGCGGGACTTCGTGGCCGCGACCGGCGTCGACCTGCGGGTCGTGGACGCCGAGAAGCAGTTCCTCGACGCGCTCGCCGGGGTCAGCGACCCCGAGGAGAAGCGCAAGGTCATCGGCCGCGAGTTCATCCGCACCTTCGAGGCCGCCGAGCGCGAGATCCTCGCCGACGCCGTCAGCGGCGACGACGGCGACAAGGTCGCCTTCCTGGTGCAGGGCACGCTCTACCCCGACGTCGTGGAGTCCGGCGGGGGAGCGGGCGCCTCGACGATCAAGAGCCACCACAACGTCGGCGGCCTGCCCGAGGACCTGGAGTTCGAGCTGGTCGAGCCCCTGCGCACCCTGTTCAAGGACGAGGTGCGCGCGGTCGGCGAGCAGCTCGGCCTGCCCGCCGAGATCGTCCACCGCCAGCCCTTCCCCGGCCCCGGCCTCGGCATCCGGATCATCGGCGAGGTCACCCGCGAGCGGCTCGACATCCTGCGCGAGGCCGACGCCATCGCCCGCGAGGAGATGACCCGAGCCGGTCTGGACCGCGACATCTGGCAGATGCCCGTCGTCCTGCTCGCCGACGTCCGCTCCGTCGGCGTCCAGGGCGACGGCCGCACCTACGGCCACCCGGTCGTCCTGCGCCCGGTCACCTCCGAGGACGCCATGACCGCGGACTGGGCCCGCCTGCCCTTCGACGTCCTCGAGCGGATCTCGACCCGGATCACCAACGAGGTGCCCGAGGTCAACCGGGTCACCCTCGACGTCACGAGCAAGCCGCCGGGCACCATCGAGTGGGAGTGAACCCCAGCACACCCCCTGTCCGAAGGCTGCCCGGGTGCGCTCGGGAGTGCTCCTGACGACCGGTTCAGGTAAAGCCCCGTGTCAGTCACCTGCCACCACTAGGCTTTCCCCGTGATCGGGGCATGACGGCGTTCGACCGGATAGCGGAGGACCTGCAGGCTCGACGCACGGACGCCGGGATGCCGTCGTACGCCGAGATCGCCCTGCGGATCGGTCGGCTGCGCGAGGAGCGCGGCGGTCCCGATGCCACCGCGCGGCCGGCGCGGACCACCGTGTACGACGCGTTCCGCACCGGTCGCAGGCGGTTGGACACTGCGCTGGTCCTCGACATCGTGCGCGCCCTGGGCGCCGACGAGGAGGAGGTCGCGTGCTGGGCCGAGCGTTGTCGTGAGGCCCGGCTCTCCGACGCCACCCCGTCGCGTGCCGACGACAGCGCCGGACCGGGGGCCCCGCCGCCCCCGGCTCCACCAGCACCGCCGGTCCCCGCCGAGCCACCCCCGCCCGTGACGGCCAAGGCCGGTCTGCTGGTGGCCCTGGGCTGCCTCGTGGTCAACATGGTCGGTCGCCTGCTGGTGGTGGTGATCCCGGAGATCCCGCTCTACCTCGACATGGTCGGCACGGCCGTGGCCGCGGTGATCCTGGGGCCCTGGTGGGGTGCCGGGGTCGGCCTGAGCACGAACCTGCTCGGCGTGGCCGTGTCCGGCGGCGATTCGATCCCGTTCGCGATCGTCAACGTCGCCGGCGCCCTGGTCTGGGGCTACGGCGTACGACGGTGGCGGATGGGTCTCACGCTGCCGCGCTTCTTCGCCCTCAACTGCCTGACCGCCATCGTCTGCACGAGCCTGGCGGTCCCGATCATCCTCGCCCTCGGTGGGGAGACCGGCAACGGTGCCGACGACGTGATCGCAGCGATCCAGGAGACGGTGCAGTCCCTGTGGGTGGCCGTGGCGTCGGCCAACATCCTGACCTCGCTGGCCGACAAGACCATCTCCGGCTTCGTGGCCCTGCTCGCCGTCGACGTGCTGCCCCGCGCCGTGACGGCCCCGGTGCGGCCGCTCATGCCGCTGGCGGCGGCGCCCCAGCACGCGTCGGTACGCTCCGGGCCATGACCCACTCGACCCTGGTGCTCACCGTCATCGGCCGCGACCGGCCGGGTCTGGTCTCGGCCGTCTCCGCGCCCGTCGAGGCGCGGGGCGGCAGCTGGCAGCACAGCCAGATGGCCCGGCTGGCCGGCGAGTTCGCCGGCATCGTGCTGGTGAGCGTCCCGACCGGCGAGGTCGAGGGTCTCGAGCGTGACCTGGCGGCCCTCGAGGCGGACGGCCTGCGGGTCGAGGTGCGCCGCACCGACGAGCCCGCCGAGCAGCAGGTGGCTGCCGTGGGGCTGCACCTGCTTGGCACCGACCGCCCCGGCATCGTCGCGGAGATCTCCCGCACGATCGCCGCGCACGGGGTGGGCATCGAGTCGCTGACCACCGGGCTGCGCGAGGCGCCGATGGCCGGGGGCCTGCTCTTCGAGGTCACCGCCGAGCTGGTCGCGCCGGTCGACGGCGACCTCGAGTCGCTGCGCAGCGCGCTGGAGCAGCTCGCCGACGAGCTGATGGTCGACCTGACGCTGGGCTGAGGCCCAGGCCCGGGCCCGGACCGAGCCGGGTCAGCGGCGCTTGAGGTCCCGGCGGGTCCGGCGGCGCAGCTGGAGGATCCGCAGTGTGCCGGCACTGGCGGTGATCAGGATGCCCGCCGCGGTGGCGATGAGGAGGGCGACCGCGACCGGCGCCTCACCCTCGAGCGCCAGGAAGCGCACGGTGGTCGTGTCGGTGTTCTGCGCGATGAAGACGACGAGCAGCACGAGCAGCAGCCCGAGGCCGACGGTGGCCACCCAGACGCCGCTGGTGCGCGAGCCGCGCAGCGGGTCGTCGCCCCGCGCCGGGCTGGTGGCGGACGGCTCGGGGGTCGCGCCGGTCGACTCCGGGGAGTGGCCGGCCTGCGGGTCGGTGACGGCCTCGGTGGGCTCGTGCGGGGTGCTCACCGGCCGAATGTAGCGCCGCGGTGGCCTGGACCAGTTCGCCCGGATGGTGGGCGATCGTGACGTTTCTGCTGACAGGGCCCCGGCCGGCGCCTACTGTGGTCCTCGAACCGCTGGGGACCCGAGACCCCAGCGGTTCTCTACATCTCCGGGGTCGTCGTGCCGGGCGCGATGCCCAGCGGGCGCAGCACGTCGGCGGCGAAGCGCTCCATCCCGTCGAGCTTCTGCTCCAGGCCCACGTCGAGGCCGTGGTAGTAGGCCCACGGCATGGTCATCACGTCGGTCACCCCGCGCTCCTCCGCGGCCGCGAACTGCTCGGGCAGGAAGGCGTCGGTCAGCGCGGTGATGAAGGAGAAGTCGCGCTCGTTGCCGGCCTCCTCGCGCATCCGGGCCAGGGTGGCGGCGTGCCCGGCGGCCTCCTCGACCGTGTAGAGGTCCCCGACCCAGCCGTCGTGCCGCGCGGCGCGGCGCATCGCGACCTCGCTCAGCCCGCCGACGTACACCGGGATGCGTGCGGTGGGGGTCGGCTCCATGACCAGCCGCGGCGCCGCGTAGTGGGTGCCCTCGAACTCCGTCCAACCGGGCTGCCACAGCTGCTCCATCAGCGCCAGGGCCTCGTCGGTCCGCTTGCCGCGGGTGGAGAAGTCCTGCCCCAGGAGCTCGAACTCCTCGCGGCACCAGCCGATGCCGATGCCCAGGGCCACCCGGTTGCCCGAGAGCACCGCCGCGGTCCCGACGGACTTCGCGACCTGGAAGGGGTTGCGCAGCGCCGGCACGTAGACCGAGGTGAAGAAGCGCAGCCGGGTCGTCACGGCTGCGAGCGCCCCGACCAGCACCCAGGGATCCGGCCAGGCGGCGTCGTGGTCCCAGCGCCGGGCGCCGTCACGGGTGTAGGGGTACGGCGTCTGGAGGGTCTCCAGGTCGACCACGTGGTCGGGGACGGCCATGGCGTCGTACCCCAGCCGGTCGGCAGCCGCCGCGAGGGCGGGGAGCTCGGTCAGGGGCAGGTAGGCGGTGCTGATCGAGAAGCGCACGGGCGCAGACTACGCGCGCCCCTAGAACGTGTTCTAGGGGCGCGCGGGATGTCGTGCGGCGGGGGAGGGGATCAGTCGAGAGGGCTCGGGTCCGGGTCGTCGGGGACCACGTGCACGGCCGCCTCCTCGGCGGACGCGGCGGCGCCGTCGATGCCGACGTCGGTGCCCACGAGGTCCTTCTCCAGGTCCTCGCCCGACCCGCGGTCGGGGTCGACGAGGCGACCGGCGCGCTCGGCGCCGACCTCGCCGTCGTCCACGGACTCCGCCGCCTCGCGCTCCGCGGCCTCGACGTAGGGGTCCGGCTCGGGCTCCTCCTGGGCGATCCGCTGGTCCAGCGACTCCCCGACGGCCTCCTCGTACGGCGTGTTGCCGTAGCCCTGGGCGGGGGAGTACTTCTCCGGCGGGGAGTAGCCGCGGTCCAGCTCGTCCTCCACGTCGCCGTCGACGTCGGTGAGGTTGTCGAGGCCGACGGGCTGGTCCTCGTCGTCGACGCTGTAGTCGTGGTAGGACTCCGCGGCGGTCGTGGGGTCGAGGTCGCTCGGCTCGCTCTGGCTCATGCCGTCACCGTAGGCAGAGTTCTGGACCGCTCGACCCACCCGGTCAGGCGGGCCGGCAGGTGAGGCGTCTCTCGGTGTGCGTCAGCGCTCGGCCAGCAGGTCGGTGGACTCCGCGGCCAGCAGCAGCGCCCCGAGGAGGCTCGCGCGACCGCCGTGCGCACTGCGGCGCACGGGGGTGGCCGAGACCGCATCCAGGGTGTGCCGGCGCAGGCCCACGCGGGCCGGCTCCAGCAGCAGGTCGCCGGCCCGGGCGAGGTCGCCGCCGATGACCAGCACGTGCGGGTTGAGCAGGTTGACGATGCTCGCCAGTCCCCACCCGAGGTGCAGGCCGGCGTCCTCGAAGGTGCGACGGGCGGCCGAGGAGCCCTCGTCGGCGGCCGCGATGATGTCGTCGAGGACGGCACCCGGCTGCTGGCCGGACATCAGGGCCAGGATCGCGCCGATGGAGGCGTAGGCCTCCAGGCAGCCGCGGCTCCCGCAGCGGCACATCGGACCCTGGTCGTCGAGCGTGAGGTGGCCGATCTCGCCGGCGAAGCCCGCGGCGCCGCGGAAGATCTCCGAGCCCAGCACCACCCCGGCGCCGACGCCGGAGGAGATCTTGACGTAGACGCAGCTGTCGTTGCCGCGCGCCGCGCCCGTGCGGTGCTCGGCCAGGGCACCGAGGTTGGCGTCGTTCTCCACCGTCACCGGGAGGTCGAAGGCCGCCTCGGCGACCTCGCGGGCGTCCACGCCCTCCCAGCCCGGGAAGATCGCGGGCGAGCCCACGGCGTCGTCGGTGATGGGGGCGGGCAGGCCGAGGACGAGGTGCAGCGCGGGTGCCGGTGGCAGGTCGGCCAGCATGAGGTCGAGCAGGGACTGCGCGGTGGCCAGCGCCTCGTCGTGCGGCAGGTCCTCGGCGAGCGCCTGGCGCTCCTCGCGCAGCGGCTCGCCGAGCAGGTCGCCGACTGCCACGGCGACGTGGCTGTGCCCGAAGTCGATGCCCACGACGTACGCCGCCCGGCTGGCCAGCCGGACCGAGGAGCCGCGCCGGCCGCTGCCGGGCAGCACCTCCACCAGGCCCGTCGCGCCGAGGTCGCGCACGATGTTGGAGACCGTCGCGGGGGCTAGGCCGGTCGCACGGGCCAGCTCGGCCTGCGTGAAGACCGCGGGGGTGGGGGCGTCGTCGCCGTCGACGCGGCTCCCGCTCGCCGGGCCGGGCTCCGCGCGGGTGCGCAGCAGGTCCAGGACGCGACGCTGGTTGGCGTCGCGCAGCGAGGACGGCGAGCCCGGAGCGGGTCGGACCGGTGGGGAGGGCATGGCCGAACTGTGACGCGCCTCTCGCCCCGGGTCAAGCACTTGTGTCCAAGACATGACGACAAAAGCGGTAACGCTTACGCGCAGAGAAACTTTGTCTTCAGGTCTTGACGACAAGGATGTGGCGGCGTTCACTTCACTCGTCACTCATGGCCACCCGGCCGTCACGAAGGAGAAGGTCCGTGTCGCTCCACCTGCACCGCGTCGCCGCGTTCTCGGCGTCGATCCTCATCGGGGGCCTGGCCCTCACCGCCTGCGGCGCCAACGAGGCCGCCGACTCCGGCTCCGGCGACTCCGCCGAGGGCGGCGCGACCATCGCGCTGCTGCTCCCCGAGTCCAAGACCACCCGCTACGAGGCCTTCGACAAGCCGCTCTTCGAGGCGGCCGTCGCCGAGCTGTGCGACGACTGCACCGTCGACTACTACAACGCCGACCAGGACGAGGCCAAGCAGCAGCAGCAGGTCACCACCGCGCTCAACGCCGGTGCCGACGTGCTCGTGCTCGACCCCGTCAACGGTGCCGGCGCCACCGGCATGGTCTCGGAGGCCCAGGGCCAGGACGTCCCGGTCATCGCCTACGACCGCTTCATCGCCGGTGCCGACTACTACATGTCGTTCGACAACGAGACCGTCGGCCAGCTCCAGGGCGAGGCCCTGGTCGAGGCGATGGGCGACGAGGGCAACATCCTCATGCTCAACGGCGCGCCCAGCGACCCCAACGCCGCGCAGTTCAAGGCCGGCGCCCACTCGGTGATCGACGCCTCCGGGCTGACCATCCTCGAGGAGTACGACAACCCCGACTGGTCGCCGGAGAACGCCCAGCAGTGGACCACCGACCAGCTGAGCAAGTACGACGCCTCCGAGATCGACGGCGTCTACGCCGCCAACGACGGCCAGGCCGGTGGCGTCGTCGCCGCGCTGACCGGCTCAGGCGTGGCGCTGGACGCGCTGCCCCCGATCACCGGGCAGGACGCCGAGATCGCCGCGATCCAGCGCATCCTCGCCGGTGAGCAGGCCATGACGATCTACAAGCCGATCCCGATCGAGGCCGAGACGGCCGCCGAGGTCGCGGTCTACCTCGCCAACGGCGAGGACGTGCCCGACACCACCGAGACCGGTGTCGACCAGACCGAGTACGAGGGCGTCGCGTCCTTCATCTTCGACCCGATCATCGTGACCGCCGAGAACGTCGCGGACACCGTCATCGCCGACGGCTTCTACGACGCCTCGGACATCTGCACCGGCGACTACGCCGACGACTGCGAGGCGGCAGGCATCTCCTGATGAGCACCGTGGCGACGCCGGTCAGGGAGAGCGTGCTCTCCCTGACCGGCATCAACAAGAGGTTCGGGGCCGTGCAGGCCCTCTCCGACGTCTCCCTGGAGGTCGGGGCCGGCGAGGTCGTCGCCCTGGTGGGCGACAACGGCGCCGGCAAGTCGACCCTGGTCAAGGTCATCTCGGGCGTCTACCAGCCCGACGACGGCGCGATCACCTTCGCCGGTCGCCGGATCAGCGTCGGCGGCCCCAGCGACGCGCAGGCCCTCGGCATCGCGACGGTCTTCCAGGACCTCGCGCTCTGCGACAACCTCGACGTCGTCGCGAACCTCTTCCTCGGGCAGGAGTGGCGGCGCGGGGCGTTCATCGACGAGGTCGGCATGGAGAAGGAGGCGTGGCGGCTGCTGCGCACCCTCTCGGCCAAGATCCCCTCGGTGCGCATCCCCATCGCCGGTCTCTCCGGCGGCCAGCGGCAGACCGTGGCGATCGCCCGGTCGCTGGTGGGCAACCCCAAGGTGGTCATGCTCGACGAGCCGACCGCGGCCCTGGGCGTGGCCCAGACCGCCGAGGTGCTCAACCTCGTCGAGCGGCTGCGCGAGCAGGGGCTCGGCGTGATCCTGATCAGCCACAACATGGCCGACGTCCAGGCCGTCTCCGACCGCATCGTCGTGCTGCGGCTGGGGCGCAACGCCGCCGAGTTCGTCACCTCGCAGACCAGCACGGCCGAGCTCGTGGCCGCCATCACCGGCGCCTCGGACAACGTCGTGACCGCTCGCGCCCAGAAGACCTCCGAGCGCAGGGGAGAGAACGCATGAGTGAGCAGGTCCTGCAGGACGAGACCGCCTCGGCCCTCGCGGCCGACGCCGCCGACGAGCGGCTGATCAGCAACCAGGGACTCTCCGGCGCGGTCTCGGCCTTCCTGGTGCGGCTGCGCGGCGGCGAGCTCGGGATGATCCCGGTCATCGTCGGCCTGGTCGTCATCGCCATCGTCTTCCAGCTCAACGAGCCGACGTTCCTGTCCTCGAAGAACCTCGTCACGATGCTGCAGTTCGCGGCACCGGTCGGCGTGATCTCCCTGGGCATCGTGCTCGTGCTGCTGCTCGGCGAGATCGACCTGTCCGTCGGCTCGGTCTCCGGGTTCGCGGCTGCCTCGATGGCGGTCCTCATGGACTCCCGTGGCTGGGGCCTGGTCGGTGCGATGGCCGTGGGCATCCTCGTCGGCACCGCCGTCGGGCTGCTCTACTCCCTGCTCTACACCAAGATCGGCGTGCCGAGCTTCGTCTTCTCCCTGGCCGGGCTGCTGGCCTTCCAGGGCGCGCTGCTCTACGTCCTGGGCGACAAGGGCACCGTGGTCCTCCCGCAGGACTCCGCGCTCCGCTCCTTCGCGCGGGAGAAGTTCCTCAGCGACGTCCAGGCCTACGCGCTGCTCGCGCTGGTCGTGGCGGCGTACGTCGCGGTCAACCTGCTCACGATCCGCCGCCGGCGGGCCGCGGGGCTGACCCCGCCGTCGCTCACCGTGGTCCTGGTCAAGGCCGGGCTGCTGCTGGTCGGGCTGGGCTGGTTGACCTACTACCTCGGCATCGACCGGGGCTGGGGCTACCTCTTCGTGCTCTTCGCCGCGCTCGTCGTGGTGATGGACCTGGCGCTGCGCCGCACGCGCTGGGGGCGGCACGTCTTCGCCGTCGGTGGCAACGAGGAGGCCGCACGCCGCGCCGGCATCAACGTGCGGGGGATCTACGTCTCGGTCTTCGCGCTCTGCTCGACCTTCGCGGCGCTGGGCGGCATCCTCATCGCCGGCCAGCTGACCTCGGTCTCGCAGAGCTCGGGCACCACCGACACCAACCTCACCGCCATCGCGGCGGCCGTCATCGGCGGCACCAGCCTCTTCGGTGGTCGCGGGTCGGCGTGGGCGGCCCTGCTGGGCATCGTGGTCCTGCAGTCGATCCAGTCCGGCCTGAACCTGATGAACGTGGACTCCTCGGTCCGCTTCATCGTCACCGGCCTGGTGCTGCTCCTCGCGGTGGCCATCGACTCGGTCTCCCGCAAGGCCAGGTCGTCCTCCGGCCGCGGCTAGCACCGCAGAACCGTCAGGAATGAACCCTCGAGCCGTCAGTTCCGCACCAGGAGCTGACGGCTCGAGGGCTGTGCGCGTGACGGGTCCGGTGGTCGTCAGTGACCGGTCGGGGGTTCAGAAGTGACGGTTCGGCGGTTCAGAGGTGGCGGTTCGGCAGGGGGTCAGCGGGCGGCGTACAGGGTGGTGCGCTCGCGGACGGGGCGGCCGATGCCGGCACCGATCTCGACCAGCTCCTCGACGGTCTTGGCCGAGCCGTGCTCGGAGCCGGCCATCCGGGAGATGGTCTCCTCCATCAGCGTGCCCCCGAGGTCGTTGGCCCCGGCGCGCAGCATCGCGCGGGTGCCCTCGACGCCGAGCTTGACCCACGAGGTCTGGATGTTGTCGATCCGCCCGTGCAGCAGGATCCGTGCCATCGCGTGCACCGCGAGGTTGTCGCGCAGCGTCGGACCGGGGCGGGCGACGCCGGCGAGGTAGATCGGCGCCGAGGTGTGTACGAAGGGCAGCGGCACGAACTCGGTGAACCGTGCCCCGCCGTGCTCGAGGGCCTCGTCCTGCATCCGCGAGAGCACGCGCAGGTGCCCGACCCAGTGCCGCGGGTTGTCGACGTGGCCGAACATCATCGTCGAGGTGGTCGGCAGCCCGACCCGGTGCGCGGTGGAGACGATGTCGATCCAGGTGCGGGCCGGCAGCTTGCCCTTGGTCAGCACCCAGCGCACCTCGTCGTCGAGGATCTCGGCGGCCGTGCCGGGCAGCGACCCGAGGCCGGACTCCCGGGCCTTGATGAGGAAGTCCTCGACCGACAGCCCGGTGCGGGCGGTGCCGTTGACGACCTCCATCGGGGAGAAGGCGTGCACGTGCATGTCGGGCACCCGGCGCTTCACCGCCGCGGCCAGGTCGAAGTACGCCGACGCCGGCAGGTCCGGGTCGATGCCGCCCTGCATGCAGACCTCGGTCGCGCCCAGGTCCCAGGCCTCCGCGGCCCGGTCGGCGACCTCGTCCATCGACAGCGAGTAGGCGTCGGCGTCGGTCTTGCGCTGCGCGAACGCGCAGAACCGGCACCCGACGTAGCAGACGTTGGTGAAGTTGATGTTCCGGTTGACGACGTAGGTGACCTCGTCGCCGACGACCTCGCGGCGCAGGTCGTCGGCCAGCCGGCAGACCTGCTCCAGCAGCGGCCCCTCGGCGGTCATGAGGGTCAGCGCGTGCTCGTCGGAGAGCCTGCCCGGGTCGGCCTCGGCCGCGGCGAGCGCCTCACGTCCCTCGCTGTGCAGCACCGCGGGAGCACCCGTGCGCGCAGCGGCCGCGCCGACGGTCTCCCAGTCGCCGTACACCTCGGCGAAGTCCGAGCGTCGGTCCGCGGAGCGGCCCTCGGTGTCGACCGCTGCGAACAGGTCGGTACGACCGGCGGACTCCAGACCCCCGTCGGGCTCCTGCCACGGCAGCCCCACGGGCCGTACGCCGGGGCGCGCGAGCCCCTCGGGCGTGGCGAGCGCGGCGACGTGACCGCGGACGCGCGGGTCGATCCAGGCGGCGTCGCCGGCCAGCGAGGCCCGGACGTGCTCCGGGTGGACCGTGAGCCGCGCGGCCAGCTCGAAACCGCACTCGGCGGTGATCGCGCGCAGCCGCTCGAGCGAGGGCCAGGGACGCTCGGGGTTCACGTGGTCGGGGGTCAGGGGAGAGACCCCGCCCCAGTCGTCGACCCCGGCCTCGAGCAGGGTGCGGCACTCCTCGAGGTCGACCAGGTTCGGCGGCGCCTGCACGCGGGCCCGGGGTCCGAGGACCAGCCGGGTGACGGCGATCGCGGCGCGGTACTCCTCCAGGGCGAGGTCGTCGGTGTGCCGCATCGCAGTGTCGGGCTTGGCCCGGAAGTTCTGGACGATGACCTCCTGGACGGCGCCGTAGGCGGTCAGGGTCGCGCGCAGCGCGAAGATCGTCTCGGCTCGCTCGGCCAGCGTCTCCCCGATGCCGACGAGCAGACCGGTGGTGAAGGGGATGGAGAGGCGACCTGCGTCCTCGAGCACCCGCAGCCGGACGGCGGGGTCCTTGTCGGGGGAGCCGAAGTGCGCCTGTCCCTTCTCCTCGAAGAGCCGCCGCGAGGTGGTCTCGAGCATCATCCCCATGGAGGGGGAGACGGGCTTGAGCCGGTTCATCTCCTCCCACGACATGACGCCGGGGTTGAGGTGCGGCAGCAGCCCGGTCTCCTCCAGCACCCGCACGGCCATGGCCCGGACGTAGGCGAGGGTGGAGTCGTAGCCCTGCTCGTCGAGCCAGGCCTGGGCCTCGGGCCACCGGTCCTCGGGCCGGTCGCCGAGGGTGAACAGCGCTTCCAGGCAGCCCATCGCCGCGCCCTGGGAGGCGATCGCGAGGATCTCGTCGGGAGAGAGGTAAGGGGCGCGGCCCTCGCGCGCGGCCTGCGCGGGGGTCTCGACGAAGGTGCAGTAGTGGCAGCGGTCGCGGCACAGCCGGGTGACGGGGATGAAGACCTTGGGGGAGTAGGTCACCGTCGCCGCTCGTCCCGCGGCGACCAGGCCGGCGTCGCGCACGCGGGCCGCGGCCGCGCAGAGGCGGTCGAGGTCCGGACCGGTGGCGGCGAGCAGCGCCGTGGCCTCGGCCTCGTCGAGCCGGGCGCCCCGCTCGGCCCGGGCCAGGGCCCGGCGTACCTGGTGCGGGGTGGGCTGCGCGTCCATCGGCACAGGCTAACGACGCCACCCGAGCGTCGGACGCACCGCCCGGCGACCAAGACACCTGCTCAACCCCGCGCGGGGCCGCGTCGGCGGTGGACCACTCCGGGAAGCCGCTGTCGACCCTGGTCTGGAGGTCCGTACCGGACTGCGGGACCGTGTCTTTACCTTCGCGCGTTCGTTTGGCACCGTGAGCACCTGTCCCGGCAGCGGGACACGAAGACATGGGGCCAGAAGATGACCGACACCGCACAGCGTCAGGGGCGCGGGGCGCGCCTGCGCCGAGCCGTCCTGATCCTGCTCGCCGCCCTCGTGGTGCTCGGACCGATCCCCGTCGGCCTGGTCTGGGCCTGGAGCGTGCACCCGCTCCTGGTCGTCCCGGCCTACCTGCTCGGGATCGCGGCGTGGCTGGTGCTGCTGAGCGGCGCCTGGTCGCTGGTGCAGCGGGTGCGCGGCGCGCTGACCGGCCACCGTACGCCGGTGCAGGAGCCGGCCGCGGAGTCGGCCGAGCAGGCGACTCAGCAGCCGACCGCGCCGCAGGTCGAGCACACGCCGGCCCCGGTGATCCACTCCCAGATGCGGATGCCGTCGCCCCGCGCGGAGGCGACGGCCCCGCAGCGGGTCAGCTGACCCACTCCTTGACCTGGGCGATCGTGGCGGCCGGGTCGTCGCTGGCCGGGGTCACGGACAGGTTGGTCACGCCCGACTCGCGGAAGGCCGCGATCCGCTCCTTGACGTAGGAGGCGGGGCCCACCAGGTTGCCGGCCTCGAGCCACTCCATCGGCACCAGCGCCTCGGCCTCCTTCTTCTTGCCCGAGAGGTAGAGGTCCTGGATCTCCTTGGCCTCCTTCTCGAAGCCGTACTCGCAGGCGAGCTGGTTGTAGAAGTTCTTGTCGCGCGCGCCCATGCCACCGACGTACAGCGCGTACATCGGGCGGACGAAGTCCAGCAGGGCCTTGGTCTCCGGGCCCTCGCCGATGGCGACCATGCCGCCGGCGCAGATCTCCAGGGGCGCGAGGTCGGCGGAGCGCTTGGCGGCACCGCGAGCCAGCGGCTCGCCCCAGATCTCCTGGGCCTTCTCCGGGTAGTAGAGGAACGGCAGCCAGCCGTCGGCCACCTCGGCGGTCATCGCGACGTTCTTGTCGCCGAGGGCCGCGACCCAGATCGGGACATCGGCGCGCTCGGGCTTGTTCAGCAGCTTCAGCGGCTTGCCCAGGCCCAGTCCCTGGCCCTCGGGGAGCGGCACGGAGAAGGTCTTGCCCTGGAAGTCCAGCTTCTCCCCGCGCAGGCCCATGCGCAGCACCTCGATGACCTCGCGGGTGCGGGTCAGCGGACGGTCGTAGGCCATGCCGTGGAAGCCCTCGATGACCTGGGGCCCGGAGGCGCCGAGGCCGAGCACCGCGCGACCGCCGGAGACGTTGTCCAGGCCGGCGGCGGTCTGCAGCAGGGCTCCGGGGGTGCGGGAGTAGACGTTGAGGATGCCGGCGGCGATCTGCACGGTCTCGGTCTTGGCCGCGAGGTAGCCCATGAGGGTCGGTGCGTCGAAGCCGTAGGGCTCGGCGACCCAGATCATGTCCAGGCCCGCCTTCTCCAGGCCAGCGACCTGGTCGGCGGTCTCGCGCGGGTTGCCGGCGTAGACCAGCGGCATCGACAGCTTCATCGTGGGGACCTCCGTGCAGGTGGTGGGCGGTGCGGGATCGACCGTGACAGTAGCAGTGTCACAGTGGGCTGGGGAGGGGGTGCGACACGGCTCAGGACCCGTCGTCCAGCCCGAGGGCCCGACCCAGCGCACCGGCCAGCGCGGCGGCGTACTCGGTGGTCAGGTGGTCGGTGTCGCGGTAGGACAGCGTCCCGCCGATCACCACGGGGCAGAGGTCCTGCCAGCAGAGCCACGGGGTCGGGTCGACGACGTCGGCGGAGTGCAGCAGGGCCGACTTCACCGCCACGTCGCCCAGCAGGGTCGAGCGCTCGACCGGGGTGAACATGCAGTCCAGGAGGCTGGGACGGGAGCTGGTCAGGCAGTCGCCGGGGTCGTGGCCGGCCTTGGGGACGTCGCGGATCAGGACGGTGCGGTCGGCGGAGTCCTGCAGGTCGTCGAAGAGCGCGTCGTAGCCCTCCTCGAGCACGTCGGCGACGTCGTCGAGGGACTCCCGGTGCTCGCCGTCGACCCACACGCCGTTGACCGGCGGGGAGGAGGCCACGATCGCCAGGTCCGGGCGGAGGCCGGCCACCGTGGCGGTGCTCCAGGCACGGAACTCCTCGCAGGCGGTGAACACGACGTCCTCGCGCACCGGCGCGACGACCACGTGCGCGGCCGGGCACTGGGGCTTGACGAGGTAGTAGGCGCGCCACCCGTGGTCGGTGGCGATCCGGTCCAGCGCCGGGATCCAGGCCCGCGCGTGGGAGTCCCCGAGCAGCACGAGGGTGCGCTCGCCGTCGACGTCGCCCCGGGCGCAGAGGGCGCGCACGTCGTCGTCCTCGTAGTCGCAGGCACCGACGTCGGCGATCGAGCTGCGCAGGTTCAGCAGGTCGGGGGTGAGGTCGCTGGGGACGTCGACCTGGTTGCGGGCGGCCTCCACGGAGGCCCGCACCAGGGCCACGGTGCGCTCGTGGTCGTCGAGGGCGGCGACGTCAGCGGCCACCGCGATGGCGGGGTTGTCGCCGCGCTCGCCGCCCTGCACACCGGTCCACCACCAGCTGCCCGCGCAGGCCAGGGCCACCACGGCCAGGCTGGCGGGGTAGAGGGCCAGGGACAGGCGGCGGCGCGAGCGCAGGCGGCGGGCCGGGGCGCCGGTGCGGAAGGGCTGCTCCACGAACCGGTAGGTCAGGGCCGCCAGGTTGACCACCACCAGCACCACCACCGCGGTCTCGACGGCGGTCAGCGGTCGTCCGGCGTTGCGCTCGGTGAGCACCAGCGCCGGCCAGTGCCAGAGGTAGAGGGAGTAGGACCAGTCGCCCACGCGGCGCATGACCGGGTTCTCCAGGAGCCACCGCACGGGTGCGGCGAGCAGGCCCGCGCCCGAGCCGGCGAGCAGGACGGCCGCGGTGCCCAGGACCGGCAGCGCTGCGGCGTACCCGGGGAAGGGCGTGGTCTCGTCGATCACCACGACCGCCGCCGCGACGGCGACGAGGCCGCCGACAGAGAGGACCCAGCCCACCGCCCGGGGCAGTCGCGGCGCGACGAGCGGCGCCACCAGTGCCGTGATCGCGCCGACGGCCAGCTCCCACACCCGCGCCGGTGTGGAGAAGTACGCCGCGGCCGGCGAGGTCGCGGTGGTGTGGACCGACCACGCGAAGGACGCGGCGGCGACGACCACCAGCGCCACGAGCACGGTACGCCGGGGGAGCCGCTGCTGCTTGCCCCGGCGGGTCACGACCCGGGCCGCCGCGACCAGCGCGAGCAGGAGCAGCGGCCAGACGAGGTAGAACTGCTCCTCCACCGCGAGCGACCAGTAGTGCTGGAGCGGCGAGGGACCGGTCTCGGCGGCGAAGTAGTAGACGCCCTGCTGGGCTGCGTGGACGTTGGCGAGGAACAACGCCGACCACACGGCCTCGTCCAGCAGGTCGCGGGCGTCGATGAGCGTGGTCCAGAACAGCGACATCACCACGGTCACGACCAGCACCAGGGTGGCCGCCGGCAGGATGCGTCGGGCCCGCCTGCTCCAGAAGTCGCCCAGCGACAGCGTGCCGCCCTCGCGGAGCTCGGCGTAGAGCAGACCGGAGATCAGGAAGCCGGAGATGACGAAGAAGACGTCGACCCCGACGAACCCGCCGGGCAGGAGCGGCACCCCGGCGTGCGCGGCGACGACCACCAGGACCGCGACGGCGCGCAGCCCCTGGACGTCCCCACGGAAGCCGCTCGCCACGGCCCGACGGTACCAACCTGCGAGGGTCCCGGACCGCTGTTGACCGCGGGTGGGAGGATCCGTCTCGACCTCGGCACCCGCCCCCCTCGAGAGGACCACCCGTGAGCGAGACCCCGACCTCCTACCGCGTCGCCGTCATCGGGGGCACCGGACCCCAGGGCAAGGGCCTGGGCTACCGCTTCGCCAAGGCGGGGCACACGGTCGTCCTGGGCTCGCGCGCGGCGGAGAAGGCCGTCCCGGTGGCCGAGGAGGTGACCGCCCGTCTCGCCGACGTCAGCGGCGCCGGAGCGGTCACCGGTGCGAGCAACGCCGAGGCCTGCGAGCAGGCCGACGTCGTGCTGCTGGCGGTGCCCTACGACGGCCACGACGAGCTCGTCGCCTCGCTGCCGCTCGCGGGGAAGACCGTCATCTCCTGCGTCAACCCGCTCGCCTTCGACAAGCGCGGCGCCCACGGCCGCGTCGTCGACGGCGGCGAAGGATCGGCGGCGGAGGAGGCCCAGCGCCTGCAGCCCGAGGCGACCGTGGTCGGCGCCTTCCACAACGTCTCCGCGGTGCTGCTCTGGGGCGAGGACGAGTTCCTCGACGAGGACGTGCTCGTCGTCGGCGACGTGCTGGAGGCCAAGGAGGTCGCGATGGACCTGGCCGCCTCGGTCACCGGCCGGCGCGGCATCGACGGCGGCAAGCTCCGCCTGGCCCGTCAGCTCGAGCCGTTCACCGCGGTCCTCATCTCCATCAACCGGAAGTACAAGACGCACGCGGGCGTGCGGATCACCGGTCTCGACGCGCACTGACCCCGGGCCGGGCCATCCGGCCTGGTCCACCCGGTCCTCACGGGACGTTCACCCGCGTGTCGCCCCGCCGTGCACCGCAGGGACAACCGCGCGGAGGAACGTGGTGGTCGTGACGCTCGTGCCGCACGCCCGACCGACCACCACCTCCTCCGTCCTCGCCGCCTCCGTGGCGGGGCACCGCGGTGCCAGCGGCCACCGGCCGGAGCACACGCTCGAGGCCTACCGCCACGCCCTCGCGCTCGGTGCCGACGCGATCGAGGTCGACGTCGTCAGCACCGCCGACGGCGTCCTCGTCGCCCGGCACGAGAGCGAGCTGTCGGCCACCACCGACGTGGCGCGGCGCGCCGGGCTGGAGCACCTCCGCAGCGAGCGCGTGGTCGCCGGGCGACGGGTGCAGGGCTGGTTCGTGGAGGACCTGACGCTCGAGCAGGTCCGGCTGCTCCGGGCCCGCGAGCGGTGGCCGCTCCAGCGCCCCGCCTCGGGTGCGTACGACGGCCTGCTGGCGGTCCCGACCCTGGACGAGGTCCTGGGGCTGGTCGCGGAGGGCTCGCGTTCGCGCGGTCGCGAGGTGGGGGTGCTCGTCGAGCTCAAGGACGTGGCCCGCTCCGCGGCGCGGGGCCTGGACCCCACCGACCCGCTCCTGGCCGACCTGCGCCGCCACGGGCTGGACCGTCCCGACTCCCCGGTGAGCGTCATGGGCTTCGAGCCGACCGCCCTCGCCTCGCTCGCCGGTCGGACCCGGGTGCCGCTCGTCCAGCTGGTCGACGACCTGCGCACCCGCCCGGCCGACCTCGCGGCCGCGGGCGACCCGCGCACCTTCGCCGACCTGGTCTCCCCGCGCGGGCTGGCCGCCATCGCCGACTACGCGACCGGACTGGGTCCGCGGCACTCGCTGCTGGCACGCGACCTCGGTGACCGGGTCGTGCCCACGGGACTGGTGGACCGCGCCCACCGCCGCGGCCTGGAGGTGCGGACCTGGACGCTCCGCGCGGAGGACCGCTTCCTCCCGCGTCCGTACCGCGGCCACGACCGCTCCGGCCACGGAGACCTCCGCGGCTACGCCGCCCTGCTCCTCGACCTGGGCGTCGAGGGGCTCATCACCGACCACCCCGCGACCTGCGTGGCCGCCCGGGACGAGCGCCCCGCCGACGTCCCTGCGTGAGGCCGAGCGGCAGCTCCTTGGTGGAAGTCCTGCCCGTCCGGCCTCAGTCGCGCCAGCGGTCGCGCCGGGAGGCGCTGGAGACGGTGGCGGCGACGAGCCCGCCGGCCCCGGCCAGCAGCCACGGCAGCGGGCTGAGCCAGCGCAGGTCCTCGGCGTCCGCGACCCCACTGGCCACCAGGGCCCAGATGCCGACCATCCCGAGGAAGGCCAGCCCCATCACCAGGTGCCCGGTGTTGACCGGGTGGCGGCCCGCGGCCCACAGGCCGGGGCGTCCGTCGCGCTGCTGCCTCGCCACCGTCTGATCCGTCACCGTCTGCTCCTCGCCGCGGGTCGTGCCGTCGTACGTCGTGTGGTCGCCCGGCCCGCTCACTGCGTCCTCACCACGATCTCGCCCAGGTTGCTCTCGGCGTCGAGCACCAGCACCGGGCTGCCCGGGCCGCCGTCGTGGTCCTCGCGCACCAGGGTCTCGATCCCGCCGCGCTCCTCGCCGAACACCGTGATCTCGCCGGGCCCGCCGATCCGGGCCGAGGCCTCGACGGTGAGCCCCTCCTCCGGGACCACCACCTCGATCCGCCCCACCTGCACGGCGATGTCGAGGACCCGGCCGTCCAGCTCCTCGAGGTCCGCGACCTCGGTCAGGTCGAGGACCAGCTCGCCCACGCCCATGCGGTACTCCGGGTCCACCGACGCCGCGGTGTCGGGGGTCTCGCGCAGCGGGTCGCCACCGATCCGGTCCTCCAGGGTGCTGATGAGCAGCACCGGCACCACGAGCAGGCCCACCAGCACCAGCCCCCCGCCGCGACCGAAGAACGCGCCGAGCACCAGGGCGGCACCGATGATGCCGAGCGCCAGCGCCGGGTAGGCGCCGTCGGCGACGGCCACGCCCGAGAGGTCGACGGACATCAGGATGCCCTCCGCGATCGCCACCAGCGCCAGCGTCGTCCACAGCAGCAGCGGGCCGCGGCGGCGCGGGTCGCGCACCACCGGCACGGGTGCCGGGGGCGGTCCCCAGGCCGGGCCGGCCGTCCCCGCAGGGCCGCCCACCGGGCCGCCCGCCGGAGCAGCCGATCGGCCGACCGGCTGCGTCGGTGCCGGGTAGCCCCCGTCCCTGCGGCTCAGCAGCACGGCCGCCACCACCGCCACGACCACCAGCTGCCACGGGAACCACGGGCCCCACGCGTTGCCCGCGAGCTCGGCGACGACCGAGATCCCGGCGATGACACCGACCACGGCCAGCACCACCCCGCGGGTGCGGTCCTCGAGCCGGACCGCCGCCTCGCTGCCGTCGTCCTCGGGCACGAGCAGCCAGCCCGCGGCGTACACGATGAGGCCGGCGCCGCCGAAGAACGTCAGCACGACGAAGGCGACGCGCAGCAGCAGCGGGTCCACGTCGAGGTGGCGCCCCAGCCCGCCGGCGACGCCGGCGACCTTCCGGTCGGTGGTGGAGCGCCGGATCCGGCCCAGGTCCCGGGCCTCCTCGGCCGTCGTGCGCGGCCCGTCGGAGCGGGGCCCCTCGGAGCCGGGGGCCGGGGGCAGGGGTGTCTCGGTCATGGCACCAGCCTGGACCTCCGCCGGCCCGCGCACCATCGGGGTCGACCCTGGTCCCGGGTCGGGGTCGGACCGGGGTCGGGCCAGGGGTCGGACGGCCCCGCCGCGCGCCCCCGCTGTGTGACGATGGACCGACGACGAGGGGAGCCATGACCCAGACCAGCCCGATGCCCCGCAAGGCCTACCGCGACACCCGCGAGCCCGTGCTCGGCGGGGTCTGCGCCGGACTCGCGACCCACCTGGCCGTGCCGGTCCTGTGGGTGCGCGTGGCGTTCCTCGTCGCGGCGCTGCTCGGCGGCATGGGCGTGGCGATGTACGCCGGCCTCTGGCTGGTCCTGCCGGCCGACCCGCGCCCGCACGAGGAGGCGCCCGGCCTGGCCAGCGCCACCCGCGGCGGGCGCCGCCCCGGCCGCACCCGCCGCCTCCAGGACCTCGGCCCGGTCGTCGCCCTCGCGGCGCTGGGCCTGGGGGCGGTGCTGCTGCTCGAGGCGACCCTCGGTCGCGGCGCGGTCTTCTGGCCCGTGGCCATCGGCCTGGCGGGGGTGGCCCTGCTGTGGCGGCAGGCGGACGAGGCCCAGCGCGAGCGCTGGCTGGACTCCACCGGCCGGGTCGACCCGCTGCGGGTGCTGATGGGTCCGGGCGGCTGGGCGGCGTACCTCCGGGTCGCCGCGGGGGCCGCGCTGCTCGTCTCCGCGGTCTTCATCGTCGGCTTCGACTCCGGCGGGGACGGCCAGGCACAGGGCGTCCTGGTGGCGGCGCTGCTGGGCATCGCCGCCCTGGCCGTCGTGGTGGGTCCGTGGGTCTACCGCCTGGCCGGCGAGCTGAGCGCGGAGCGCGAGGCCCGCATCCGCTCCCAGGAACGGGCCGACGTCGCCGCCCACCTGCACGACTCCGTGCTGCAGACCCTCGCCCTGATCCAGAAGGCCGCCGACGACGCCCCCACGGTCGCGCGGCTCGCCCGCGCCCAGGAGCGGGACCTGCGCTCGTGGCTCTTCGAGGGCGAGGCCGCCGGCGCCACCAGCCTCGCCGGTGCGCTGCGGGCGGCCGCCGCCGAGGTCGAGGACGCCCACGGGGTCGGCATCGACGTCGTCGCGGTGGGGGACTGCCCCCTCGAGGAGCCGCTGCGACCGCTCGTCGCCGCCACCCGCGAGGCCCTCACCAACGCCGCCAAGCACGCTGGCACCGGCCGCGTGGACGTGTACGCCGAGGTCGGGCCCGCCGCGGTCGAGGTCTTCGTCCGCGACCGCGGCACCGGGTTCGACCTGGGCGCGGTGCCCGCGGACCGGCTCGGGGTCCGTGGCAGCATCATCGACCGGATGCTCCGCCACGGCGGTCGCGCCGAGATCCGCACCGCCCCGGGCGAGGGCACCGAGGTGCGCCTGCACCTGCCCCGCACACCCGAGCAGACGCCACCCGAGGAGAGCCCGTGACCGAGCACCCCAGGCCCGTCCGCGTCGTGGTCGTCGACGACCACGCCATGTTCCGTGCGGGGGTGCGCGCCGAGCTGGTCGCGGTGGGGGCTGCGGAGGTCGAGGTGCTGGCCGAGGCCGCCGACGTCGACAGCGCGGTCGCCGCGATCGCCCAGCACGCCCCTGACGTGGTCCTGCTCGACGTGCACCTGCCCGGCGGCGGCGGGGTCGAGGTCATGCGCAGGACGTCCGCCTCGGCCGGTGCCGCGACGCCCGGGTCACCGCGCTACCTCGCGCTCAGCGTCAGCGACGCCGCCGAGGACGTCATCGGCGCGATCCGCGGCGGGGCGAGGGGCTACGTCACCAAGACGATCACCGGCCCCGAGCTGGTCTCGGCGATCCGGCGGGTGGCCGACGGGGACGCGGTCTTCAGCCCGCGGCTGGCCGGCTTCGTCCTCGATGCCTTCGCCGGTTCCATCGAGGTCGCGGCGGTCGACGAGGACCTCGACCGCCTCACCGAGCGCGAGCGGGAGGTGATGCGCCTGATCGCCCGCGGCTACGCCTACAAGGAGGTCGCCAAGGAGCTGTTCATCTCCATCAAGACCGTCGAGACCCACATGTCCTCGGTGCTGCGCAAGCTGCAGCTCTCCTCGCGCCACGAGCTCACCCGCTGGGCCTCGGACCGCCGCCTGCTCTGAGTCCGGGCCGCCCGTTGCCCGACACTCGCACATGACGGGGCCCACCCCCGTGGGTGGTTGAGCACCGACGTACGCCGGGTAGGTGGCCCCCCATGAGCACCGACGCCATGGCCGAGGGCCCGGTCACCACGCAGTCCGACGACCCGGACCACGAGCTGACCCGGTCCATCACCGGCAGGCAGCTGTTCTTCTACACGCTCGGCGACGTGCTGGGCTCGGGCATCTACGTGCTCATCGGCCTGGTCGCTGCGGCCGTCGGAGGGGCGTTCTGGATCGCCTTCGCGGTGGGCGTGACGATCGCGGCGATCACGGGGTCGGCGTACGCCGAGCTCGTCACGAAGTACCCCCGGGCCGCCGGTGCGGCGCTCTACGTCAACAAGGCCTTCGGCAGCCGCGCCCTGACCTTCCTGGTGACGGTCTCCTTCCTCTCCGCCAGCTTCGCCGCGGCGGGGTCGCTGGCCACCGGCTTCGCGCAGTACTTCGCCGAGATCTGGTCCGCACCGCCGGCCCTGCTGGTGACCATCGGCTTCGTGCTGGTGCTCACGGTCATCAACTTCATCGGCATCACCGAGTCGGTCGTGGTCAACATGCTCATGACCTTCGTCGAGGTGACCGGTCTGCTGATCATCATGGTCATCGGCGTGTGGCACGTGGCTTCCGGCGACGCCGACTTCGGGCGCCTGGTGGAGTTCAGCGCCGAGGGGAACCCCGCGCTGGCGATCCTGGCCGGCGTGGCGCTGTCGTTCTTCGCGATGACCGGCTTCGAGAACACCGCCAACGTGGCCGAGGAGACCCTCGACCCGCACCGGTCGTTCCCCCGCTCGCTCATCGGCGGCATGGCGGTGGCCGGGGTCGTCTACGTCCTCGTCTCCATCGCCGCGGCGCTCACCGTGTCCACCGGCGACCTCGCGAACTCCGACGCGGCCCTGCTCGAGGTCGTGAAGTCCGGCATCCTGCCCGTCGACACGGGTCTGCTCGGCACGGTCTTCTCGGTCATCGCAATGGTGGCCATCTTCAACACGACCCTGGTCGCGGTGGTCACCCAGCCGCGCATCCTCTACGGCATGGCCCGCGAGGACATCGTCCCCGACGCCTTCGGCCGCCTGCACTCCTCGCGCCGCAGCCCCTGGGTCGGACTGGTCTTCAGCGCCGTCGTCGTCGTCGCCCTGCTGGTCATCGGCACGCTCGTGACCGAGTCGGGCGCCGGGCTCGACCTGGTCGGCCGGCTGGCGACCGTGACGGTGCTCTTCCTGCTCTTCATCTACGCCCTGGTCATCGTCTCCGCGCTGCGGCTGCGCGGCCAGGACGAGGACCACCGCACCTTCCGCGCCAACACGGCGCTGCTGGTGGCCGGCCTGGTCGGCAACGCCGCGATCCTCGTGTGGACGATCTACGACGACCCGACCTCGCTGCTGTGGTGCGCAGGCCTGGTCGCCGTGGGCCTGGTGCTCTTCGTCATCGAGCAGCTGACCGGCACCCGCGACCGCCCGCTCACCGACGCCTGATCAGCGCGGGGTGATCCCCGCGCCCGGGAGCGTCGGGTCGATGAGGATCTTGGCGTGCTCCTCGGGGGAGCCCAGCGCCTCGAAGGCTGCCTCGACGCCCTCGAGCCCGACGGTGCCGGTGAGCAGCGGAGAGGGATCCACGCGACCCGACGCCAGCAGGTGCAGTGTGTCGCGGAACTCCAGCGGGGTGTAGCCCAGGACGAAGCGCAGGTCGAGCTCCTTGTTGACCGCGAGCGAGGGCCTCACCCGGTCCTCGCTCATGCAGACCCCGACGACCACGACGCGGCTGGCCAGCGGCGCCTGCGCCATGACCTGGTCCAGCATCCCGGGTACGCCGACGCACTCGAAGACCACGGGAGCGGGCTGGTCGGCGGCCCCGACGAGCTCGGCCGCACGGTTGACGTGGTGCCAGCCGGGGACCCGGCGCAGCCGCTCCATGGTCGAGACCGCGAAGTCGAGCAGCTCCGGCGCGGTGCTGCGCCAGCCCCGGCCCGGGGCCGCGGTCCACGGCGACTCCTCGCGGGGGTCGACCACGACATCGGCCCCGCACGCCCGCGCCAGCTCGCGCCGGGCGGCGGAGAGGTCGCTGGCCACGACGGTGCGCACGCCGCGCGCCTTGAGGAGCAGCACGACCGCCAGCCCGACCGGACCGCAGCCCAGCACGATCGCGGTGTCGCGGCGACCGGCCCCGGAGCGGCGGACCGCGTGGTGGGCCACCGCCATCGGCTCGGTGAGGGCGGCCAGGTCGTCGTCGAGTCCGTCCGGCACCCGGTGCAGCATCGAGGCCTCGACGAGCACCTGCTCGGCGTACCCTCCCGGTGCCTCGGGGGAGAGGCCCAGGGGGTGCACGCCCGAGGAGGTGCGCAGCAGCGGGAAGACCGCGACGCGGGTGCCCTCGGGGAAGGCCCGGGCGGTGCCGCGGCCGTGGGCCAGCACCTCGCCGCACAGCTCGTGGCCCAGCACCGTGGCGGTCCCCGAGCTGATGCTGTGGTGGTAGTCCAGCTCCGACATCACCGCGGCCAGCTCGTCGGCGTGGTGCCGCGCGTGCAGGTCCGAGCCGCAGATGCCGGTGCGCCGCACCCTCAGCACCACCTGCCCCGGGCCGGGCTCCGGCTCCGGGAGGTCGACGACGGACAGGTCCCCTGCCTGGCAGGTCACGGCGCGCACGCGGCCATGCTGCCGCACCCGGCGCGGTCGCGCTGGCTACGATCAGCGCGTGGAGACCCTGCGCCTGATCCTGCTCTTCCTGCACGTGCTCGGCTTCGCCGCGCTCATCGGTGGCCTGCTGGCCCAGGCCGGCACCGGGGAGAAGCGTGTCAACGCCGCCATGCGCGACGGTGCCGGCACCGCCTTCCTCACCGGTCTCGCGCTGGTCGGCATCCTGTCGGCAGGGGACCAGGAGCCGAACAACACCAAGGTCGCGGTCAAGCTGGTCGTCGCGCTGGTGGTGCTGGTGCTGGTCATGGCCAACCTGCGCAAGCCCAGCATCCCGCAGGGTCTGTGGGCCGGCATCCTCGCGCTGTCGGTCCTCAACGTCGCGCTCGCGGTGTTCTGGTCCCCGGCGCACGCCTGGGTCTGACGCCCGGGTGGTCCGGCCCGCGGCAGGCGCTGTCGACGGGCGGACGTAGGCTGGCGACAGCATGGATGACGCCCCCGCGACCCTGGACCTCCCCGACCTCGACCTGCCCGTTCGAGCGGCCCGCGGAGGACCCTCCCGGGAGGTGCTGCTCGAGGGGCTGAACGACCCCCAGCGCGCGGCGGTGGTGCACGAGGGTGCCCCGCTGCTGGTGGTCGCCGGAGCCGGCTCCGGCAAGACCCGCGTCCTGACCCGGCGCATCGCGTGGACCATCTCCGAGCGCGGGGCGCACCCGGGCTCGATCCTGGCGATCACCTTCACCAACAAGGCCGCGGCCGAGATGAAGGAGCGGGTCGAGGAGCTCGTGGGGCGGCGCGCGCGGATCATGTGGGTCTCGACGTTCCACTCCGCCTGCGTGCGGATCCTGCGCAAGGAGATCACGGCCCTGGAGCGCGAGGGCGGCACCTGGAAGTCCAACTTCTCCATCTACGACGCCCAGGACCAGAAGCGGCTGATGACGCTCGTGGCCCAGGACCTCGACCTCGACACCAAGAAGTTCCAGCCGGGCGCGCTGCTGCACTGGGTGAGCAACCAGAAGAACGAGCTGCGCGACCACGAGCAGGCCACCGCGGACGCCAGGAACAAGCTCGAGGAGACCTACGCCGCGGCGTACTCGCTCTACCAGCGACGCCTGCGCGAGGCCAACGCGCTGGACTTCGACGACCTGATCATGACGACGGTGCACCTCTTCGAGGCGTTCCCGGAGATCAAGGAGACCTACCGCCGCCGCTTCCGGCACGTGCTGGTCGACGAGTACCAGGACACCAACCACGCGCAGTACGCCCTGATCCACAGCCTCTGCGCCGACCCGCTGGAGGAGCCGGTCGCGGACGGCGGGCCCGCCGCGGAGCGGGTGCCGCCGGCCGAGCTCATGGTCGTCGGTGATGCCGACCAGTCGATCTACGCCTTCCGCGGCGCCAACATCCGCAACATCCTCGACTTCGAGCAGGACTTCCCCGACGCGCAGACGATCCTGCTGGAGCAGAACTACCGCTCGACCCAGACCATCCTCACCGCGGCCAACGCGGTCATCGGCCACAACAAGGGCCGCAAGCCCAAGCGGTTGTGGTCCGACGCCGGCGACGGTGCCCGGATCGTGGGGTACGTCGCCGACGACGAGCGCGACGAGGCGCGCTTCGTCTCGGGGGAGATCGACACCCTGGTCGACGGCGGCGCACGGCCCGGCGACGTGGCGGTGTTCTACCGCACCAACGCCCAGTCGCGGGTCTTCGAGGAGGTGTTCATCCGCACCGGGCAGCCCTACAAGGTCGTGGGCGGCGTGCGGTTCTACGAGCGGCGCGAGGTGCGCGACGCGCTGGCCTACCTGCGGATGCTCGCCAACCCCGAGGACCAGGTCTCGCTGCGCCGCATCCTCAACACCCCCAAGCGCGGCATCGGCGACCGAGCGGTCGCCTGCGTGACGGCGTACGCCGAGCGCGAGCGGATCTCGTTCTGGGCCGCCCTGCAGGAGGCGCGCAACGCGCCCGGCCTGGCGACCCGCTCGCTCACGTGCATCCAGGGCTTCGTCGACCTGGTGCAGGAGCTGCAGTCGATGGTGGAGGCCGGGGAGCGCGCCGACGTGGTGCTCGAGACCACCCTCGAGCGCTCGGGCTACCTCGCGGCGCTGGAGGAGTCCGACGACCCGCAGGACGCCACCCGTCTGGAGAACCTCGCCGAGCTGGTGGCCGTGGCGCGCGAGTTCGCCGAGGACCCGCAGGCCGGGCCCTCGGCGGACCCCGCCGACGTCGACGCCGGGCTGGTGCAGCCCGGGCTGACCGACTTCCTGGAGCGGGTGGCGCTGGTCGCCGACACCGACCAGATCCCCGACGACCCGGAGGGCGAGGACGTCGGGGTCGTCACGCTGATGACCCTGCACACCGCCAAGGGACTGGAGTTCCCCACGGTCTTCCTGACCGGTCTCGAGGACGGCGTCTTCCCGCACTCCCGTGCCCTCGGCGACCAGACCGAGCTGGAGGAGGAGCGGCGCCTGGCGTACGTCGGTGTCACCCGGGCCCGCGAGCGGCTCTACCTCTCCCGCGCCGTCGTGCGCTCGGCCTGGGGAGCGCCGTCGCACAACCCGGCCTCCCGCTTCCTCGACGAGATGCCGGTCGACCTCGTCGACTGGCGCCGCACCGAGGCCGCGCAGACCAGCTGGTCGCGCCCGGACCTGTCCGGCTCCTCCGGGCCGTCCGGGTCCTGGGGCTCGGGGGCGCCCACGGCGTCGGGTCGCCGCAACTTCTCGGCCGCCGCGGCGCGGGCCGACGCCGCCGCGAAGTCCAAGCGGGCCGACCGGGCCGTGCCGTCGCTGGCCCCGGGTGACCGGGTCACCCACGACTCCTTCGGGCTCGGCACCGTCGTCTCGGTCGAGGGGGAGGCCGAGCGGGCCGTCGCCTCCATCGACTTCGGCAGCGACGGGGTCAAGCGGCTGCTGCTGCGCTACGCGCCTGTCGAGAAGCTCTGACGAGGACGCGTCAGCGGACTCGTCGACGGTGGTCGAGCGAGCGGCGCGACTGAGGAACGAAGTCGCGACTCGCGTGTCGAGACCCGGTGACGCGGTCACCGAGGACGACCACCGTCAGGGAGTCACACCATTCGCGATCAGCGCCGCCCGCGGGTCGACCGGGTCGCCGCCACCGGGGCGCACCTCGAGGTGCAGGTGCGGGCCGGTCACGTTGCCGGTGGAGCCGACGGTGCCGATGACGTCGCCGGGGGCGACGACGTCGCCGACCGAGACGAGGATCGAGGTCTGGTGGGCGTACCAGATCTCGGTGCCGTCCTCGAGCGTGAGGACGGTCTTGTTGCCGTAGGCGCCGTCGTAGCCGGTGGAGGTCACCACGCCGCGGGCTACGGCCAGCAGGGAGGTGCCGGTGTCGGCGGCGAAGTCCAGGCCCGTGTGGTAGCTCGACCAGAGGCCGTACTCGCCGAAGGTGGCGGTCAGGCGGTAGCCGACCAGCGGCAGGACCCACTGGTTGTCGGCCAGCACGCCGGCGCGCTGCTCGGCCGCCTTGGCCAGCTTGTCCAGGGCGGCGTTGCGCTGCTCGGCCTGGGCCTCCACCTGGGCCTCGAGCTCCATGCCGGCGGCGTCGCCGAGGGCGTCACGGTCGCTGGCGCGGCTGACGACGCCCGGACGGACCGCGCCGATGCCGTCGGAGCCGCTCAGCGCGCCGACCGAGCCGATCCGGGCCTGACCGGCGGAGGCGAGGTCCGGGGAGGTGGTGGTGAGGACGCCGCCGACGGAGACGGCCATCGCAGCGACACCGACCAGCACGGGCACCGAGGGCACCCGGCGCAGGAGGGCGGTGCGGGTGGCCCGGCGCTCGGCCCGGCGGCGGCCGGCGACGGCCTCGCGGGTGAGCGACAGCGGGAGCACGACGGTGTCCTCGCCGGCGAAGGAGGTCGAGGCGTCGGCCGGCTCGAGGTCGGCCAGCACCCGGGCGATCGTCGCGGTGTCGGGCCCGTCGGCGGACTGAGCGGCAAGGGAGGTCGTGGGGGAGGAGTCCGGCGCCGCGGCGCGGCGGCGATCGACGTACGCCGCCACCTGCCGCTCGACCTCGGCGACCTCCTGGGAGACCTGCTGCGCGGCGCGAGCCGGGCGCTCGAGCGTGGTGGCCGCGGCGCGGCGGCGACCGACGTACGGCGTTGTCTCGGCGGTGCGCGGCTCGGGTGCGCTGACCGCGGCGCGGCGGCGACCGACGTAGGCGTCGCGCGGGGTCACTGCGTCCGAGGTGCCGGGGCCGGTGGCCTGGCTGTCGTCTCGGGTGGGACCCATGAAGTGCGCTCTCCGATGAGTTGCTGGCGTTCACCCCGGGGGGTGGGACGGGCGAGTAGGGACTGTAACGGACCGGTCGTCCGAGGTCTAAACCGCCCCTCGGGGTGGACCAACGGGTGTCGTTGCCGAACCGTTATGCCGCCTGGCGTGGTCGCCGCCACTGGTCTGGACCGGGCCAGCGTAGGTGGTCGGTGTTCGGGGCGGACCCGAAGTGACCCGCCGGTCACATGACGTCGGTCACGTCCACCACCCGGGGCCTCGTCGTGGACGCCCGCGCAGGACTAGTGTGCCCGGGGCGTCGCGCGCGCCTCGATGACGCGCGCCCAGGACGCCGGCGCTCAAACCGAGATCCGACACAGAGGAACTGGTGGACCAGTGGACCTGATGGAGTACCAGGCGAAGGAGCTCTTCGCCAAGCACGGTGTGGCCACGACGCTCGGCGTCGTCGTCGAGACCCCCGAGGCCGCCAAGGCCGCCGCCGAGGAGCTCGGCGGCGTCACGGTGGTCAAGGCGCAGGTCAAGGCGGGCGGTCGCGGCAAGGCCGGCGGCGTCAAGCTGGCCAAGACCGCGGACGAGGCCTTCGAGCACGCGAGCAACATCCTCGGGATGGAGATCAAGGGGCTCACCGTCAACCGGGTGCTCGTCACCCCGGCGACCCCGCCGGTCGAGGAGTACTATTTCTCGTTCCTGCTCGACCGCGCCAACCGCGGCCACCTCTGCATCGCCTCGGTCGAGGGTGGTGTGGAGATCGAGGAGGTCGCCAAGACCAACCCCGAGGCCGTGCGCCAGATCCGCATCGACGCCCTCGAGGGCGTGACCCCGGAGAAGGCCGCCGCGATCGTCGACGAGGCGAAGTTCCCCGCCGAGCTGCGCGACCAGGCCATCGAGATGGTCCAGAAGCTCTGGAAGGTCTACACCGAGGAGGACGCGACCCTCGTCGAGGTCAACCCGCTGGCCCGCCTCGAGGGCGACAAGCTCGAGGCGCTCGACGGCAAGGTCTCCCTCGACGAGAACGCCTCCGAGGTGCGCCACCCCGACCACGAGCAGTTCGAGATCCGCGAGGAGGCCGACCCGCTCGAGGCGAAGGCCAAGGACCTCGGCCTCAACTACGTCAAGCTCGACGGCGAGGTCGGCATCATCGGCAACGGCGCGGGTCTCGTGATGAGCACCCTCGACGTCGTCGCGTACGCCGGTGAGAAGCACGGCGGCGTGAAGCCGGCCAACTTCCTGGACATCGGTGGCGGCGCCAACGCCACCGTCATGGCCAACGGTCTCGACGTCATCCTCAACGACGCGCAGGTCAAGAGCGTGTTCGTCAACGTCTTCGGCGGCATCACCGCCTGCGACGAGGTCGCCAACGGCATCAAGGGCGCCCTGGAGATCCTCGGCGACAACGCGACCAAGCCCCTGGTGGTCCGCCTCGACGGCAACAACGTCGAGCAGGGCCGCGCGATCCTGGCCGAGCTGGCGCACCCGCTCGTGACCGTGGTCGACACCATGGACGGCGCGGCCGACAAGGCCGCCGAGCTGGCGAACGCCTGAGACGAGGAGAACCAGACATGACGATCTACCTGAACAAGGACTCCAAGATCATCGTCCAGGGCATCACCGGTGGGATGGGCTCCAAGCACACCACCCTCATGCTCCAGGCCGACGCCGACATCGTGGGCGGCGTCAACGCCCGCAAGGCCGGCACCACCGTCGAGCTCAACGGCAAGGAGCTCCCGGTCTTCGGCACCGTCGAGGAGGCGATGAAGGAGACCGGTGCCAACGTCTCGGTCGCCTTCGTGCCGCCGGCGTTCACCAAGGACGCCTGCATCGAGGCCATCGACGCCGAGATGCCGCTCCTGGTGGTCATCACCGAGGGCGTCCCGGTGCAGGACACCGCCGAGGTGTTCGCCTACCTGCAGGGCAAGAAGACCCGGATGATCGGCCCCAACTGCCCGGGCATCATCAGCCCGGAGGAGTCGCTGGCCGGCATCACCCCGCACACCATCGCGGGCAAGGGCCCCATCGGCCTGGTCTCGAAGTCCGGCACGCTGACCTACCAGATGATGTACGAGCTGCGGGACTTCGGCTTCACCACCGCCATCGGCATCGGCGGTGACCCGATCATCGGCACCACGCACATCGACGCCCTCGAGGCGTTCGAGGCCGACCCCGAGACCAAGGCGATCGTGATGATCGGCGAGATCGGCGGCGACGCCGAGGAGCGGGCCGCGGCCTACATCAAGGAGCACGTGACCAAGCCTGTCGTCGGGTACGTCGCCGGCTTCACCGCCCCGGAGGGCAAGACCATGGGCCACGCCGGCGCCATCGTCTCCGGCTCCTCGGGCACCGCGCAGGCGAAGAAGGAGGCCCTCGAGGCCGCCGGGGTCAAGGTCGGCAAGACGCCGTCCGAGACCGCCGAGCTCATGCGGGAGATCATGAAGAACCTCTGATCCCACGGATCAGCACGACGCCCCCGGCCGGTGGCCGGGGGCGTCGTCGCGTCCAGGGGGTGGGGCGCTCAGGCGCTCAGCAGGGGTCGGCGGAGAACACGCACATCTCGGCGATGACCTCGGAGTCGCGGTCCTGGGACCGCTCACGCTCGTCCTCGAGGACGGCGGGGTCGCCGCCGCCGAGGGAGAACGAGGTCGTGTACAGCACCGCGTTGCCGACCCGCACCGCCTGGTGCAGGTAGGTCTGGCCGTCGTCCCAGACGTTGGCGAAGACCAGTGACTGCTCACCCAGGTCGCTGGTCAGCGGCACCACGGTGGTCTCCGTGTCACGGCAGGTCGCGGCCTGCTCGGCCATCGCGTCGATGCGCGCGGCGGCCTCGGTGTCGTCGGCGAAGACGGCGAGCGACCGGTCGATGCCGCCCTCGGTGTCCTGGAAGACCGCCTGCAGCACGTCGAGGGAGCCGGTGACGTCCCAGGCCTCCCCGCGGCACGGCCCGGGTGCCTGGGGCTCGTAGCCCTCGCGCGCCTCGACCGGCGTGCCGGAGAAGACGTTCGTCGCGGGCAGCCCCCGGACCAGGGGGAAGCCTGTCGGGATGTCGGTGCGCCACGCGACGGCGTCCGTGCTTGGGCCCTGGGTGGCGACCAGCCCGGAGTCGCCGTCGGTGCTCCCGCCGGTCTGGGTCAGGGCGACCGGGACGCCGACGGCGACGAGCGCGGCGACGGTGCCGCCGGCGACCGCCAGGGCGGTGTTGCGGCGCCGCAGGCGGTCACCGCGACGGCGTACCTCGTGGGCGGGGAGGGGGTGCAGGTCGGTGGACATGGTGGCCTTGAAGGTCTCGAAGGGGTCGTGGTCAGACACTGGTCGCTCCTCCCGGGAGGGTGTCGGTCGTGGGGTCGGTGAGCAGGGCGGCGAGCGCCGCGCGGCCGCGGGAGAGCCGCGCCTTGACGGTGCCCTCGGGCACGCCGGTCTCGCGGGCCACCTCGTGGACCGGGAGGTCGGCGAGGTGGTGCAGCACCAGTGCGCGCCGCTGCGCCTCGGGCAGCTGCTTGAGCGCGGCCACCAGGGCCACGTGGGCCTCGCTGGGCGGCGCCGTGGTGGTGGCGGCGCCCAGGGCGCGGTCGGCCGGTCGCCGACCCTTCACGACGCGCCGCCAGCGGCTGACCGCCAACCGGTACGCCGTGGTGCGCACCCATGCCTCGGGGTGGCCCGCACGGTCCAGCGACCGCCTGTGGGCCCACGCCCGCACGAACGCCTCCTGCACGCACTCCTCGGCCTCGTCGCGACTGCCGATCATGGCGTGCACCTGACCGACGACGCGGGCGTAGGAACTTGTGTAGAAGTCGTCGAACTCGACCTCGTCCATCGTCCTGCTCTCGTCTCCGGGACGGCTGTCGTCGCCGTCCTCGCAGTGTGTACGCCGGAGCAGACGGGTCGGTTGCGCCCCGCCGCGGACTTTTCCCGGCGAGGGGGTGCGTCCGCCCGGACGGCCGGCTCAGGCGCCGGAGCGGAGCCGCTGCAGGCCGCGCTCGGCCAGGGCGAGGAAGGCCCCACGGTCCATCTCCACGCCGGGCGCGGGGATGAAGCCCAGCTGGAGCACCTGGCCGCCGGAGCGCGCGACGGCCATGTAGTACTTCACCGACCGGGTCTCGGAGACCTCGACGGTGACGTGCCAGACCGCGAGCTCCTCGGCGGCGCCGGCGCGGGAGGCGGCGGTGAGCACCTCGGTGCCGAGGTCGCGGTCGGAGCAGGTGCTCATCTTGCGCCGGATGTCGGAGACGAAGGTGCGCGCCTGCGGCGGCGGCAGCGTGCCCACGGTCTCGGTCAGGCCGAACTCGACCGGCAGCTCGGCCTCGGGGATGAGGAAGGTGCGGGTGGTGGCGCCGCGGACCGGCGAGCCGCCGACCCGGCCGGAGAACGACGTGCGGTCGCAGCGGGTGGCGGCGGCGTTGTCGCCCCGGATGCGGCCGGGACGGGTGCCGACCCAGGGAGCGTCCACGCCCGAGACGGGCGGCAGGTCGGTCTCCACGAGCATCGTGGCCGGGTCGCCCGCGGGGAGCGGGTCGCGCGGTCGCAGCTGCGGGGCGCGGGAGTCGTCGGGGCAGCGACCGCCGCCGTCGAGCCCGCACACGCCGGCCACGGCCGTCGCGAGCAGCTGGGCCTGGAGCCGGGGGACCTCCACGCTGGCCCGCCGCACCGAGGAGGCGGTCGTCACGACGAAGCGCCCCGAGCGGGCCATGCCCACGACGGTGGTGGTCACCGGGTCGTCCCAGTCGCGCAGGACCAGCTGGACGGCCTCCTCGCCGAGGCCCTCGACGGAGCTGGTCCCGAGCAGCTGGGTGCGCCCGCCGTCCTCGCACCGGGCGAACCACTCGGCGAGACGGCCCATGGCCCGGCGGGCGGCCGCCTCGCTGCGGGAGACCTCCGTGGTCGCCACGACGCTGCGCCGGGGCTCGCTCCCGCGGGGCGTGCGGACCTCGCGGACCAGCGCGTCGACGAGCCTCGGATCGGCGTACCTCGCCTGCTGGCACGGCATGACCAGGCCGTCGCCGTAGGTGTTGTCGTGGGTGCGCGTCTCCTCCCAGCCGCGGCCCGGCAGCAGGTCGGCGACCCGGTCCACCGGGACCATCGCGCTGGTGGGCAGCACCTGTGCGTCCTCGGGAGCGGGGGTGCTCGTGGGGCGGGGGGCCGAGACGGTGCCCACCGTGGCCCGGTCCAGCGTGGGCCGCACGCCAGCGGGGTCGGAGACCAGGGCGCCCGTGAGCGCCACGGCTGCGACCGCGGCCACCGCCCCGATCGTGGTGTGGGTACGCCGCCGGGTGGCGCCGGAGCGGCGGATGATCGAGGCGCGGGGCCAGCGGACCTCGGGCGGGGTCTCGAGCAGGCTGCGCAGCAGCAGCGGGACCGCGGTGGTGGGGCTGCCGCGGTGCACGGCCAGCTGCGACGTGGCGGTCTGCAGCTCGCGGGTGGTGTCCTCGACGGTCAGCCCGACCTCGTGGGCCATGTCCTCCAGCCGCACGCTCGCCAGGTGGGTCAGCAGCAGCACGCGGCGCTGGGTGTGGGTGATCTTGGCGAGCGCCTCGAGGGTGGCCGCGACCTCGGGGTCCAGGCCCTTCTCGCGGTGCCAGGGGCGGGCGACGTGGCGACGGTGCGCGTGCTGCCAGGCGTGCGGACGGACCCAGTCCTCGGGGTCGGCGTGCCGCGACACCTTGCGCCAGTGGTGCCAGGCCTCGACGAAGGCGTCGCGGACGGCGCTGCGGGCCACGCGCACGTCGCCGGTCAGCGCGAAGGTCTGCACGAGCAGGCGGTCACGCGCGTCCCGGTAGAACGCGTCGAACTCCTCTTCCCTGCTCATGGCGAGTCCAACCTACGTGAGCGGCCACGGGCGGTGATGATGGGCGGGTCATGACCTCCCTCCTGACCCGCCCCACCGGACCGTCCCGCCCCCGGCCCTCCCGCGGGCGGCTGCCGCTGGCCCCCGTCGCGTTCGCCGGGGGCGTCCTGGCGGCGCTCGGCCCGCTGCTGGTCTGCCTGGCCCTCGGCGTGGTCGGCTGGTTCCTGGCCGACGCCGGCTCCCACGGCTCGCCCAGCGACGGGATGCGCGTGGGCGCCACGACCTGGCTGGTCGCGCACGGGTCCGGGGTCGCCGTCGAGGGCGTCCGGCTCACCGTCGTACCCCTCGGGCTGACGCTGCTCGCCGCCTGGAGCACCTGGCGGGCGGGCCTGCGGGTCGGTGACCTCGTCTCCGGGCACGGACCCGACGCCGACGGGATCGAGGACGGCGAGCGCGACTGGACCGTGCCGCTGGCCGTCACCCTGCTCTTCGCGGGGTACGCCGTCGTCGGGGTCGTCACGCACTCCCTGGCCGCCACGCGCGCGAGCGCGCCGGACTCCGCGCCGGTGCTCGGCTGGTCGCTGGTGCTCTGCGCCCTGGTCGGCGGTGCCGCCGTCGCCACCGGCTCGGGCCGCGCCGCGATCTGGGCCGCCGGCGTGCCGCCGATGCTGCTGGACACCCTGCGCACGGCGCGGCTGGTGCTGCGGCTGTGGCTCGTGGTCTCCCTGCTCCTGCTGCTCGGTGCCTTCGTCGTCGACCTCGGCACCGCCCTCAACGTGATGTCCCAGCTCCACTCGGGCGCCGGCGACGCCGTCCTGGTGCTGCTGGTCGCGCTGGTGCTGCTGCCCAACACCGTGGCGTTCTCGGGCGCCTACCTCGCCGGTCCTGGCTTCACCGTCGGGGCCGGCACCCTGGTCAGCCCCTCGGTGGTCGTGCTCGGCCCGCTGCCGGTCTTCCCCATCCTCGCCGCCCTGCCGGACGCCGGCGACCCGCCGGGCTGGACGAGCGCCCTGGTGGCCGTGCCGCCCCTGGTCGCCGCCGTCGCCGTCGCGCTGGCCCAGCGCGCCGCGCCGACCTCCCGCTGGGACGAGGCCGCCCTGCGCGGCTGCGTGGGCGGCGCACTGGCCGCCGTCGCCTTCACCGTCCTCACCGCACTCGCCGGGGGAGCCGTCGGCCCGGGCCGGATGCGCGACGTCTCCCCGCTGGTCGGCGACGTCCTGGTGCAGTCGCTGACCACCTTCGCCCTCGGCGGGCTGCTCGGCGCGCTCGCCATGACCGCCTGGCAGCGCCGCCGGGCCCGCTGAGCACCGCCGAGCAGTCAGTTCTGAACCGCCGAGGCGTCACTTTCGAACCCTCGAGCAATCACATCCTCGCGCTGGCCCTAGTCTGCGGCGCGTGACCGCACGGCTCGTCGTCCTCGTCTCCGGCTCCGGCACCAACCTCCAGGCCCTCCTGGACGCGTGCGCCGACCCGGCGTACGGCGCCTCGGTGGTCGCCGTCGGCGCCGACCGCGACGACATCGAGGGCCTGGCCCGGGCCGAGCGCGCCGGGGTGCCGACCTTCGTCGCCCGGGTCGGGGACTTCTCGTCCCGCGACCACTGGGACCGGGCGCTGGCCGACAAGGTCGGGGCCTTCGAGCCGGACCTGGTCGTGCTGGCCGGCTTCATGAAGCTGGTCGGGCCGGGGTTCCTCGCGGCCTTCGGCGGCCGCACCGTCAACACCCACCCCGCGCTGTCGCCGTCCTTCCCCGGGATGCACGGCCCCCGCGACGCCCTGGAGTACGGCGTGAAGGTCACCGGCTGCACGCTCTTCGTCGTCGACGAGGGCGTGGACACCGGCGTGATCCTGGCCCAGTCCGTCGTGCCGGTGCAGGACGACGACGACGTCGAGAGCCTCCACGAGCGGATCAAGGTGGCCGAGCGCGCGATGCTCGTCGACACCGTCGGGCGGATGGCCCGCGAGGGTTTCCGGGTCGAGGGTCGCCGCGGTCTCATCGGGCCCTCCGGCCGTTAGGCCCCCCTGGCTGGGCGCCGGTAGTCTGCGCCCACACGACTGGCGCGGGTGGGTGACCACCGGGGAGTGACAAGTCGGGGCATCGTCCGCCTGGGTGCCCCTCGTCCGACGCAGAGCCCTGCAGGAGTGTCATGAGCGAGAACCGCGTCCCGATCAGGCGAGCCCTGGTCTCCGTCTACGACAAGTCCGGCCTCGAGGACCTCGTCCGCGGCCTGCACGACGCGGGCGTCACCCTCGTGTCGACCGGTGGCTCGGCGGGGCTGATCGAGGGCCTCGGGCTGCCGGTCACCAAGGTCGAGGACCTCACCGGCTTCCCCGAGTGCCTCGACGGCCGGGTCAAGACGCTCCACCCGCGCGTGCACGCCGGCATCCTGGCCGACCGCCGCCTGGACTCCCACGTGCAGCAGCTGGCCGACCTCGAGGTCGAGCCCTTCGACCTGGTCGTCTCCAACCTCTACCCGTTCACCCAGACGGTCGCGTCCGGCGCCTCGCCCGACGAGTGCGTCGAGCAGATCGACATCGGCGGGCCGTCGATGGTCCGCGCGGCCGCCAAGAACCACCCCTCGGTCGCCATCGTGACCTCCCCCGAGCGGTACGCCGACGTGCTGGCCGCCGTGGCCGAGGGTGGCTTCACCCTCGAGCAGCGCAAGCGGCTCGCGGCCGAGGCGTTCGTGCACACCGCGTCGTACGACGTGGCGGTGGCCTCGTGGATGGGCAACGTCCTCACCGACACCAGCGACGGTGCCGGCTACCCCGCGTGGGCCGGTGCCACCTGGGAGCGGTCCGCGGTCCTGCGGTACGGCGAGAACCCGCACCAGTCCGCGGCGCTCTACCGCTCCGGCCACGGGCCCGCGGGCCTGGCCGGTGCGCAGCAGCTGCACGGCAAGGAGATGTCCTACAACAACTACGTCGACACCGACGCGGCCCGGCGCGCGGCGTACGACTTCGACCAGCCGGCCGTGGCGATCATCAAGCACGCGAACCCGTGCGGCGTGGCCGTCGGTGCCGACGTCGCCGAGGCGCACCGCCGCGCCCACGCCTGCGACCCGGTCTCCGCGTTCGGCGGTGTGATCGCAGCGAACCGCCCGGTCACCAAGGAGATGGCCGAGCAGGTCGCCGAGGTGTTCACCGAGGTCATCGTGGCCCCGGGCTACGAGGACGGCGCCGTCGAGGTCCTCCAGGGCAAGAAGAACATCCGCATCCTGGTCTGCGAGGACCTCGAGCGCGGCGGCGTCGAGACCCGGCCGATCTCCGGCGGGCTGCTCATGCAGGAGCGCGACTCCTTCCAGGCCGAGGGCGACGACCCGTCGGGCTGGACGCTCGCCACCGGCGAGGCCGCCTCCGACGAGGTGCTCGCCGACCTCGCCTTCGCCTGGCGCGCCTGCCGCTCGGCCAAGTCCAACGCGATCCTGCTCGCCAAGGACGGCGCCTCGGTCGGCATCGGCATGGGCCAGGTCAACCGGGTCGACTCCTGCAAGCTCGCCGTCGAGCGCGCCAACACCCTCGCCGAGGGGGAGGAGCGCTCTCGTGGAGCGGTCGCGGCCTCGGACGCGTTCTTCCCGTTCGAGGACGGCCCGCAGGTGCTGATCGACGCCGGCGTGACCGCGATCGTCCAGCCCGGCGGCTCGGTGCGCGACGAGCTCACCATCGAGGCCTGCAAGGCCGCGGGCGTGACGATGTACTTCACCGGCACCCGGCACTTCTTCCACTAGAGACCGAGCTTGCTCGGGCTCGTAGGTGGAAGGGTCGAGCGAGCGCCGCGGCTGAGGGACGAAGCCGCGACGCGCGTGTCGAGACACCAGTGAGACGCGAGCAGACAGCAACCACGCAGGAGAACCCATGACCGCACAGAAGCTCGACGGCACCGCCACGCTCAAGGCCATCAAGGAGGAGCTGAAGGTCCGGGTGGCCGCGCTCAAGGAGCAGGGCATCGTCCCGGGCCTCGGCACCGTCCTGGTCGGCGACGACCCGGGCAGCCACTGGTACGTCGGTGCCAAGCACAAGGACTGCGCCGAGATCGGCATCGAGTCGATCCGCGTCGACCTGCCCGCGACCGCCACCCAGGCCGAGGTCGAGGCCGAGATCGACCGGCTCAACGCCGACCCCGGCTGCACCGGCTTCCTCATCCAGCAGCCGACCGGCCTGGACGAGTACGCCCTGCTGTCGCGGGTCGACCCCGACAAGGACGTCGACGGACTGCACCCGGTCTCCCTGGGCCGGCTGGCCCTCGGGGTGCCCGGGTCCCTGCCGTGCACGCCCGTCGGGTGCATCGAGCTGCTGCGCCGTCACGGCATCGAGCTGGCCGGGGCCGAGGTGGTCGTGGTCGGTCGCGGACTCACGGTCGGTCGTCCGATGGGGCTGCTGCTGACCCGGCGTACCGAGAACGCGACCGCGACCCTGTGCCACACCGGCACCCGCGACCTCGCCAAGCACGTGCGCGAGGCCGACGTCGTCGTGGCGGCTGCCGGCGTGCCCGGCATCATCAGCGCCGACATGGTCAAGCCCGGCGCGGCCGTGCTCGACGTGGGGGTCTCGCGGGTCGACGGCAAGATCGCCGGCGACGTCGCGCCGGACGTGTGGGACGTGGCCGGCTGGGTCTCTCCCAACCCCGGCGGCGTGGGCCCGATGACGCGCGCGATGCTGCTGAGCAACATCGTCGACATGGCCGAGCGCGCTGCCCGGTAGCGTGACCCGGGTGAGCCAGGAGGAGCCGGCGCAGCCGTCCGAGGAGCTCGAGGACCCGGTCCCGACGGTCTCCGAGATCGCCGAGGAGATCGCCGAGGAGGAGGGGCGTCGCTACCCCTCGACGATCGGCGGCTTCTTCTACCTCTGGGTGCTGGCCGCGGCCGCCCTGGGGGTGGCCTGGGCCTGGCTCGGCGACGACTGGCGCCTCGGGGTCACCTGGATCTCCGGGGCCCTGCTCGCGGCTGCCGGGCTGCGCCTGGTCCTGCCGCGCCGCGACGCCGGGATGCTCGCGGTGCGCCACCGCATCGTCGACGTGCTCCTGCTCGGGGCCCTCGGCGGGACGCTGCTCTTCCTGGCCCGCACGATCCCCAACCAGCCGGGTCTGTAGACGACGGCCGAGCAGTCACTTTCTCGGGGCCGAGCAGTCACTTTCTCGGGCTGCAACAGTCGATCAACAGGGGCCCGGCTCCGCGGCGGCAGGTCACCAGCGACGACGCAGGTGGACGCCGGCGTCCAGCCCGCGCGCGTACGTCGGCGCGGGAGCGCGTCGGCGCTCGGTGACCGATGCGCGGAGTCGCCGGATCCATGCGTCGAGCCGGTCGCCCGACAGGTCCTCCTTGCGTACGACGATGACGACCCACCCCGCGCGCGCCAACGCCGCGCGCCGCTCGGCATCTGCCGCCCGCTCGGCCGGGTCGCTGTGCCATTGCTCCCCGTCGTACTCCACGGCGATGCGCAGGTGCGGATAGGCCAGGTCCAGCCGGTACGTGTTGCCCTCGACGACCACCACGTGCTGCGCGACGGGCCTGGGCAGCATGTGGTCGAGGACCAGCCGCCGCACCCAGGACTCGGGTGGTGACTCGGCCCCGGGCTCCACGTCGTTGACCAGCTCGCGCAGCTGGGTCACCCCGCGTCGACCGGCGAAGCGAGGGAGCAGCTGCCGCAGGTCCGCGGTCGTGATTCCGTGCTGGCGGGCGAACTGGTCCAGGACCGCCGCCGCGGCCAGGCGGCCACGCTGGCAGGCGAGGTCCGCCGCGGTACGCAACGGACTGGTGACGAGGAGTCCGTCCGCGAGCTCGACCACGTCGTCGTCGCTCAGCGCCCTCAAAGCGCCGTGCACACCGCCGAGACGCGTGCGGGTGCCCGAACGGGCCACCACGTCCAGGAGCGGGGGCACGTCGAGGTCCCTGGGGTCCCAGTGGTCCACCCCCTGGAGCCACGACGCGCTGCGGTCGCATACCACCATGCGCACCGGGAGGACGAGTGCGGCTGCTGCGCTGCGCAGGGCCAGCGAGTCCGGCACGGACGCGTCGACGTACACACCGCGCAGGACCCGACGTACGTCGCCACGGATGACTGCCCGGTGCAGCCGGTCCGGCGTCCAGCCTGCGGCGAGGGCGTCACAGGTCGTGGTCGGGACGTGGAGAGGGCGCGCCGGGAGCAACATGCCGACAGGCTCGTGCGCGAACGGGCGCAGCACGAGCGACGCCCCCGCCGCCTGTGGAGAACAGGCAGCGGGGGCGTGCTGTGGATGGTTGGTGACCGGTCGAGCGCGAAGAAGTGACCGGTCGGCCCCGAGGACGTGACTGCTCGGCAGTCCCCCGGGGCGGTCCCTCAGATCAGGCCGAGCTCGGTGACCGCGGAGCGCTCGTCGGCGAGCTCGGCGGTGGAGGCGTCGATCTTCGCGCGGGAGAAGTCGTCGATCTCCAGGCCCTCGACGATGCTCCAGTCGCCGTCCTTCGTGGTGACGGGGAAGGAGGAGATGAGGCCCTCGGGCACGCCGTACTCGCCCTTCGAGACCACGGCCATCGAGACCCAGTCGCCCTCGGCCGAGCCGTAGAGCCAGTCGCGCGCGGCGTCGATGGTGGCCGAGGCGGCCGAGGCGGCCGAGGAGGAGCCCCGGGCGTCGATGATCGCGGCGCCGCGCTTCGCGACGGTCGGGATGAAGGTGTTCTCCAGCCAGTCCTGGTCGCCCACGACCTCGGCGGCGTTGCGGCCGCCGACCTCGGCGTGGAACAGGTCGGGGTACTGCGTGGCGGAGTGGTTGCCCCAGATCGTCATCTTGGTGATGTCGGTGACGGGGGCGCCGGTCTTGGCGGCCAGCTGCGAGATCGCCCGGTTGTGGTCGAGGCGGGTCAGCGCGGAGAAGCGCTCGGCCGGGATGTCCGGGGCGTTCTTCATCGCGATGAGGGCGTTGGTGTTGGCGGGGTTGCCGGTGACACCGATGCGCACGTCGTCCGCGGCGACCGCGTTGAGGGCCTTGCCCTGGGCGGTGAAGATCGCACCGTTGGCCGAGAGCAGGTCGCCGCGCTCCATGCCCGGGCCGCGCGGGCGGGCGCCGACGAGCAGGGCGAGGTTGACGCCGTCGAAGATCTTCTCGGCGTCGTCACCGATCTCGATGCCCGCGAGGCCGGGGAAGGCGCAGTCGTCGAGCTCCATGACCACGCCCTCGAGCGCCTTGAGCGCGGGGGTGATCTCGAGCAGGCGCAGCTCGATGGGCCGGTCGGCGGTGAGCGCGCCGCTGGCGAGGCGGAAGAGCAGGCTGTAGCCGATCTGACCGGCGGCGCCGGTCACGGCCACCTTCAGCGGGGTGGTGGTCACGCGGGTCTCCTTGAGAGAGGGTCGAGGCGGGCCCGGGACAGGAGCGGACCCCCGGCGACGCTAGCAGCGGGTGCGTGGGTCCTGTCAGGCTGGGCCGGTCCCGCGTCAGGTATCTTGACGTCAAGAAAACCCAGGAACTCAGACGACGATCGCCAGGAGCCGCCGGAAACCATGGCCACCATCATCTACACCCACACCGACGAGGCGCCGCTGCTGGCGACGTACTCCTTCCTGCCGATCATCCAGGCGTACGCCGCCAAGGCCGGCGTCGAGGTGGAGACCCGCGACATCTCGCTGTCGGGTCGCATCCTCGCCGCCTTCGACCTCGCCGACGACGCCCTGGCCGAGCTCGGCGAGCTGGCGACCAAGCCCGAGGCCAACATCATCAAGCTGCCCAACATCTCCGCCTCCGTGCCGCAGCTCAAGGCCGCGATCAAGGAGCTGCAGGAGAAGGGGCACGCGCTCCCGGACTACCCCGAGAACCCCACCACCGACGAGGAGCGCGACGCCCGCGCCCGCTACGACAAGGTGAAGGGCTCCGCGGTCAACCCGGTGCTGCGCGAGGGCAACTCCGACCGCCGCGCGCCCGCTGCGGTCAAGGGCTACGCCAAGAAGTACCCCCACCGCATGGGCGCGTGGAGCAGCGACTCCAAGACCTCGGTCGCCACCATGGGCAAGGACGACTTCCGCGCCAACGAGCAGTCGGTCGTCATCCCGGAGGCCGACACCCTCACCATCGTCCTGAAGGCCGCCGACGGCACCGAGACCGTCCTCAAGGACGGCCTGGCCGTCGAGGCCGGAGAGGTCGTCGACGCCACCTTCATGGACGTCGCCGCGCTGCGCCGCTTCCTCACCGAGCAGATCGCCCGCGCCAAGGCCGACGACGTGCTGTTCTCCCTGCACATGAAGGCCACGATGATGAAGGTCTCCGACCCGATCATCTTCGGCCACGCCGTCCAGGCGTTCTTCCCCGCGCTCTTCGAGCAGTACGGCGAGCAGCTGGCCGCGGCGGGCGTCTCCCCCAACGACGGCCTCGGCGGGCTGCTCTCCGCGGTCAAGGACCTCCCCGAGGGCGAGGCGATCGAGGCCGCGGTCAAGCAGGGCCTGGCCGACGGTCCGCGCATGGCGATGGTCGACGACCGCAAGGGCATCACCAACCTGCACGTCCCCTCCGACGTCATCATCGACGCCTCGATGCCGGCGATGATCCGCATCGGCGGCCACATGTGGGGTCCCGACGGCAAGGAGGCCGACTGCCTCGCCGTCATCCCCGACTCCTCCTACGCCGGCGTCTACGCCGCGGTCATCGAGGACTGCAAGAAGAACGGCGCCTACGACCCGGCGACCATGGGCTCGGTGCCCAACGTCGGCCTCATGGCCCGCAAGGCCGAGGAGTACGGCTCGCACGACAAGACGTTCGAGATCCCCACCGCCGGCACCGTCGAGATCCGCAACGCCGCGGGCGAGGTGCTCACCTCCCACCAGGTCTCGGAGGGCGACATCTGGCGCGCCTGTCAGACCAAGGACGAGCCGATCCGCGACTGGGTCAAGCTGGCCGTGACCCGCGCCCGCGCCTCCTCGACCCCGGCCGTCTTCTGGCTCGACGAGACCCGCGCCCACGACGCCAACCTGATCGAGAAGGTCAAGGCCTACCTCCCGGAGCACGACACCGAGGGCCTGACCATCGAGATCATGGCCCCGGCCGAGGCGTGCGCGTTCTCCGTGGAGCGCATCCGCAAGGGCGAGGACACCATCTCGGTCACCGGCAACGTGCTGCGTGACTACAACACCGACCTCTTCCCGATCCTCGAGGTCGGCACGTCGGCCAAGATGCTCTCCATCGTCCCGCTCATGAACGGTGGCGGCCTCTTCGAGACCGGCGCCGGCGGCTCGGCCCCCAAGCACGTCCAGCAGCTGCTGGAGGAGAACTACCTGCGCTGGGACTCCCTGGGTGAGTTCTTCGCCCTGGCCGCCTCCTTCGAGCACCTCGCGGGGTACGCCGACAACCGCGGCGCCCAGGTGCTGGCCGACACCCTCGACGCCGCGACCGCGACGTTCCTGGAGGAGGACAAGTCCCCGACCCGCAAGATCGGCGGCATCGACAACCGCGGCTCGCACTTCTACCTGGCGATGTACTGGGCCCAGGAGCTGGCGAAGCAGACCGCCGACCCGGCGCTGGCCGAGGTCTTCGCGCCGCTGGCCGAGAAGCTGGCCGCCGCCGAGGACACGATCGTGGGCGAGCTCAACGGCGTCCAGGGCCACCCCGCCGACGTGGGCGGCTACTACCGTCCCGACGACGAGAAGGCGGACGCCGTGATGCGCCCGTCGACGACGCTCAACGAGGCGCTCGCCGCCTTCTGACGCCGCGGCCGGACCACCGGCCGGACCAGCACCGACACGACCCGGGGAACATCTCCCCGGGTCGTGTCGTTCTGGCCCCGGACCCGCATGATGTACCGGTAAACAACGAGAAGCGTCCAGGAGACCGATGACCAGCCTCGCCGAGCCCGTCCCCCAGGCGGCCCCGCTCGCCCAGCACCCGGTGTCCCGGCTGCGGTTCGCCGCCGCGGTCACCGCGCTGGCGACCGGTGGCTTCGCGATCGGCACGACGGAGTTCGTGACGATGGGGCTGCTGCCCCAGATCGCCGACGGCGTGGACGTGAGCATCCCGCAGGCCGGGCACCTCATCTCGGCGTACGCGCTCGGGGTCGTGGTGGGCGCCCCGCTGCTGGCCGCGCTCGGTGCCCGGCTGCCGCGGCGCGCGCTGCTGGTCACCCTCATCACCGCCTTCGGGCTGCTCAACCTGCTCTCCGCCGCGGTCTCCCACTACGGCCTGCTCGCCTTCGTCCGCTTCCTCGACGGCCTCCCGCACGGCGCCTACTTCGGCCTGGCCGCGCTCACCGCCGCGAGCATGGTCCCGGCGCACCGCCGAGGCCGGGCCCTGGCCCTGGTGATGATGGGCATCCCGGTCGCCAACCTGCTCGGCGTGCCGGCCGCGACGATCCTGGGCCAGCAGCTGGGCTGGCGCGCCGCCTTCGTCGCCGTCGGGCTGGTCAGCGCCCTGACCGTCGTGCTGATCCTGGCGTTCGTCCCCAGCACGCCCGGTGACCCCTCCGCCTCGAGCCGGCGCGAGCTCAGCGCCCTGCGCCACCCCCAGCTCTGGTACGCCGTCGGCGCCTCGGGCATCGGCTTCGGCGGCCTCTTCGCGCTCGTCTCCTACATCGCGCCGCTCACCACCGAGGTGGGCGGGCTGGGGGAGTCTGCCGTCGCGGTCTTCCTGCTCGTCATCGGCCTGGGCATGGTCGTCGGCAACCTCGTGGCCGGCCGCCTGGTCGACTGGTCGATCGAGCGCAGCCTGCGGATCGGCTCGGTCGGGCTCGCGGCGGCCCTCGCGCTCTACTGGGTGCTGGCGCCGTACGGCTGGGCAGCCCTCGTGGCCGGGTTCCTCACCACGGTCCTCGGCTCCGTGCTCGCCCTGGGCTTCCAGGTGCGGCTGATCGACGCCGCGGAGCACGCCCAGACCCTCGGCGCGGCACTGAGCCACGCCAGCCTCAACATCGGCAACAGCCTCGGCGCCTTCCTCGGCGGGGCCGTCATCGCCGCCGGTTGGGGCTTCCGCGCCCCGCTGGTCGTGGGTGTCGGGCTCAGCCTCGCGGGGCTACTGGTGCTGGTGCTGGCCCGGCGAGCGGACCGGAGCGCGCGTCAGGGAGAATGACGCGCATGTCAGCGACGACCGAGCCCGAGGTGGCGGTGCCCAGCGCTCCCACCGGTGGCGCCCGTCCGCGTGTCCTCTCGGGCATCCAGCCGACGGCCGACTCGTTCCACTTCGGCAACTACCTCGGCGCCCTGCGCCAGTGGGTGGACCTCCAGCGCGACCACCAACCGTTCTTCTTCATCGCCGACCAGCACGCGATCACGGTCGAGCAGGACCCGAAGGTGCTGCGCGAGCGCACCCTGCGCGCGGCCGCGCAGCTGCTCGCGATGGGCGTCGACCCCACGCGCAGCGCGATCTTCGTCCAGTCCCAGGTGCCCGAGCACGCCCAGCTGGCGTGGGTGCTGCAGTGCCTGACCGGCTTCGGCGAGGCGCGACGGATGACGCAGTTCAAGGACAAGTCGGCCAAGCAGGGAGAGGGTGCCGCGAGCGTCGGCCTCTTCACCTACCCGATCCTGCAGGCCGCCGACATCCTGCTCTACCGCCCGCACTACGTCCCGGTCGGCGAGGACCAGCGCCAGCACCTCGAGCTCACCCGCGACCTCGCCCAGCGCTTCAACCACCGCTACAAGAAGACCTTCCGGCTGCCCGAGCCCTACATCCTCAAGGCGACCGCGAAGATCGGGGACCTGCAGGACCCGACCTCGAAGATGTCGAAGTCGGCGTCCTCGCCGGCCGGCATCATCGAGATGCTCGACGAGCCCTCGCGCAGCGCCAAGAAGATCCGCTCCGCGGTGACGGACTCCGACTCCGAGGTCCGCTTCGACCCCGAGGCCAAGCCCGGCGTCTCCAACCTGCTGACGATCTTCTCGGCCCTCACTGCCCGGTCGGTCGGCGACCTCGCCGAGGAGTACTCCGGCAAGGGGTACGGCGACCTCAAGGGCGACCTCGCCGAGGTGGTGGTCGGCTTCGTGACGCCCTTCCGCGAGCGCACCCTGGAGCTGCTCGACGACCAGCGCTACCTCAGCGAGGTGCTCAAGCAGGGCGCCGAGCAGGCCCGCTCGGTCGCCGAGGGGACCCTGAGGGACGTCTACCAGCGGGTGGGCTTCGTGGCCCGCACCGAGGGCTAGGGTCGCGGGGTGCCCACGATCGGAGTCGCCGTCGCGATCCCGGAGCCCTGGGGCAAGCAGCTCCAGGACTACCGGGAGTCCGTCGGCGACGCCTCGGCCTCGCTCATCCCGACGCACATCACGCTCGTCCCGCCCACCGAGCTGGCCGAGGGCGAGCTGGAGGTCGTCGAGCAGCACCTGGCGAGCGTGGCCGGCCGGCGCCTGCCCTTCCGGGTCCACCTGCGGGGCACCGGCACCTTCCGCCCCGTCTCGCCGGTCGTCTTCGTCTCGCTGGCCGAGGGCATCGCCGACTGCGAGCAGCTGGCCGACGCCCTCCGTCAGGGCCCGCTCGACGTGGACCTCGACTACCCCTACCACCCGCACGTGACCGTCGCGCACGACGTCGAGGCCCGCTGCCTGGACCGGGCCTTCACCGAGCTGGCGGGCTTCGAGTGCACCTTCGAGGTCGAGCAGTTCCACCTCTACGTCCACGAGGCGGCCACCGGCTGGCGTCCCTACCGCGACTACGCCCTCGAGGGAGCCGGCTGACATGGCCTCGGTGGGGGACCGGCTCGGGGCCCTGCGCGAGCGACACGGCTGGGTCGACCACGTCGTGCGGATGCAGCAGCACTACGGCGCATCCCACGCCGGACAGCAGGCGGGGGCGATCACGTACTTCGCGTTCCTCTCCTTCTTCCCCGTCCTGGCCCTCGCGTTCTTCACGGTCGGGCTCCTGTCCTCCGTCCTCGACGGCGCGGACGATGCCCTGCGCACGGCGATCACCTCGCTCTTCCCCGAGATGATCGGTCCGGAGGAGGGCCAGCTCCAGCTGCGGGACTTCCGGAACTTCAGCGGTCTCGCCGGTCTGGTGGGACTCGCCGGCGTGCTGTACTCCGGCCTGGGCTGGATCTCGGCGCTGCGCGAGGCCCTGACGACCGTCTTCGAGGTGCCCGAGGACGAGCAGCCCGGGTTCGTCGCGGGCAAGCTCCGTGACCTGGTGGCGCTCGTCAGCATCGGGTCGACCCTGCTGGTCGCCGTGGCCGTGAGCGGCCTGGTCGCGGGCTTCTCGACCGACCTCCTCGGCTGGGCGGGGCTGGACCAGGAGCTCTCGTGGCTGGTCCAGCTGCTCACCGTCGCGCTCGGCCTGGCCGCCAACGCCGTGCTGTTCTTCACGATGTTCCGCCTGCTCGGCGGCGAGCACGTGCCTCGCGGCTCGCTGGTCTCCGGCGCGGTCCTCGGGGCCGTGGTCTTCGAGGTCCTCAAGCGGGCGGCCGGCCTCATCATCGCCCAGACCCAGGGCCAGCCCGCCTTCCAGGCCTTCGGTATCGCCCTGGTCATGCTCGTGTGGATCAGCTACTTCTCGCGCCTGGTCCTCTACGCCGCCTGCTGGTCGTGGACCTCGCCCGAGGCCCGGGAGGCGCGCGCCCGTGAGGCGGCCCTCGAGCCGGTCGCCCCGGTGCAGGGCCCGGCGCTGCCCAGCGGCGAGGACGCGGTGGCCTTCACGGCCGTCGGCGACGCAGCCGCCGAGGACGACGCCGGGGACAGGACCTCGAAGGTCAAGCCCTTCGCCGCCGGGGCCGCAGCGGCGCTGGGCGTGGTCGCGGCGAGCCGCCGCAGGAAGGACGAGACGTGAGGCTGGAGCGACGAGACGGCTGGTTCTTCGCCGCCGTGACCGTGTGGGGCGTCTTCTCCTGGACGATGTTCGCCCGCAACCTCGGGGCCGCGTACGCCGCCGGCGAGGACCGCGCCACGGGCTACTGGGTCGCCCACACCGTGCTGATCGTGGTCAACCTGGTCCTCACCGCCTTCTTCGCCCGCTACGCCTGGCGCACCCTGCGCGGCACGTCGCGCGGCTGACGCCCCCCGACGCAGCGAGCCGGGCCCACCCGGGAGGGTGGACCCGGCTCGGCCGGTCGATCAGGTGCGGGTCAGCGACCCTGGCTCAACGTCCCTGGCGCAGCGCGTCGCGCAGGTCGCGGTTGAGCTGGGAGATCACGTCGAGCGGGATCCCCTTGGGGCAGGCGGCAGCGCACTCACCGATGTTGGTGCAGCCGCCGAAGCCCTCGGCGTCGTGCTGGGCGACCATGTCGACCACGCGCGAGTAGCGCTCGGGCTGGCCCTGCGGGAGCTCGCCGAGGTGGGTGATCTTCGCGCCCATGAACAGCGAGGCCGAGCCGTTGGGGCAGGAGGCCACGCAGGCGCCGCAGCCGATGCAGGTCGCCACGTCGAAGGCGCGCATGGCCTTGTCGCGGGGTGCGGGCACCGAGTTGGCCTCGGGGGCCGAGCCGGTGTTCGCGGAGATGAACCCACCGGCCTGGATGATCCGGTCGAAGGCCGACCGGTCCACCACCAGGTCCTTGACCACCGGGAAGCCTGCGGCGCGCCACGGCTCGACGGTGATGGTGTCGCCGTCCTTGAACGAGCGCATGTGCAGCTGGCAGGTCGTGGTGACCTCCGGACCGTGCGCCTGGCCGTTGATCATCAGCGAGCACGAGCCGCAGATGCCCTCGCGACAGTCGTGGTCGAAGGCCACCGGCTCCTCACCCTGGGACTGCAGCTGCTCGTTGAGGACGTCGAGCATCTCCAGGAAGCTCATGTCCGTCGAGACGCCGTCGAGGTCGTAGGTCTTCATCGCACCCGGCGCGGAAGCGTTCTGCTGGCGCCAGATCTTCAGGGTCAGTCTCACTTGTAGCTCCGCTGCTTCATCTCGATGGCGGTGTAGACGAGGTCTTCCTTGTGCAGCACGGGCTGGCCGCCCTCGCCGCCGAACTCCCAGGCCGCGACGTAGGCGAACTCGTCGTCGTGGCGCAGCGCCTCGCCGTCCTCGGTCTGGGACTCGGCGCGGAAGTGGCCGCCGCAAGACTCGCGGCGGTTGAGGGCGTCGATGCACATGAGCTCACCGAGCTCGAGGAAGTCGGCCACGCGGCCGGCCTTCTCCAGGCTCTGGTTGAGCGAGTCGGCGGTGCCGAGCACCTTGACGTTGCTCCAGAAGTCGGCCTTGAGCTCGCGGATCATGTCGATCGCCTTGCGCAGGCCGTCCTCGGAGCGCTCCATGCCGCAGTACTCCCACATGATGTTGCCCAGCTCCTTGTGGTAGCTGTCCACCGTGCGGGTGCCGTTGATGGAGAGGAACTTCTGGATCCGGTCCTCGACGGAGGTGCGGGCCGCGACGACGTCGGGGTGCGACTCGTCGATCGGGGCGAACGGACCGTCGGCGAGGTACTCGCGGATGGTGTTCGGCAGCACGAAGTAGCCGTCGGCCAGGCCCTGCATCAGCGCCGAGGCGCCGAGGCGGTTGGCGCCGTGGTCGGAGAAGTTCGCCTCGCCGGTCACGAAGAGGCCCTCGATGTTGGACTGGAGGTCGTAGTCGACCCACAGGCCACCCATGACGTAGTGCACGGCGGGGTAGATCCGCATCGGGACCTGGTAGGGGTTCTCACCCGTGATCCGCTCGTACATGTCGAAGAGGTTGCCGTACTTCTCGCGCACCGCGTCCTCGCCGAGGCGGTTGATCGCGTCGGCGAAGTCGAGGTAGACGCCGCGGCGGAAGTCGCCGACCATCGGCCCGACGCCGCGACCCTCGTCGCAGACGTTCTTGGCCTGGCGGGAGGCGATGTCGCGGGGGACCAGGTTGCCGAAGGAGGGGTAGATCCGCTCCAGGTAGTAGTCGCGGTCCTCCTCGGGGATGTCGCGCGGGTCCTTGTCGCAGTCCTCGCGGTTCTTCGGCACCCAGATGCGGCCGTCGTTGCGCAGCGACTCCGACATCAGGGTCAGCTTCGACTGGTGGTCGCCGGAGACCGGGATGCAGGTCGGGTGGATCTGCGTGTAGCAGGGGTTGGCCATGTAGGCGCCCTTGCGGTGCGCACGCCACGCGGCGGTGACGTTGGAGCCCATCGCGTTGGTGGACAGGTAGAAGACGTTGCCGTAGCCGCCCGAGGCCAGCACGACGACGTCCGCGAGGTGCGTCTCGATCTCGCCGGTGACCAGGTCGCGCGCCACGATCCCGCGGGCCTTGCCGTCGGCGACGATCAGCTCGAGCATCTCGTGGCGGGTGTACTGGGTGACCGTGCCGGCCGCGACCTGGCGCTCCATGGCCTGGTAGGCGCCGATCAGCAGCTGCTGCCCGGTCTGGCCACGGGCGTAGAAGGTCCGCGAGACCTGGACGCCGCCGAAGGAGCGGTTGTCGAGCAGGCCGCCGTACTCACGCGCGAACGGGACGCCCTGCGCCACGCACTGGTCGATGATGTTCGTCGAGACCTCGGCGAGGCGGTAGACGTTCGACTCGCGCGAGCGGTAGTCGCCGCCCTTCACGGTGTCGTAGAAGAGGCGGTAGACGGAGTCGCCGTCCTCCTTGTAGTTCTTGGCCGCGTTGATGCCGCCCTGCGCGGCGATCGAGTGGGCCCGGCGCGGGGAGTCCTGGTAGCAGAAGGACTTCACGTTGTAGCCGGCCTCGCCGAGCGTGGCGGCGGCCGCGCCGCCGGCCAGGCCGGTGCCGACGATGATGATGTCGAGCTTGCGGCGGTTGGCGGGGTTGACCAGCCGGTTGTTCATCTTGTGCGTGGTCCAGCGGTCCTTGATCGGACCGGCGGGCGCCTTCGTGTCGCGGATCGGCTCACCGGGGGTGTAGTAGCCGTGCGCGTCGTCGGACTGCTGGACCGGGGGAGAGGTCAGCACGGTGTTGCCGCTGACGTCGACGTTCGATGCCATGTGGTCTCCAGGTGTCGGGTCGGTCGGGCCGTCAGCTGATGACGCCGAGGAGGGTGAAGATCGGGACCAGCGAGAAGCCGCCGGCGACCACGACGGCGAGCACCCAACCGGCGGCGCGGGCCCGGGTGCGGGCCGCCGCGGTGTTGGTGAAGCCGAGGGTCTGCAGGGCGCTGAAGGTGCCGTGGTGCAGGTGCAGCGCCAGCGCGGCCATGGCCGCGAGGTAGATCAGCGTCATCCACCACAGGTCGAAGGTGTCGACCATGAGGCGGTAGGGGTTGTTGGTCTCCCCGCCGGCCGGGTTGATCTTGACGATCGTGAAGTTCAGCAGGTGCCAGATGAGGAAGACCAGGATCGTCAGCCCGCCCCAGCGCATGGTGCGCGAGGAGAAGGAGGAGTTCTTGTACCTCCGGTTCGCGTACTTGACCGGGCGGGCCGCGTGCGCGCGGCGGGCCAGGACGACGGCGGCACCGACGTGCACGACGAGCGAAACGATCAGCCCGACCCGGATGATCCACAGCAGGCCGCTGTAGGGCAGCAGCGGCTCACCGAGCGTGCGCAGGTGCTCGGCGTACTCGTTGAACGCCAGCTCGCCGCTGAACGCCTTGAGGTTGCCGTACATGTGCGACAGCACGAAGCCGATGAAGACGAGGCCGCTGACGGCCATGACGAGCTTGAGCGTGATCGTCGAGCGCGAAGCGCGCGCTCCTCTGACGAGAGTCGGGGTTGCCACGAGGAGTCACGGTAGCGCGCTCAGCGAAGTCTCAGGATCCCCGGGTGTGTGACAAATCCCCCTCGGAGCGCCGTCGCGGGCACAGGTGAGGGTACCTTTACCTGTTGGCCCGACCTTCGTGGACCTCGAGGATCGAACACGTCACACTCTGTAGCCGCCGTCACGGCGCGTCCCTATGGTTCGCACCATGACTGGACCCGAGGGTGCGCTGGAGCTCGCGCACGCCGACGACGCCTGGACCCGGGCCGACTGGGAGAAGGCCACCGCCGCCGTGCTGCGCAAGTCGCGCCGGCTGCGCGAGGACGACCCCGACTCCCTGGTGTGGGAGAAGCTCACCCGCCGCACGCTCGACGGCATCGAGATCACCCCGCTCGGCACCCCGGCGTCGCTCGAGGGCCTCGAGACCGCCGGCCGGCCCGCCCGGGCCGGCGACTGGGACGTGCGCTCCCTGGTCGAGGCCGGACCCGCCAAGCAGCTCAACGAGGCGGCCCTGGTCGACCTCGAGGGCGGCGTCACCTCCCTGTGGGTGCAGGCCGGCGACGACACCGACCTCGCCGTCCTGCTCGAGGGGGTGCTCCTCGACCTGGCTCCCGTCGTGCTCGACGCCGGCGACGCCGCGCGCGAGGTGGCCGAGGCCTTCCTGGCGCACGCGGGCGACACCGACCTCGCCGCCGGCACCAACCTGGGGGCACCGGCCACCGCCGACGCCGCGACGCTGACGGCGCTCGCCCGGCTCGCCCGCGAGCGCTCGGTCCTCGGCGTCGTCGTCGACGGCACGCGCGTGCACGACCGGGGCGCCTCGGACGCCACCGAGCTCGGCTGGGTCCTGGCCGCAGGAGCCCGCGTGCTGCGCGTGCTGGAGCAGGGCGGCATCCCGGCCGCCGACGCCGCTGCCCTCGTGGAGCTGCGGCTGGCCGTCACCGATGACCAGTTCTCCTCCATCGCCAAGCTCCGCGCCGTGCGCCGGCTCTGGGCCCGGGTGCTGGAGCTCTCGGACGTGCGAGGTGTCGAGGCGCGGGTCCACGCCGTGACCAGCCGCCCGATGATGAGCGCCTACGACCCCTACAACAACATGCTCCGCACGACCGTCGCCGCGTTCGCGGCCGGCGTCGGCGGCGCCGACAGCGTCACGGTGCTCCCCTTCGACGCACCGCTCGGTCGTCCCGAGGCGCTCGGTCGCAGGATCGCACGCAACACCCACCACCTGCTCATCGACGAGTCGCACGTCGCCCACGTCGCCGACCCCGCCGGGGGCGCGTACGCCGTCGAGGAGCTCACCGACCGCCTGGCCCGCGCCGGGTGGGAGGTCCTCGGCCGCCTCGACACCCCCGAGGGGCCCGACTCCGGGGTGCTCGACGAGCTCGTCGCCGCCACCGTCGAGCAGCGCGACCGCGAGGTCGCCACCCGCAAGCGCCCGATCACCGGGCTCACCGAGTTCCCGAACCTCGCCGAGGAGCTCCCCGTCCGCGAGCCGTACGACGGGTGGCAGGACGTGCGCCCGTACGGGCAGGCCTTCGAGGCGATGCGCGCCGAGCCGCCCGCCGCCCGGGTCTTCCTGGCCACCCTCGGCCCGGTCGCCCAGCACACCGCCCGCGCGACGTTCGCCTCCAATCTGCTCGCCGCCGGCGGCATCGCCGTCGACGTGGCGGGCCCCACGGCCGGCCCCGACGAGCTGGTGGCGGCGTACTCCGGCCAGGCGGTCGTCTGCCTGGCCGGTTCCGACCCGACGTACGCGGAGTGGGGCGCGGCCGCCGCGGCCGCGCTGCGCGAGGCCGGGGCGACCCGCGTGGTCGTCGCCGGCAAGCCGGACGCCCTGGGCGAGGCGCAGAGCGTCGACGACTCCTGCGCGATGGGCGTCGACGCCCTCGCGTTCCTGACCCGCACGAGGGAGGCCCTCGCATGAGTGTTCCGAGCAGCTTCAGCGGACTGCCGTTGGTCGGTGGGGGCGCGGCCCCCTCGACCGGGACGCCGGCCCACGACCTGTGGACCGCGCCGGAGGGCATCGCCATCAAGACGTCCTACGGCCCGGAGGACCTCGCCGGTCTCGACGCCCTGGACACCTACCCGGGCCTCAGCCCGTTCCTGCGCGGCCCCTACCCGACGATGTACACCACCCAGCCGTGGACGGTGCGCCAGTACGCCGGGTTCTCCACCGCCGAGGAGTCCAACGCCTTCTACCGCCGCAACCTCGCGGCCGGCCAGAAGGGCCTCTCGGTCGCCTTCGACCTCGCGACCCACCGCGGCTACGACTCCGACCACCCGCGCGTGCGCGGCGACGTCGGCATGGCGGGCGTGGCGATCGACTCGATCTACGACGCCCGCACCCTCTTCGAGGGCATCCCGCTGGACCAGATGTCGGTGTCGATGACCATGAACGGCGCCGTGCTGCCGGTCATGGCGCTCTACATCGCCGCGGCCGAGGAGCAGGGCGTCAAGCCCGAGCAGCTCGCCGGGACCATCCAGAACGACATCCTCAAGGAGTTCATGGTCCGCAACACCTACATCTACCCGCCGGCGCCGTCGATGCGGATCATCTCCGACATCTTCGCGTTCACGGCCGAGCGGATGCCGCGGTTCAACTCGATCTCGATCTCCGGCTACCACATGCAGGAGGCCGGGGCGACCAACGACCTCGAGCTGGCCTACACCCTCGCCGACGGCGTCGAGTACATCCGCGCCGGCCTCGAGGCCGGCCTGGACATCGATGCGTTCGCGCCGCGGCTGAGCTTCTTCTGGGCCATCGGCATGAACTTCTTCATGGAGGTCGCCAAGATGCGCGCCGCCCGCGCGCTGTGGTCGCGCCTGGTGCGCGAGTTCGACCCGAAGAACCCCAAGTCGCTGTCGCTGCGGACCCACAGCCAGACCTCCGGCTGGAGCCTCACCGCGCAGGACGTCTTCAACAACGTGGGCCGCACCTGCATCGAGGCGATGGCCGCGACCCAGGGCCACACCCAGTCGCTGCACACCAACGCCCTCGACGAGGCGATCGCGCTGCCGACGGACTTCTCGGCCCGGATCGCTCGCAACACCCAGCTGCTGCTGCAGCAGGAGTCCGGCACCACCGGCACCATCGACCCCTGGGCAGGCTCCTACTACGTCGAGCGCCTCACCCACGACCTCGCGGAGCGCGCCTGGGCGCACATCCAGGAGGCCGAGGCCGCCGGCGGCATGGCCAAGGCGATCGAGCAGGGCATCCCGAAGATGCGCATCGAGGAGGCGGCCGCCCGCACCCAGGCGCGCATCGACTCCGGCGCGCAGAAGGTCATCGGCGTCAACACCTTCCGGCTCGCCGCCGAGGACAAGCTCGACGTCCTGCGCGTCGACAACGACGACGTCTACCGCCGCCAGCTCGCCAAGCTCGAGCGGCTGCGCGCGGAGCGCGACGACGACGCCGTACGCCGCTCGCTGGACGCCCTCACGCACTCGGCCGAGTCCGGGGCCAGCGGGATGGACGGCAACCTGCTGGCGCTGGCCGTCGACGCGGCCCGCAACAAGGCCACCGTCGGTGAGATCTCCGAGGCGCTGGAGAAGGTCTACGGCCGCCACCAGGCCGTCATCCGTACGATCAGCGGCGTGTTCCGCGACGAGTCCGGCGACGGCGAGGGTGCCCAGCACGTCAAGCAGGTGCTCGCCGAGACCGCGGAGTTCGAGGAGGCCGAGGGCCGCCGTCCGCGCATCCTCGTCGCCAAGATGGGCCAGGACGGCCACGACCGCGGCCAGAAGGTCATCGTCTCGGCCTTCGCCGACATGGGCTTCGACGTCGACGTGGGGCCGCTGTTCTCCACGCCGGAGGAGGTCGCGCAGCAGGCGGTGGACAACGACGTGCACATCGTCGGTGTCAGCTCGCTGGCCGCGGGCCACCTCACCCTGCTCCCGGCGCTGCGCGCAGCGCTGGCCGAGCAGGGCCGGGACGACATCATGGTCGTCATCGGTGGCGTGATCCCGCCCGACGACGTGCCCACGCTGCTGGAGATGGGTGCTGCCGAGGTGTTCCTGCCCGGCACGGTCATCGCCCAGTCGGCGCTGTCGCTGCTGGCCAAGCTGCGCGCCCAGCTCGGCCACTGATGTCGGAGGTCTCGGGGACCGACGGGCAGCCGGACGACAAGGTGTCCCGCCTGGTCGAGGGTGTCCGCGCGCAGCGGCGCGCAGCGGTCTCGCAGGCGATCACCCTGGTGGAGTCCTCGCGCCCGCAGCACCGCGCGCAGGCGCGGGAGCTGCTCACGGCGCTCGCCGAGGACTCCGGGGGCCGCGACGTCGTGCGCGTCGGGATCTCCGGCGTTCCCGGCGTCGGGAAGTCGACCTTCATCGAGTCCCTCGGCACCCGGCTGGTCGCCGAGGGCCACAAGGTGGGGGTGCTGGCGGTCGACCCGTCCAGCGTGCGCACCGGCGGCTCGGTGCTGGGCGACAAGACCCGGATGGGCCGGCTGTCGGTCGCTCCCGAGGCGTTCATCCGCCCCTCCCCGTCGGCCGGCACCCTCGGCGGGGTCGCCCGCGCGACGGTGCAGGCCATGGCGGTGCTCGAGGCGGCGGCGTACGACGTCATCCTGGTGGAGACGGTCGGGGTCGGTCAGTCCGAGGTGACCGTCGCCGGCATGGTCGACACCTTCCTGTTCCTCACCCTCGCCCGCACCGGTGACCAGCTGCAGGGCATCAAGAAGGGCATCCTCGAGATCGCCGACGTCATCGCCGTCAACAAGGCCGACGGCGACCGGGCGCAGGAGGCCCGCGCGGCCGCCCGGGACCTCGCCGGCGCGCTGCGCCTGGTGCGCGGCAAGGGGGAGTGGGCCCCGCCGGTCGTCACCTGCTCGGGCCTGCACGACCTCGACGTCGACGACGTCTGGGCGCGAGTGCTGGCCCACCGCGAGCACCTCGGTGCCGACGGGCTGACCCACAAGCGGGCCGAGCAGCAGCTGGAGTTCACCTGGGCGATGGTCCGCGACGAGCTCGACCAGCGGCTGCGCACCTCGCCGGGGGTCCGCGCGGTGCGCGAGGAGATCAGCACGCAGGTGCTGGCCGGCGACCTCCCGGCCACCGTGGCCGCGGACCGGCTCCTCGCGGCGTACGACGAGGACCGGCCGGTCGCGTAGCCCGATGGCCCGGCCGCACCAGGCGGGGCAGCCCGGACGGGTCGTGCGTTCGGGACTTTGGACCCGTGTGCTAAGGGCGGCACAGGACGAGCATCAGGACTCCTTTACTTCTTTACCCAGCCCCCCAGGAGTCCTCGTGAAGCACTCATCCCGGTCCGGTCTCGCCGCGGCCGCCCTGGCCTCGCTCGCGGTCGTCACCACCACGACGACGCCCGCCGTCGCCGCCACTCCCGACGAGGTCGCCGGCGGCCTCGTCTCCCCGCTCAGCCTCGCGGTCGACGGCGACGGCACCGTCGTCGTCGCGCAGAACTTCGGCGGCGTCCTCACCCAGCTCGGCCCCGGCAGCTCCCGCAAGGACCTGGTGACCCTCGAGGGCACCGAGGTCGGCGGGGTCTCGGTCGTGGACGGCGTCACGACGTTCGTGACCACCGCCATGGGCCCCGAGCCGGCCGCCGGCCTGTGGACCCTCGAGCCGAACGGCGAGCCGGTCCAGGTCGCCGACCTCTGGGCGTACGAGCAGGAGGTCAATCCCGACGGGGGGACGCGCTACGGCGTCAAGGGCCTCGACCGCTCCTGCAAGCGCAAGGTCGACAAGGAGCTCAGGCCGCTCTTGGCCTACGACGGCATCGAGGAGTCGCACCCCTACGCCACGCTCGTCGTCGGGGAGACCACCTACGTCGCCGACGCGGCCGGCAACTCGGTCCTCGCCGTCACCGACGGCGAGGTCAGCACCGTGGCCACGCTTCCCCCGGTGAAGATCGGCATCACGAAGCGCCGCGCCAAGGTCATGGGCCTGCCCGGATGCGCCAAGGGCTCGACGTACAAGGCCGAGGGCGTGCCCACCGACGTCGAGATGGGCCCGGACGGCAACCTCTACGTCACCTCGCTGCCGGGGGGCCCCGAGGACCCGCGTATGGGCGCCAACGGCGGGGTCTACCGCATCGACCTCACCACCGGCGAGGTGAGCAGGTACGCCGGCGGGCTGACCTCGCCGGTCGGGCTCGCGATCGGCCCGGACGGCACGGCGTACGTCTCCATGCTCTTCGCCTCGGTGGTGATGGAGCAGAAGTTCCTGCAGGAGCCGACGGTCTTCGCCGAGGTCCCCTTCCCCGGCGACGTCGAGCTGCACGACGGCACGGTCTACGTGACCGAGACCGACCTGATGGGCGACCCCACCGCTCCGGGAGGTCGGGTCCTGGCGCTGACCCCGGACGCCGGCTAGGTCCTGCCGCCGGGAGGGCGTGGGTCGGGCCCGAGGGTCCGGCCCACGCCTGACCGGGATGCGCGTGCTGCCGCCCACCCCTCTGCCGGGTCGGTGCCCACTACCCTGGGCAGGACATGACCACCGCCCCGATGCCCCCCTCCGACATGATCGCCCAGGCCGTCGCGTCGCACGAGCGAGAGCTGGTCGCCCTGCGGCGGGACCTGCACGCCCACCCCGAGCTGTCGTGGGAGGAGTCGCGCACCACCGAGGAGGTGGCTCGCCGGCTGCAGGTCGCGGGCTGGCGGATCGAGCGGCTCCCGCGCAGCGGGCTGGTGGCCGAGATCGGCACCCACGGGCGCACCGTCGGCCTGCGGGCGGACCTCGACGCCCTGCCCGTGGAGGAGCTGTCGGAGGACCCGTGGCGCTCCACGGTCCCCGGGGTCGCGCACGCCTGCGGCCACGACGTGCACACCACCGCCCTGGTCGGGGCCGCCCACGCGCTGGCCCGCCTGCACGCGTGCGGCGAGCTGGGCGGTCGGGTCCGGCTGTTCTTCCAGCCGGCCGAGGAGGTCATGCCCGGCGGGGCGGTGCACCTCATGGGCCTGGGCCTGCTCGACGACGTCGAGCGGGTCTTCGCGCTGCACTGCGACCCCGGCGTGGACGTCGGGCAGGTCGGCCTGCGGCTGGGACCCCTCACCAGCGCCGCCGACCGGCTGGAGGTCCGGCTGGAGGGCTCGGGCGGCCACACCTCGCGTCCGCACCTGACCGGCGACCTCACCTTCGCCCTGGCCAAGGTCACCACCGAGCTGCCCGCGATCCTCTCGCGCCGCCTCGACCCGCGCTCGGGCGTCTCGGTGGTGTGGGGCCACATCCAGGCGGGCTCGGCGCCCAACGTCATCCCCGACCGGGGCTTCCTCTCGGGCACGGTCAGGATCCTCGACGCGGTCGCCTGGGCCGACTGCGAGAAGCTCGTGCGCGAGGTCGTGCACGAGATCGTGCGCCCCTACGGCGTGACCGCGCACCTGGACTACCAGCGCGGCGTCCCGCCCGTGGTCAACGAGTCGCTCTCCAACCGGATCCTGGCCGAGGCCGTCACCGAGGTGCTGGGCCCCGACGGCCAGGTCGTGGCCCCGCAGAGCCTCGGCGGGGAGGACTTCGGGTGGTACCTCGACCAGGTGCCCGGCGCGATGATGCGCCTCGGCACCCGCACGCCCGGTGGGCCGACGTACGACCTGCACCAGGGCAACCTGCACGTCGACGAGCGGGCGATCGCCATCGGCGCCCGGCTGATGGCCGAGGCCGCCTGGCGGGCGCTGCGCGCCTGACCCGGCCCGGGGGCCGCGCTCGACCCGCGCGGGCCAGGTCACCGACGCATAACAACCGGGACTATTTCGCCCCGCGCCCCACCCGCCCTGCCCGCGCGGCCCTAGGGTGACGCCGTGTGCCCCGCGCCCCGGGGTGCAGACGATCTCACCAGGAGGGTTGCCGTGAGGAAGACGGCTCGATTTGCAGCGGTGGCCATGGCCGCCGCCCTCACCCTGTCCGCGTGCGGTTCCGACGACGGCGCCGACGAGGGCACCGACAACGGGGACGCTCCCGCCGCCACCAGCGACGTCAAGGTCGGCATGGCCTACGACGTGGGTGGCCGCGGCGACCAGTCCTTCAACGACTCCGCCGCCGCCGGTCTCGACCAGGCGGTCGAGGAGTTCGGCATGGAGGCCCAGGAGTCCGAGGCCGAGGACGGTGAGGCCGAGTCCGCCCGCGAGGAGCGCCTGCGCACCTTCGCCGACGCCGGCTACAACCCGATCATCGCCGTGGGCTTCGCCTACGCCGCCTCGATCGCGAAGGTCTCCGAGGAGTACCCGGACGTCAACTTCGCCATCATCGACGACTCCAGCGTCGAGGCCGACAACGTCGCCAGCCTGGTCTTCGCCGAGGAGCAGGGCTCGTTCCTGGTCGGTGCGGCCGCCGCGCTCAAGACCGAGACCGACCAGATCGGCTTCGTCGGCGGTGTCGAGACCCCGCTCATCCAGAAGTTCGAGGCCGGCTACGTCGCCGGTGCCGAGGCCGTCAACCCCGACATCGAGGTCGACGTCACCTACCTGACCCAGGTCCCGGACTTCTCCGGCTTCGCCGACCCGGCCAAGGGCAAGACCGCCGCCCAGGGCATGTTCGACAACGGCGCCGACATCGTCTACCACGCCGCCGGTGGTTCCGGTGGCGGTGTCTTCGAGGCCGCCTCCGAGTCGGGCAACTTCGCGATCGGTGTCGACTCCGACCAGTACAACACCGCCGACCCGTCGGTGCAGGACGTCATCTTGACCTCGATGCTCAAGAACGTGAACGTCGCCGTCTACGAGTACCTCTCCGAGGTCGAGGCGGGCGAGGTCCCCTCGGGCGTCACCACCTACGACCTCGCGGTCGACGGTGTCGGCTACTCCACGAGCGGCGGCTTCGTCGACGACATCGTGGACCAGCTCGACGAGTTCAAGCAGCAGATCATCGACGGCGAGATCACGGTGCCCACCGCTCCGTGATCCCCCGTCGGTGACGCAGCGTCACCACGCACGGTCCGCAGGCCACGTCCGCACGCAGCGGGCGTGGCCTGCGGCTTCCCGCCCCGACAGGAGCGTCGGATAGCGTGCTCGTCGGCGCGGAGAGGGTCCGCGCCACTCACTCGTCCTCGGGGACCGGAAGGGGCTCTCGTGCCAGACGTCGCACCTGCGGTGCGCCTGCGGGGGATCGGCAAACGGTTCCCGGGCGTCATCGCGAACGACGACATCAACATCGACGTCGCTCGCGGGACGATCCACGCGATCGTCGGTGAGAACGGCGCCGGCAAGTCGACGCTGATGAAGATCCTGTACGGCGTCCAGGCGCCCGACTCGGGCACCATCGAGATCGCCGGCGAGCAGGTCTCCCTGTCCTCGCCCGCGGACGCGATCCGGCACGGCGTCGGCATGGTCTTCCAGCACTTCCAGCTGGCCGACAACTTCACCGTCCTGGAGAACGTCGTCCTGGGCGCGGAGAAGCTGCACGGCATCGGCGCGGCAGCCCGTGCCGAGATCACGCGCATCTCCGACGCCTACGGCCTGGGCATCGAGCCCGACCGCCTCGTCGAGGACCTCGGTGTCGGGGCCCGGCAGCGCGTGGAGATCCTCAAGGTGCTCTACCGCGGCGCCAAGGTCGTCATCCTCGACGAGCCCACCGCCGTGCTCGTCCCGCAGGAGGTCGACGAGCTCTTCGGCAACCTGCGCGAGCTCAAGGCCGAGGGCCTCTCGGTCATCTTCATCTCCCACAAGCTCGACGAGGTGCTCTCGGTCGCCGACGAGATCACCGTCATCCGCCGCGGTACGACGGTCGCGACCGTCGACCCGGACGGCGTCACCTCGCGGCAGCTCGCGGAGCTCATGGTGGGCTCGGAGCTGCCCAGCCCCTCCACGGAGTCCTCGACCGTCACCGAGCGCGTGACCCTGCACGTCGCTGACCTCTCGCTGCCCGGCCCCGAGGGTCCCGGGCAGGGCCGGCCGCTGCTGGACGCCATCTCCTTCGACATCCACGCGGGCGAGGTCCTGGGCATCGCCGGCGTCGAGGGCAACGGCCAGGCCGAGCTCGTCGAGGCGATCATGGGCATGCGTCCGGGGGCCACGGGTAGCGTCCGGCTGGCCGGCGTCGACCTGGACCAGCTCTCCACCCGGCGCCGCCGCGAGGCCGGCATCGGCTACATCCCCGAGGACCGGCACCGCCACGGGCTCCTGCTCGACGCGCCCCTGTGGGAGAACCGCGTCCTGGGCCACCAGACCCGCAAGCCCTGGGCCCGCCTCGGGCTGATCGACCGCAAGGCCGCCCGGGCCGACACCGAGCGGATCGTCGCCGACTACGACGTGCGCACCCCCGGTGTCGACACGCTCGCCCGTGCCCTGTCCGGCGGCAACCAGCAGAAGCTGATCGTGGGCCGCGAGATGAGCGGCGAGCCGATCCTGCTGATCGCCGCCCACCCCACCCGGGGTGTCGACGTGGGCGCCCAGGCCGCGATCTGGGGCCACATCAAGCAGGCCCGCCGCGAGGGTCTCGCGGTGCTCCTGATCTCCGCCGACCTCGACGAGCTGATCGGCCTGTCCGACCGGATCGAGGTCATCCTGCGCGGGCGGATGGTCGGCTCGTTCGACCCCTCGCACGTGACGCCCGAGCAGCTCGGCTCGGCCATGACCGGTGCGGGAGGTGCCGCGTGAAGGGTCCACGTCTGGTGAAGCTGGGCCTGGGGCTGGCCGCCCCGGTGCTCGCGCTGCTGCTCGCCTTCCTCATCACCAGCCTCGTGCTGGTCGTGGCCGGAGACCCGGTCGGGGAGGTCTGGTCGACGATCCTCGGGGTCCCCGAGGAGCGCAACATCGCCAACATCCTCAACAACGCCACCGTGCTCTACCTCTCCGGCCTGGCCGTGGCGGTGGGCTTCCGGATGAACCTGTTCAACATCGGCGTCGACGGCCAGTACCGCGTCGCGGCCTTCGTGGCCGCCGTCGTCGCAGGTGAGGCGTGGCTGCCGGGTGCCGCCAACACCGTCCTGGCGATCCTGGCCGCGATGCTGGCCGGGGCCGCGTGGGCCGGCATCGCGGGCGTCCTGCGCGCCCGCCGCGGCGTCAGCGAGGTCATCTCCACGATCATGCTGAACTTCATCGCCACCGGTCTCGTGGCCTACTTCCTGCGCCGGGTCGCGGTGCGCGAGGAGGGCAGCAACGACATCGGCACCAAGGAGATCCCCGAGGGCTCGCGGATCCCGGGCTTCAGCATCGGTGACGGCCCGACCGAGGTCTATGGCTTCATCTTCCTGGCCGCCCTGGCGGGCTTCGTCTACTGGTTCGTGCTCAACCGCACCCGCTTCGGCTTCGACCTGCGCGCCACCGGCCGCTCGACCACCGCCGCGGTGGCCAGCGGCATCTCGGTGACGAAGATGACCGTCGTCGCGATGCTGATCTCCGGCGCGGTCGCCGGCCTCGTCGGCCTGCCGCTGCTGTTCGGCGACTCCTACAGCTACGGCTCGACCTTCCAGTCCGGCCTGGGCTTCGCGGGCATCGCGATCGCCCTGCTGGGCCGCAACCACCCGATCGGCATCGCCATCGGCGCGCTGCTCTTCGCCTACCTCGACGAGCAGTCCAACCCGCTGCAGATCCTGGTGGGCGTCTCGCCGGACATCGTGGCCATCACCCAGGGCGTCATCGTCTTGACGGTGGTCATCTCCTACGAGGTGGTGCGCCGCTACGGCGTGCGCCTCGAGCAGCACGCCGTGGCCCGCGCGCTGGCGGCCGACCGTCCCGCCCCGGCCACCCAGGACGACCAGGAGGCCCGCGCATGAGCGTCGCGACCCACCCCACGCCCCCCGCTCCCGGGACCGCCCGCAAGCGTCGGCTGCCCCGCCTGTGGTGGCTGGCCGCAGCCGTGCTGGTCATGCTCGCCATCTCCACCCTGCGGGTCGTGACCGGCGCCGACGACATCGCCTCCTCCGGCACGGTCCGCGCCACCCTCATCGCGCTCGTCCCGATCATGCTCGCCGGCCTCGGCGGCCTGTGGTCCGAGCGCGCGGGCGTGGTCAACATCGGCCTCGAGGGGATGATGGTCCTCGGCACCTTCGGTGCGGGCTACTTCGCCTACCACCACGGGGCCTGGGCCGGTGTCGCCGGCGCCCTCGTGCTCGGCATGATCGGCGGCCTCATCCACGCCACCGCCACCGTCGTCTTCGGCGTCGACCACATCATCTCCGGCGTCGCCATCAACATCATCGCCGTGGGCGCGGTGCAGTACCTCGCCTCGCTGACCTTCGTGGGCCTGCCCGGCGGCGGTGCGACCCAGTCCCCGAAGCTGCCCGGCGTCGGCTCGATCACGATCGGCCCGCTCAGCGACGCCCTCGGCGAGGTCGAGGAGAAGGACCTGTTCTTCGTCTCCGAGGTCGCCGCCGTCGCCCGTGCCCTGGTCACCAACCTGTCCTGGCTCGTGGTGATCGCCTTCCTGCTGCTCTTCGTCACCTACTGGGTGCTGTGGCGGACCTCCTTCGGCCTGCGCCTGCGCTCGACCGGTGAGAGCCCCTCGGCCGCGGAGTCCCTGGGCGTGGCGGTGCTGCGCTACAAGTTCGTCGCGGTGCTCATCTCCGGCGCCCTGGCCGGCCTCGCCGGCGGCTTCCTGGCGATGGTGGCCTCGTCGAACTACCGCGACGGCCAGACCGGCGGCCGCGGCTACATCGGCCTCGCGGCGATGATCTTCGGCAACTGGCGCCCGGGCGGCCTGCTGGCCGGCTCCGGCCTGTTCGGCTACACCCAGACCCTCGGCCTGCGCCAGGGCGGCACCTCGGTGCACGCGCTGCTGCTGGCGGTCGCGGTGCTCGCGATCGGCCTGGCCGGCTACCAGCTCTATCGCAAGCAGGTCCCGCTGGCCGTCGGCATCCTCGTGGCCGCTGCCGCGCTCATCGCGGTCTACGCCGCGATCGACGTCGTGCCCGGCGACTTCGTCAACATCACGCCGTACGTCGTGACGCTGCTGGTCCTGGCCTTCGCCTCGCAACGACTACGCATGCCCGCGGCCGACGGCCAGGTCTACCGCAAGGGGAGTGCCGGGTGACCCCGGTCGCGCCCGACGAGACCTTCGACTGGGACGCCCTCACCACCCACGCCGTCGAGGCCTCGCGGCGCGCCTACGCGCCGTACTCCTCCTTCGCCGTCGGTGCGGCCGCGATCGTCGACGACGGGCGCCTGGTCACCGGCTGCAACGTCGAGAACGCGGCGTACGGCGTGGCGCTGTGCGCCGAGTGCGGGCTGGTCAGCCGGCTGCACATCGAGGGTGGCGGGCGGCTCACGCACTTCGTGTGCGTGGGCGGCAAGGTCGGCACCGACCCGGTCGTGGTGATGCCATGCGGGCGCTGCCGTCAGCTGCTGTGGGAGAACGGCGGGGCGGACATGGAGATCATGACCGTGTCCGGCCTGCGGCGGATGAGCGAGGTGCTGCCGGATGCCTTCGGCCCCGACGACCTCGCTTGACCTGACCGACCCGGCCGTCGTCGCCGACCCCTACCCGTTCTTCGCGCGCGAGCGCGCCGAGCACGCGGTGGCCTGGCACGAGCAGTCCGGGTCGTTCCTGACCTTCAGCCACGCCGCGGTCTCGGCCGTGCAGCGCGACCGGCGCCTGGGTCGGCTGTGGACCGACCGCGAGCCGGCGGCGCGCCTGGAGCCGTTCAACCTGCTGCACCGCAACCAGATGATGGAGAACGAGCCGCCGGAGCACACCCGGCTGCGGCGTCCCGTGGCCTCGGCCTTCAGCCGCGGGCACGTCGAGCGGCTGCGGCCGCGGGTCCGCGAGCTCGCCTCCGGGCTGCTCGCGGAGGTCTCCGGCGCTGCGTCGGGCGAGGGCTTCGACGTCGTCGCGGCCTACGCCGAGCCGCTGCCCGTCCTCGTCATCGCCGAGCTGCTGGGCGTCCCGGCCAGCCACGCCGGCGACCTGCGCGACTGGTCGCAGGCGATCGTGCGGATGTACGAGCCGCGGCCGGCCGAGGACGTCGTCGACGCCGCCGTGCGCGCGTCGGAGGACTTCGCGGCGCTGGTGCGCGACCTGGTCGCCGTACGCCGCCGCACGCCGGCCGACGACCTCGTGACCGACCTGGCGGCGACCGAGCTCTCCGACGACGAGGTCGTGGCCGCCGTCGTGCTGCTGCTCAACGCCGGCCACGAGGCCTCGGTCAACGTCTTCGGCAACGGCCTGGTCGCGATGCTGCGCCGCGGGCTGCGCCCGGGGCCGGACGTGCCCGCGTGCGTGGAGGAGATGCTGCGCTTCGACTCCGCCCTCCAGCTCTTCGAGCGCACCGCCACCGAGCCGGTCGAGCTGCCCGGCGGGGTGCTGGTCGAGCCGGGCCAGAAGGTCAGCGCGCTGCTGGGCGCCGCCAACCGCGACCCCGTGGTCTTCGAGCGGCCCGACGACTTCGACGTGGCCCGGAGCCCCAACCCGCACCTGGCCTTCGGGGTCGGGGTGCACTTCTGCCTGGGTGCGCCGCTGGCCCGGATGGAGCTGGCGGAGTCGGTGGCGCTGCTGTGGGAGCGCTTCCCGGGGCTGGCGCTGGCGGGGGAGCCGGAGAGCCGCGGCACGTTCGTGCTGCGGGGGCACCACCGGGTGCCGGTGAGGGACGAGCCACAGGGGGAGAGGGAGTCATGAGCACGCACGACGCGGTCGAGGTCATCACCACCAAGCGGGACGGTGGGAGCCTGAGCGACAGCCAGATCGACTGGGTGGTCGACGCCTACACCCGTGGCGACGTCGCCGACGAGCAGATGTCCTCGCTGGCGATGGCGATCCTGCTCAACGGCATGGAGCAGCGCGAGATCGCCCGCTGGACGGCTGCGATGATCGCCTCGGGCGAGCGGATGGACTTCTCGGCGCTCTCACGGCCCACGGCGGACAAGCACTCCACCGGGGGCGTGGGCGACAAGATCACCCTGCCGCTGGCCCCGCTGGTCGCCGCCTGCGGCGTCGCGGTGCCGCAGCTGTCGGGCCGCGGCCTGGGCCACACCGGCGGCACCCTCGACAAGCTCGAGGCCATCCCCGGCTGGCGCGCGGCGCTGTCCAACGAGGAGATGATGCGCCAGCTCGAGGAGGTCGGCGCGGTCATCTGCGCTGCGGGCGACGGACTGGCCCCGGCGGACAAGAAGCTCTACGCGCTGCGCGACGTCACCGGCACCGTCGAGGCGATCCCGCTCATCGCCTCATCGATCATGAGCAAGAAGATCGCCGAGGGCACCGGAGCCCTGGTGCTCGACGTCAAGGTCGGCACGGGCGCCTTCATGAAGGACCTCGACCGTGCCCGCGAGCTCGCGCGCACGATGGTCGCGCTGGGCACCGACGCCGGCGTGCGCACCACGGCCCTGCTCACCGACATGTCCACCCCGCTCGGCCTCACGGCCGGCAACGCCATCGAGGTGGCCGAGTCGGTCGAGGTGCTGGCCGGTGGGGGCCCCGCCGACGTCGTCGAGCTCACCGTCGCCCTGGCCCGCGAGATGCTCGCCGGTGCCGGGGTCGACGGCGTGGACCCCGCCGACAAGTTGGCCGACGGCTCGGCGATGGACGCCTGGAAGGCGATGGTCCGCGCGCAGGGCGGCGACCCCGACGCGGCGCTGCCCGAGGCCAAGGAGTCCCACGTCGTCGCTGCGCCGACCACCGGCGTCCTGACCCGGCTCGACGCGATGGCCGTCGGCATGGCCGCCTGGCGCCTCGGCGCGGGCCGCGCCCGCAAGGAGGACCCCGTGCAGGCCGGCGCCGGCGTCGTGTGGCACGCCCGCCCCGGTGACGAGGTCACCGAGGGGCAGCCCCTGTTCACCCTGCTCACCGACGAGCCCGCGCGCTTCGAGCGGGCGCTGGCCAGCCTCGAGGGCGGGTACGACGTGGAGCCGGCCGGCACGGCGTACGAGTCGTCCCCGATCGTGCTCGAGCGGATCGACTGACCCGCCCAGCGGCGCCTCAGGCGTCGAGCAGCAGGACGACCGTCTCGGCGACGCAGGCCGGCTTGGCCTCGTCCTCGATCTCGATCGTGTAGCGCAGCGTCATCTGCTTGCCCGCAGGGATGTCGACGACCTCGCCGATGCCGACGTGGGCACGGATGCGCTTGCCGACCCGGACGGGGTTCGGGAAGCGCACCTTGTTGATGCCGTAGTTGAGCTTCGCCCCCGGCGTGGCCAGGTCGAAGACCTTGCTGCCCAGCCACGGGACGAGGGAGAGCGTGAGGTAGCCGTGGGCGATCGTGCCGCCGAAGGGACCCGCGGCCGCCTTCTCAGCGTCCACGTGGATCCACTGGTGGTCGTCGGTGGCGTCGGCGAAGGTGTCGACCCGCTCCTGCGTGATCTCGACCCACTCCGAGACACCGATGTCCTCGCCGGCTGCGGCAGCGACCTCGTCGAGGCTGGTGAACACGCGCATGGGGGGCTCTCCTCCGTGGGGGTGGGGGTGTGCTGGGGTGGTTGGATGACGCCATGAGCGCCACGCCGGAGCAACCTACCGCCCTGTCCCGAGACCAGGTCCGGGCGGCGCCCAAGGTGCTGCTCCACGACCACCTCGACGGTGGCCTGCGGCCCGCCACGATCCTCGAGCTGGCCGCCGAGTGCGGCCACGCGCTGCCTGCGGGTGACGCGGACTCGCTGGCGGCGTGGTTCGCCGACTCCGCCGACTCCGGGTCGCTGGAGCGCTACCTGGAGACCTTCTCCCACACGGTGGCGGTGATGCAGACCCGCGAGGCGCTGGTGCGGGTGGCGCGCGAGTGCGTCGAGGACCTCGCCGCCGACGGCGTGGTCTACGCCGAGGTGCGCTACGCCCCCGAGCAGCACGTCGAGCAGGGGCTCTCCCTCGACGAGGTCGTCTCGGCCGTGGCCGAGGGCTTCGCGCAGGGCGAGGAGGCGGCGGGCGGACGCATCGTCGTGCGCCAGCTGCTCACCGCGATGCGGCACCAGGCGCGGTCGATGGAGATCGCCGAGCTGGTCGTGGCCTGGCGCGACCGCGGCGTGGTCGGCTTCGACATCGCCGGCGCGGAGGCGGGCTACCCCCCGACCCGGCACCTCGACGCCTTCGAGTACCTCCAGCGCGAGAACTCGCACTTCACCATCCACGCCGGCGAGGGCTTCGGGCTGCCGTCGATCTGGCAGGCGATCCAGTGGTGCGGGGCCGACCGGCTGGGCCACGGCGTGCGGATCGTGGACGACATCACCGTCCACGACGACGGCAGCGTCGAGCTGGGCCGGCTGGCGGCGTACGTCCGCGACAAGCGGATCCCGCTGGAGATGTGCCCTGCCTCCAACGTGCAGACCGGCGCGGCCACCTCGATCGCCGAGCACCCGATCGGGCTGCTGAAGCAGCTGCGCTTCCGGATCACCGTCAACACCGACAACCGGCTGATGAGCCGCACCTCGATGACCGACGAGATGTGGTCGCTGGTGCAGGCCTTCGGCTACGGCGCGCACGACCTGCGGTGGTTCACCGTCAACGCCATGAAGTCGGCCTTCCTGCCCTTCGACGAGCGGCTGGCGCTGATCGACGGGGTCATCAAGCCCGGGTACGCCGCGCTGGGAGGTTGACGTGGTCCTCGCCCTCCTCATGCTGGGCGCCGCCGGGGTCGCGCTGGCGCTCTCGGCGCTGCTGGCCGTGCGGGGCGTCCGCGAGGGTCGTCGTGGGGAGGAGGACGCCGCGGCGACGGCCCTGGGCCTGGCCCGGATCATGCTCGGACTGGCCGTCTCGCTGCCGGTGGCGTGGGCGCTGATCGTGTTCATCACCGGGTACGGCGGCTGAGGCAGCAGTCGCCGCCGCTACTGCGGCACGAGCGCCCACCAAGCACGGTGCCAGCGCCCGAAGGGCAGCCGGTCCTCGGTGTGCTGCTCGCGGTCGACGGTGACCAGCCCGCCCCGGGCCGGGTCGTAGACCACCCACGCCTCCGGGGCGGCGGCCACGACGAGCACGACGTGGCGGGGCAGCAGCCGGTTGCCGACGTAGACCGCGACCGGGCCGCGCGCGGCTGCGGAGAGGACCCGGTCGAACGACGGGCGGGTGACGAGCCGGTGGTGGCCCGGCAGGTGGCGCAGCAGTGCCCACGGGGGCGTGCCGAGCGCCCGGGGCCACCAGCCCACGACGTCGCGGTGGGTCGCGAGGACCTCGTCGGCGAACCGGGGCAGCACGCGCTCGGCGTACACCTCGTCGGCGAGCATCCGGGCGACCACGAGCGAGGCGGCACCGCAGGAGAGCTGGTCCGGCTGGCGAAGCCGGCCCCAGGGCAGTCCGTCCGGTGCGATCACCTCAGTGCTTCGGAGCCGAGGCCCTCGACGGCTGCCACGACCTCGTCGGGCGAGGCGGGGGTGCAGCCCTTGGCCACGGCGTCGGCGACCACGCCGCGCTGGGCCTGGGCCAGACCGAGGCCCCGGGTGAGCAGGACCAGCGGCGGCTTGCGGCGCTCCTTGAGGTCGCGCACCAACCGGAGCACGAAGGTGGTCGCGGCCGAGCGGCGCACGCAGTACGCCGCCGCGAGGATGCCGGCCTCGCGGGCCGGGGCGACGACGTCGGGGGCGAAGATCCCCTCGGCGACGTAGAGCGGGCTGCCCGCCAGGTCCAGCAGCCGAGAGCCGCAGCGGCCGTTGGCCGAGATCTCGTAGACCGGCACCTCGGCGCGGCCCTGGTGGCACAGGGCCGCCATCGTCGCGAGGGCGTCCTCGGGCAGCCAGGAGTCGGGGTGGTCCCAGTCGACCATCCCCGCGTTGGCGCCGTGCCCGATCCGCGGCAGCGTCGGGTCGTCGCCGTCCTTGTAGAAGTCGTCGAGCCGCAGCACCGGCAGCCCGAGCCGGGCGGCGAGGCGGGACTTGCCGGACCCCGAGGGGCCGGCCAGGACGATGACCCGCGCGCGCACCGTGCTCAGACCCCCATGGGGTGCCAGACCGTCTTGACCTCGAGGAACGCCGTCATCGGCTCCAAACCCGGGTCGAGGGTCCAGTCGGGCTCGGCCGCAGGCGCGCGACGGACGCGCTTGAGGTTGTCGGCCGCCGCGACCTCGAGCTCGGCGGCCAGCGCGGTGTCACCGGCCACACCGGTGAGGTCGATGGCGTTGACGTCCATGTGCGAGGCCAGCCACGGTGCGACGGTGGCCGCGCTGCCGGTGAGGATGTTGACCACGCCGCCCGGCACGTCGCTGGTCGCGAGGACCTCGGCCAGGTTCACCGCCGGGAGCGGGCGCTCGTAGGAGCTGACCAGGACGGCGGTGTTGCCGCTGACCACGACCGGGGCCAGCACCGAGACCAGACCCAGCAGCGAGGAGCGCTGCGGGGCCAGCACGGCCACGACACCGGTCGGCTCGGGGGTCGAGAGGTTGAAGAACGGACCGGCGACCGGGTTGGCGTTGCCGACGACCTGGGCCAGCTTGTCGGCCCAGCCGGCGTACCAGACCAGCCGGTCGACCGCGGCGTCCACGACGCCCTCGGCCTTGCCGCCCGACAGGCCCTCGGACTGCTGGACGGCCTGGACGAACTGCGGGCGGCGGTCCTCCATGACCTCGGCGACCCGGTAGAGCACCTGCGCCCGGTTGTAGGCCGTGCGCCTCGACCAACCCGGGAAGGCCTTGCGGGCGGCGACGACGGCGTCGCGGGCGTCCTTGCGCGAGGCGAGGGCGGCGTTGGCCACGAAGGCTCCCTGGTGGTCGTTCACGACGTAGGAGTAGCCCGACTCCGAGCGCGGGAAGGCGCCGCCGATGAAGAGCTTGTAGGTCTTGCGGACGTCGATCCTGCTCATGCCTGGCCACCCTTCAGGTATGCCGCCAGCCCGTGCCGGCCGCCCTCGCGGCCGTAGCCGGACTCCTTGTAGCCGCCGAAGGGGCTGGTCGGGTCGAACTTGTTGAACGTGTTGGCCCACACCACACCGGCGCGCAGCCGGCCCGCGACCTCGAGGATGCGCGAGCCCTTCTCGGTCCAGATGCCGGCCGAGAGCCCGTACGGCGTGTTGTTGGCCTTCTCGACCGCCTCGGACGGCGTGCGGAAGGTCAGCACCGACAGGACCGGGCCGAAGATCTCCTCGCGGGCAATCCGGTGGGCCTGGGAGACCCCGGTGAACAGGGTCGGGGCGAACCAGTAGCCGGCGGAGGGCAGGTCGCACGGGGGCGACCAGCGCTCGGCGCCCTCGGCCTCGCCGATGTCGGACAGCTCGCGGATGCGGGCCAGCTGCCCGGCGGAGTTGATGGCGCCGACGTCGGTGTTCTTGTCCAGGGGGTCGCCGACGCGCAGGGTGCCCATCCGGCGCTTGAGCCGCTCGAGCACTTCCTCGGCCACCGACTCCTGGACCAGCAGGCGCGAGCCCGCACAGCAGACGTGGCCCTGGTTGAAGAAGATGCCGTTGACGATCCCCTCGACCGCCTGGTCCATCGGGGCGTCGTCGAAGACGATGTTGGCGGCCTTGCCGCCCAGCTCGAGGGTCACCCGCTTGTCGGTGCCGGCCACGGCCCGGGCGATCGCCTTGCCGACCTCGGTGGAGCCGGTGAAGGCGACCTTGTCGACACCCGGGTGCTCGACGATCGCGCGGCCGGTCTCGCCGGCGCCGGTGAGGATGCTGACCACGCCCGGCGGGAGGTCGGCCTGCTGGCAGATCTCGGCGAAGAGCAGCGCGGTCAGCGGCGTGGTCTCCGCGGGCTTGAGCACGACGGTGTTGCCGCAGGCCAGGGCGGGCGCCACCTTCCACGCGAGCATCAGCAGCGGGAAGTTCCACGGGATGACCTGGCCGGCGACGCCGATCGGGGTCGTGCCGTAGCCGGAGTGCTCCAGCTTGTCCGCCCAGCCGGCGTAGTAGAAGAAGTGCGCGGCCACGGTCGGGACGTCGACGTCGCGGGACTCCTTGATCGGCTTGCCGTTGTCGATCGACTCCAGCACGGCGAGCTCGCGGCTGCGCTCCTGGATGATCCGGGCGATCCGGTAGAGGTACTTGGCGCGCTCGCGGCCCGGCATCCGGCCCCACACCTTGTCGTGGGCCTTGCGGGCGGCCTTGACGGCGCGGTCGACGTCGGCGGCGTCGGCCTCGGCGACCTCGGCCAGCACCTCCTCCGTGGCCGGATTGACCGTCTTGAAGGAGGCGCCGCCACCGGGCGTGAACTCACCGTTAACGAAGAGCCCGTAGGACTCCTTGATGTCGACGACCGCGCGGGACTCCGGCGCGGGTGCGTACTCGAAGATGCTCATGCCTGTTCTCCCGGGCTCAGTCGAGCGTCACGTAGTCGGGGCCGCTGTAGCGGCCGGTGCGCATCTTGGTGCGCTGCATCAGCAGGTCGTTGAGGAGCGTGGAGGCGCCGAAGCGGAACCAGTCGGGGTCCAGCCAGTCGGGGCCAGCGACCTCGTTGACCATGACGAGGTACTTGATGGCGTCCTTGGTGCTGCGGATGCCACCCGCCGGCTTCACGCCGACCATCTGCCCGGTCGCCTCGCGGAAGTCGCGCACGGCCTCGAGCATGATCATCGTGACCGGCAGGGTCGCGGCGGGCTGGACCTTGCCGGTGGAGGTCTTGATGAAGTGGGCGCCGGCCATCATCGCCAGCCAGCTCGCGCGGCGGACGTTGTCGTAGGTCTGCAGCTCGCCGGTCTCGAAGATCACCTTGAGGTGGGCCGAGCGCTCGCCCTGGGTGCACGCCTCGCGCACCGCGACGATCTCCTCGAGGACCTGGAGGTAGCGGCCGGAGAGGAACGCGCCCCGGTCGATGACCATGTCGATCTCGTCGGCACCGGCCTCGACGGCGTCGGCGGTGTCGGCGAGCTTGATGTCGAGCGCGGCGCGGCCGGAGGGGAAGGCGGTGGCGACGGCAGCGATGTGGACGTCCGAGTCGCGCCGTCCTCCGTCGGTCAGGGTCTCCTTGGCCACCCCGACCAGGTCGGGGTAGACGCAGACCGCGGCGGTGGCAGGGCACGTCGGGTCGGTCGGGTCCGGGCGCATGGCCTTGCTGGCCAGCGCGCGCACCTTGCCCGGGGTGTCCTGGCCCTCGAGGGTCGTCAGGTCGACCATCCGGATCGCCAGGTCGATGGCCTGGGCCTTCGCGGTGGTCTTGATCGAGCGGGTGCCGAGAGCGGCGGCGCGGGCCTCGGCCCCGACCTGGTCGACGCCCGGCAGGCCGTGGAGGAAGCGGCGCAGCGCAGCATCGGACCGGGTGGCGTCCGAGAGGTCCCAGCCGACTCCCTGGATGGAGATCGTGGGCATTGGGTCAGCATAGGGTTGCCGGCGCTCTGCGCCCCAACCTTCGGCGGGGCCCCCAGCCGCCCGGCCCGCCCGCCCTGCCCCTCCCCTCACGCACAGGAGAGCCCGATGGACCACGACCAGCACGAGCGGGTGGAGTTCGCCCCCACGAGCGGTCGGCTCACCGCGGTCGTGACGGTCGTCCTGGGCGTGGCCGCCGTCGTGCTCGCGGTGCTGGTGCCCGAGGGCTACCCGCCGGCCGTGGGCACCGGCGGGGTGCTGGCGATCGTCCTGGCCTGGGCCGCGGCCCTGCGCCCGCGCGTGTGGCTCGAGGGGCCGTGGCTGGTGCTGCGCGGGATGTTCTCGTCCGTGCATCTCCCGCTCGCCGCGGTGCAGTCGCTCGTGGTCCAGCAGGTGCTGGTGGCCACGGTCGCGGACAAGCGCTACGCCAACCCCGCGGTCGGCCGGACCCGCTTCCGGGCCATGCGCCGCGCGCGGACCACCCGGGACCTGACGATGACGGCCGTGCCGGGCGAGGGCTGGCAGCCCGACCAGGGTGCCGACTACGCCGACTTCGTGGAGGAGCGGATCCAGGAGGCCGTCCGCGCCGCGCGGGCCGCCGAGGGGCGAGCCGGGAAGCGAGCCGCTGCGGGTGAGGCCGCGCCCGCCGTCGTACGACGCGAGCCGGCGTGGGTGCCGATCGCCCTGGTCCCCGCCGCGACCCTGCTCTTCGTTGCCAGCATCTGGTTCTGAGGTGGAACCGCACCAGCTGCCCTGGTCGCCGCTGGACCCTGCTGCGCTGCCGGACCTGCTCGCTGGTGTCGGGGCGCCGTGGTGGCTGGCCGGCGGGTGGGCGATCGACGCCTTCGTGGGTCGGGTCACGCGGGTCCACGAGGACACCGACGTGCTGGTGCTGCGACGGGACCAGGCGGCCTTCCGCTCCGCCCTCGCCTCGTGGGACGTCCACGCGGCGGACCCGCCCGGCACGCTGCGCCCGTGGCCCGTGGGGGAGACCCTCCCGGTCGGGGTCCACGACGTCTGGTGCCGGCCGACGCCCTCGTCGCCGTGGGCGCTGCAGCTGATGATCGACGACACGGATGGCGAGGACTGGGTCTACCGCCGCGACGCCCGGCTGCGCCGTCCGGTGTCGTCGCTGGCCGGTCCGGCCTCGGACCCCGCGCGGCAGGTGCTCGCGCCGGAGGTGCAGCTCCTGCAGAAGAGCAAGGGACGGCGCCCGAAGGACGAGGCCGACCTCGCCGCCGCCGCGCCCCTGCTGTCCCCCGAGGCCAGGTCGTGGCTGCGTGATGCCCTCGACCTCGTCTCACCCGGTCACGACTGGGTCCGATCCACGTGAGTGCCGGCCATGACCGGTACGGGTCTCGGTGACCACGGCCCACTGAGCGCCTGGGCGGTGCGCGGTCCGGTCGCGCGGTCGCGACGACGGCTCGTTGGCGCTCGCCTGCTCGACCATGCTTCGGGGCCGAGGGCTGCGGGCCGAGGGCTGCGGTCTGGGGGCGGCGGGCTGCGGGTGTGGATGTGGAGGTCCTGTCCGGCACCTGCTGCCGAGGAGGACCTCCAGCTCGGCTCGGTCGCGTCCGTCTGCTCCGTCATCCCGGTCTCGTGGCTCGCTCCGCTCGCACCGCGGCCAGCGCTGTCCGGCCTGGGGCGTGCTGGTAGCCCGGCCACCGGGGTGGTGGTCGGGCTGCGAGCGCGCTCAGGTGTAGGTGCTCAGAGTGGGGTGGTGCCGTCGGGGTGGACGAGGAACTGGTTGCCGTGGGGGCTGGTCCAGATCCAGTGTCCTGGCGAGAGTCCGCGGACGGCCCAGGGTCTGCCTGCTGGTGAGGGGTGGGTCTTGGCGCGGTGGTCGTGCCTGCAGAGGGGCGCGAGGTTGTCGGTCGATGTCTGCCCGGGTGGGCCGGTGTCGGAGTACTCGACGGTGTGGTCGAGGTCGGCGGACTCGGCAGGTCGGCGGCAGTGCGGGAAGGTGCAGGTCGTCCGGGCGAGCTTGACCCTGGTGGCGATGCGGTCGGGGACCTCGTAGGAGTCGACGGCGACGGTGTCGTGGAGGTCGATGACGGGCTTCACGATGACCTGGGTGCCGGGTGTGCGGCACCACTCGCGGACCGTGTCGGCGGTCAGGAGCTGGTGGTGGTTGTCGAGGCGGGCGAGGTTGAGGCCGAGCTGGCCGGTGGTGGGGTCGATCTGGGGTGCGCCGGTCAGGGCGGCGTCGGAGAGGTGGACGGTGAGGACCACGACCCGGCGAGCGGAGGTGCGGGCGTTGGGGGCGTTGCTGCCGGGGCCGGTGGGCGTGTCGGTCGCGCGGTCTCGACGACGCTCGCTGGCGCTCGCTGCTCGACCATCCTGCGTCGCCCGTCCATCCTGCGTCGCCCGGCCGTCCTGGGCGGCTCGCTGGTCCTGCGTCGCCTGATCGTCGCGGTTCGCCTCACCGTCCGCTTCGGGGAAGGGGTGTTGGCCGCGGGCGATGTAGCCGAGGGCCTTCGCGCGGCGCACGGCCAGGTCGTCGGTGGAGCCGTCGAGGAGCAGCTGGTGGGCGATCTGCCGAATGGCTGCTTCGAGGTCCTCGGCGTCGGCGCGGTCGAGGAGTCCGTCGGCACTGACGGCGGAGGCCGCACCGACCGAGGTAGCGGGGGATGCGAGGTCGAGGTCGAAGTAGAGGTTGGCGCGGGTGTCGCACTCGGTGATCTCGGTGGATTCGGGGTCGAACCGGGCGGATGCTTCGAGGACGAGCCGGGCCACGGTGATGGGGCCGGCGGTGTGGATGACGTGGGCGACCTGGGCGTCGACGAACGCGGCTGCGGCTTCGGAGAGGCCGCGGGTGGCTTGGGCGAGGCGGCGTACTCGCCAGGCGGTGACCTGTCCTGCGACGAGTCGGGCCCAGACGCGGGGGAGGCGGTGCTTGGCCTCGATGGCGTCACCTACGAGCAGGCGCCCGGACTCGCGCGTGCGGCCGAGGGCGGTGGACAGCTCGGTGACGGCGAAGTCGGAGACCTCGGGAGCGCCGGCGCCGGCGAGGTCGAGCATGGTGTCGGCACCGGGCATCCCGAACCGCTGGATCCACGCGGACTCCGCGGCGTCGTACGCCTCGTCGTCGGGGTGTGAGTAGGTGCCGTACAGGTCCGGCATCAGCGCACCGGTGGTGTGCGCATCTGCCCACTGCGCGACCCCGATCAGCAGCTCGCGGGCTGCGTCGTCCTCACGCGCCTTGGCGGCGCGGATCGCCTCGAGGAGGGAACTGGTGGGCATGGTGAAAGTGTAGTCGAACACACGTTCGAGCGACAGTGTTTCCCCAGGTCAGATCCACTTTTCGGGGACACTTGGGTGCCTTGCTCGAAGCCCGACCGAAGCGAGCACCCCAGCGGCGGGCGACCGTCGAGTCGAGCGCAACCAAGAAGCTCAGGCGGCACCCAGAGCGACCACGCCTTCACTGAATTCAGGACCTGCTGCGGCGCGAACCCGCCACGACCCAACCGAGGGTGACCCAGGGAGCAACCCCGGGGGCAGGGCAGCGACCCGCGTACGGGGTCTCGCGGCTCGTCGCTGACGCTCCTCGCACCTCGACCAGCAGTTGGCGCTGGCGCGCCCCCTCGACCACCGCAGGGTCCGCCCCCGACGGGCCTTCGACCGAGGATGGACGGACCTACAGCCCCGCCGCCCGCCGGATGTCCGCACCGAGGGCGTCGAGCCGCGTGGCGGCGGAGATCCGGGCGGCCTCGACGGCATCGACCTGGTCGGGGTTCTCGGATGCCGGCTCCACGGGGACGACGACCTCGAGGTAGCACTTGATCTTCGGCTCGGTGCCGCTGGGCCGGACGACGACACGGGCGCCGGAGTCGAGGCGGAACCGCAGGCCGTCGGTGGGCGGGAGGGCGTCCGAGCCGAGCGCGAGGTCGTCGATCGCCAGCACCGACAGGCCGCCGAGCGAGGTGGGCGGTGAGGTGCGCAGCCGCTGCATGGCGTCGCTGATGAGCGAGAGGTCCGAGACCCGCACGGAGACCTGGTCGGTGGCGTGGAGGCCGTGCTCGCGGGCGAGGTCGTCGAGCAGGTCGAGCAGGGTGCGCCCCTCGGCCTTGAGCGAGGCGGCGAGCTCGCAGAGCAGCAGCAGGGCGGAGACGCCGTCCTTGTCCTTCACGTGCTCGGGGTCGCAGCAGTAGCCCAGGGCCTCCTCGTAGCCGAAGGCCAGCCCCTCGACCCGGCCGATCCACTTGAAGCCGGTGAGGGTCTCCTCGTAGGGCTGCCCCGCAGCGGCCGCGATCTTCGAGAGCAGCGAGGACGACACGATGGTGGTGGCCAGGACTCCGGTGCGGCCCCGGCGCAGCAGGTGGGTGGCGAGCAGCGCGCCCACCTCGTCGCCGCGCAGCATCCGCCAGCCCGTGGGCGTGGGCACGGCGGCGGCGCACCGGTCGGCGTCGGGGTCGTTGGCCACGACCAGGTCGGCGCCACGCTCCTGGGCCAACGCGAGCGCGAGGTCCATCGCACCCGGCTCCTCGGGGTTGGGGAAGGCGACGGTGGAGAAGTCCGGGTCGGGCTCCTCCTGCTCGGGCACGACCTGCGCGGGCTCGAAGCCGGCGGTCTCCAGCACCTGCGCGACGGCGGTGCCGCCGACGCCGTGCAGCGGGGTGTAGACCACGTCGAGGTCGCGCGGACCGTCCTCGGCCAGCCCGGCCACCGTGTCGAGGTAGCGGTCCAGGAGGTCCTCGCCGAGCACCTTCCACCCGGTGCCGCGCGGGACCGAGGCGAGGTCCCCGACCTCGGCGATCCTGGCGGCGATCTCCGCGTCGGCGGGCGAGACGATCTGGCTGCCGTCCCCGAGGTAGACCTTGTAGCCGTTGTCCTGGGGCGGGTTGTGGCTGGCGGTGACCATGACTCCGGCCACGCAGCCGAGCTCGCGGACGGCGTAGGCCAGGACCGGCGTCGGCAGCGGGCGCGGCAGCAGCCACACGTCGAGCCCGGCGCCGCTCATGACCGCCGCGGTGTCCTCGGCGAAGGTGTCGGAGAGGTGGCGGGCGTCGTACCCGACGACCACCGCTCCCCGGCTGGGGAGGTACGCCGCCAGCCCGGCCGCCGCGCGGAGCACGACGGCCCGGTTCATCCGGTTGGGGCCGGCACCGAGGGCGCCGCGCAGGCCTGCGGTGCCGAACTCCAGCGTGCCGTCGAAGCGGTCGGCGAGGTCGGTGGGGTCGCCCCCGGCCTCGACCTCGCGCACGATCGCCTCGAGCTCCGCGCGCGTCGTGGCGTCGGGGTCCGCTGCTGCCCACGCCCGGGCGCGGTCGAGGAGGTCGGCGATCTCGGGCGAGGCGGCGGTGCTCATGGCGCGACGGTAGCGGCCTCGGGCGCGTGGCCGTGCGTCAGCGCGGCGTCGGGTCCCCGACAGGGCTGTCGGCGAGCTCGTCGAGCAGGCCCCGGGTGAGCTCGAAGGCGACCCGCGCCTCGTTGACCACGGTCTCGACGTCGCGCGGCGAGGTCGGGAGCTGGTCGATGCGCGAGTGGTACCAGCCCTTGTAGGCCTTCGGCTTCTCCGGCAGCTCGAAGGCGAAGAAGGCCAGGCCCGGTCCGGTGGCGCCCAGGTGTCGCTGCACCGCCTTGCGCACGACCCGCCCGCCCGTGAGGTCGCCGAGGTAGCGGGTGTAGTGGTGCGCGACGTACTGCGGGCCGGAGGCGGTGCTGGCCTCGATCCGCGAGACGTACGCCGCGGCGGCGGGGGACTCCACCTCGACGGGTGCGCCCGGTGCCCAGTGGGCGAGGTCGGCGTCGATGGCGCCGAGCCGTTCCAGTGCGGGGTCGTGGACCGCGCCGACCCACCGGTCCTCCCGCATCGCCCGCCCGACCGACTCGAGCGCGGCGTAGACCGGCCGGAGGCGTCGCAGGTAGGCGGCGTACCCGCTCGCGTCGACCCCGCCACCGAGCAGGGCGACCAGGAAGGGGCTGCGCTCGGCCGCCTCGTGCTCGGAGCGGGTGCCCTCCTTGACCGCGAGGGTCAGGCTCAAGGCAGGGGGGCGCGCAGCATGCCTGCGCACATCGAGACGAGGTTGCGCACGAAGAACTCGGTGTCCAGGGCGAGGCGCTGCGTGGAGCCGCGCTCCTCGGCCCGCGCCCGGTCTCCGATGGAGCGCAGGATGAACGACGTGAGCAGGGCCAGGCGCTCGGCGCGGACGTCGTCGGGCATCTGCGGCATCCGGGCGGAGATCAGCTCGTAGACCGGGACGCCGCCCGAGCGCTCCAGCGCCGCCTGCACGTCGGGGTCCTTGTCGTGCTGCTCGTCGGCGATCAGGTCGGCGACGATGACGAGGTAGCAGCGGCCGCTCCAGCCGGTCTCGGAGAGCTCGGTCGCGGGCCGGACCAGCGCCTCCAGGGCCGCGGCCAGGTCGTCGTCGGGTCGCCCTTGGGCGACCTCGAGCAGCCGGTGCTCGCGCTCGGACAGGAAGGCGGCGTGCTGCTCGAGCACGGCGGCGAGCAGGCCCTCGCGGGAGCCGAAGTGGTAGTGCACCGCACCGCGGTTGCGCTGGCCGGCCTGGCGGGTGATGTCGAGCAGGGAGGCGTTGGTGACGCCGTGCTCGGCGAACGCGCGGGTCGCGGCGACCAGGAGCCGCTCGCGGGTCTCGGCTCCGCTGGCAGCCGTCCCGCCCGGACGGACGGGCTGGGTGGCGGGGGTCCGGTCCATCAGCGTGCCTCCTGGTGCTCCGTCAGATCCCCGGGACGACCCGGCTGAGCAGGTCACCCATCCGGGACGCCGCTGCGCGGCCGGCCTCGAGGACCTCGGCGTGGTCGAGGGGCTGGTCGCTGATGCCGGCGGCCAGGTTGGTAACCAGGCTGATGCCGAGCACCTCCATGCCCGCCTCGCGGGCAGCGATCGCCTCGAGGGTGGTGCTCATGCCCACGAGATGGCCGCCGAGGATGCCGGCCATCCGGACCTCGGCAGGGGTCTCGTAGTGGGGTCCGGGGAACTGGACGTAGACGCCCTCCTCCAGGGAGGGGTCCACGCTGCGGCACATCTCGCGCAGCCGGCTGGAGTAGAGGTCGGTGAGGTCGACGAAGCGCGCGCCGACGATGGGGGAGCGCCCCGTGAGGTTGAGGTGGTCGCTGATCAGCACCGGCGTGCCGGGTGTCCAGTGCGGCTTCAGCCCACCGCAGCCGTTGGTCAGCACGATGGCGCGGCAGCCGGCCGCGGCGGCGGTGCGCACGCCGTGCACCACGGCGTCCACGCCCTTGCCCTCGTAGTAGTGGGTGCGGGAGAGGAAGACCAGCAGCTGGCGGTCGCCGGCGCGGACCGAGCGGATCTTCCCGCTGTGCCCGGCCACCGCTGCGGCCGAGAAGCCGGGCAGGTCGGTGGTGTCGATCTCCGCGGTCGCCTCGCCCAGGGCGTCGACGGCCGGCAGCCAGCCGGAGCCCAGCACGAGGGCGACGTCGTGGCGCTCGACGCCGGTCAGGTCGGCCAGGCGCGCGGCGGCGTCCTCGGCACGGGAGTAGGGGGTCGGCTCCTCGTTCACGAGCCGGACCTTACGGCGTCACAGTCCGGTCGAGCGACAGGGCCGACGACGTAGCGCGGCGACGTAGTCGTCGGGCGCCGAGGCCGCCTCGGCGGCGTCGGCGAGCACGCCGAGGTACGACGCGGAGGGGATGCCCCCCTCGTACGCGTCCAGGACGTAGGTCCAGGCCACCTGGCTGCCGGTCATCGTCGAGACCCGCACCTTGGTCTTGCGGTAGAGGCCGCTGTCGGCCGACTCCCATTCGTCGAGCAGCCGCTCGTCCTCGCGGGTGACGTCGTAGACCGCCACGAAGACCCGCTCGAAGGTGTCCTGCACGATCGTGGACAGCGCTCCGTCCCAGCCGTGCTCCTCGCCGCCGAAGGTCAGTCGCCAACCCTCGAGCCAGCCGGTGGTGCGCAGCGGGGAGTGCGGGCACCGCTCGCCCATCCGCGCGGGATCGAGGTTGGTCCCGTAGGCGGCGTACAGCGTCACAGGCCGAAGGTTAACCGTCCGCGGACCGGGACTAGGGTGGGACACGTGACGACGCACTTCGATGTCCTGGTCCTCGGCGCCGGCCCCGGCGGCTACGTCGCCGCCATCCGCGCGGCTCAGCTCGGCAAGTCGGTCGCCGTGGTGGAGGAGAAGTACTGGGGTGGTGTCTGCCTCAACGTCGGCTGCATCCCCTCCAAGGCGCTGCTCAAGAACGCCGAGCTGGCCCACGTGCTCACCCACGACAAGGCCAAGTACGGCATCGAGGGCGACGCCACGATGTCCTTCGGCCCGACCCACGCGCGCAGCCGCAAGGTCAGCGAGGGGATCGTCAAGGGCGTCCACTTCCTCATGAAGAAGAACAAGATCACCGAGATCGACGGCTGGGGCACCCTCACCGGTCCGACCTCGCTCGACGTGAAGGGCAAGGACGGCTCGACGACGTCCTACACCTGCGACGACCTGATCATCGCCACGGGCGCGAAGGTGCGGCTGCTGCCGGGCCTGGAGCTCTCGGAGAACGTCGTGACCTACGAGGAGCAGATCCTCGACGAGAACCTGCCGAGCTCGATCATCATCGGCGGCTCCGGCGCCATCGGCGTCGAGTTCGCCTACGTCATGAAGAACTTCGGCGTCGACGTGACGATCGTGGAGTTCCTGGACCGGATGGTCCCCACCGAGGACGCCGACGTGTCCAAGGAGCTGGCCAAGCACTACAAGAAGCTCGGCGTGAAGGTGATGACCTCCACCAAGGTCGAGAAGGTCGAGGACACCGGCTCGGGCGTCAAGGTCACCGTGAGCCCCGCGTCCGGCGGCGACTCCCAGGTGCTGGAGGCCGACAAGTTCCTCGCCGCCTTCGGCTTCGCCCCCCGCGTCGACGGCTACGGCCTCGAGGCCACCGGCGTGACCGTCTCCGACCGCGGCGCGATCGAGATCGACGACTACTGCCGCACCGGCGTCGACCACGTCTACGCCATCGGCGACGTCACCGGGAAGCTCATGCTCGCCCACGTCGCCGAGGCCATGGGGATCGTGGCCGCCGAGACCCTCGCCGGCGCCGAGACCATGCCCGTGGAGTACGACTTCGTCCCGCGCGCGACCTACTGCCAGCCGCAGATCGGCTCCTTCGGCTACTCCGAGGAGCAGGCCAAGGAGAAGGGCTACGACGTCAAGACCGCGACGTTCCCGTTCTCGGCCAACGGCAAGGCGCAGGGCCTCGGCGAGGCCGTCGGGTTCGTGAAGGTGATCGCCGACGCCGAGCACAACGAGATCCTCGGTGCGGCCATGATCGGCCCCGACGTCACCGAGCAGCTCCCGGTGCTGACCCTGGCCCAGAAGTGGGACCTGACCGCCGACGAGGTTGCCCGCAACGTCTTCGCCCACCCGACCCTGTCGGAGGCCGTGAAGGAAGCCGTCCACGGCATCACCGGCCACATGATCAACTTTTGACGAGCAGCGACGAGCGACGGAGGAGCTCGACGCGTGGGCGAGTCAAGGTCGAGCAGCCGGCACGGCTGAGGGACGAAGCCGTGGTCCGGTGGGTCGAGACACCAGTCGCTAGCGAGGAGACAGTCCAATGACCGACCGCGTCGTCATCGTCGGGGGAGGCCCCGGCGGCTACGAGGCCGCCCACGTGGCCGCCCAGCTCGGGGCCGAGGTGACCATCGTCGACACCGACGGCCTCGGCGGCTCGGCGGTGCTCACCGACTGCGTGCCGAGCAAGACGCTGATCGCGACCGCCGAGGTGATGACCGAGGTGGCCGAGGCCGGCGAGCTCGGCATCACCATGCAGGACAAGGAGGGCGACGCCGCCTCCGGCATCACCGTCGACCTGCAGCGCGTCAACGCGCGGGTCAAGCAGCTCGCGGCCGACCAGTCCCGCGACATCGCGCGCCGCATCGACCGTGACGGCGTGCGGCTGGTGCAGGGCCGCGGCCGGCTCGACGGCCCCAACCGGGTCGTCGCCACCGGCGCCGACGGGTCGGAGACGGTGCTCGACGCCGACGCGGTCCTCGTCGCCACCGGCGCCGCCCCGCGGACGCTGCCCAGCGCGCAGCCCGACGGGGAGCGGATCCTGACCTGGGAGCAGGTCTACGACCTCGACGAGCGGCCCGAGGAGCTGGTCGTGGTGGGCTCCGGCGTCACGGGCGCGGAGTTCGCCTCGGCGTACCAGGCCCTCGGCATCCCGGTCACGCTCGTGTCCTCCCGCGACCGGGTGCTGCCCGGTGAGGACGCGGACGCCTCCATGGTGCTGGAGGAGGTCTCCAAGCGCCGCGGCATGAACGTGCTGTCGAAGTCGCGGATGGAGTCGGTGACCCGCTCCGGCGACGTCGTGACCGTCGCGCTCACCGACGGCCGCGAGGTGCAGGCCTCGCACTGCATCCTGGCGCTGGGCTCGGTCCCCAACACCGCCGACCTCGGTCTCGAGGAGGCCGGCGTGCTGCTCAAGGACGGTGGCTTCGTCTACGTCGACCGGGTCTCGCGCACCTCCGCGCGAGGGGTGTACGCCGCCGGCGACTGCACCGGCGTCCTCATGCTCGCCTCCGTGGCCGCCATGCAGGGCCGGATCGCGATGTGGCACCTGCTCGGCGACACCGTGCACCCGCTGGATCTCAAGAAGGTCTCCTCCAACGTCTTCACCGCCCCGGAGATCGCCACGGTCGGCTGCTCGCAGGAGGCCGTGGACGCGGGCGAGATGCAGGCCGAGGTCGTCATGCTCCCGCTGTCGGGCAACCCGCGCGCGAAGATGCAGGGCGTCCGCGACGGCTTCGTGAAGCTCTTCATCCGTCCCGGCACCGGCATCGTCGTCGGTGGCGTGGTCGTCGGCCCGCGCGCCTCCGAGCTGATCCACCCGGTCTCGATCGCGGTGGCCGAGTCGCTCACCGCCGACCAGCTGGCCCAGGCGTTCACGGTCTACCCCTCGATGAGCGGGTCGATCGCCGAGGCCGCCCGGAGGCTGCACCGCATCTGAGCACCGGGTCCGAGGCCCGGTCCGAGACCCGGGTCTGAGGCGCGTGTCAGCACCGGGTCCGGACGCGTCCGGCGCCGGCCCTCACCCGTGGATCACGATGCTGGCCCCGCCGAGGCCGCTGCGCACGTGCGCCTCCGCGATCGCGGCGTGCACGAGCGGGCCGTGGCCGTCGAGGGAGTGCCGCGTCCGTGAGAACGACCCGGCGGACGCGCTGGCCGCCTGCCACCAGGGCACGTGGCGGTCGCCCACCCGCACGAGCCGGTGGGCGGGATCGGCCCCGGTCTCCAGGCGTAGCTCGTCGTTGCGGCACACCTCCACCCGTCGGGCCGTGCCTCCCGGTGGGGTCCACTCGAGCGTCGTGACCGCGGGCCCGTGCTGGGGGTTGAAGAAGCAGGGGCCCCGCCGGTCGGGCACCGGCTCGCCCGCCTCCAGGGCCCGCACGGCGGCCAGCTCCCAGCGGGCGGCCTGCAGCACCTCGTCCAGCGCGTCCACCTCGTCCACGGAGTCAGCCGCATCGAGCATCCTCGACGCCTCCTCGTAGCCGTCGAGGGCGAACCGGTGGTGCTCGCGCACCTCGTGCGAGGCGTCCGCGGGCAGCGCGAGCGCAGCGAGGTCCTCGCCCAGGACGAGCACGTCCTCCCGGGCCAGCCGTCGCGCGGAGCGGAAGGCCTCGCGCTCCAGCAGGTGGGCCTCCCGGCGTTCGCGCCGAGCTCGCAGCGGGTTCCACATGCGTCGAGCATCCCACGACCGGCCGGGGGCGAAAGTGATTGGCGCAGCGCCGGTGGCGAGGAGGAAGATCGGCGGCGATGATCGCCGCCCTGCTCCGTGCCGCCCGCCCGCCCTCGCCGCTCGCCGGACGGCTCGCTCGCCAGTCGCTGCTCTTCGCGCTGGGCGATGGAGCGTTCCTCGCCGGGTCAGCGGTGTTCTTCACGGTCATCGTCGGTCTGGAGCCGGTCGAGGTCGGGCTCGGTCTCACGATCGCCGGCATCGCAGCGTTCGTGGCCGCCCTGCCGATGGGCAAGGTCGTCGACCGCTTCGGTCCGCGTCGGATGTGGGCGGTCTCCGCGGTCGGGCAGGCCTCGATGTTCGCGTTGTGGCCGTTCATCGATGACTTCACCGGGTACGTCGTCATGGCGGTCGCCATGGAGGTCGTGGGTGTTCTCGGGGGCGCCGCTCACGGCGCCTACACGATCGATGTCCTCCCTCCGGGCGAACGGGTCCGGTCGCGCGCCTACATGTACTCCGCGCTCAACGCCGGCTTCACGATCGGTGCCGCGGTGGGCGCGCTTGCCCTCGCCATGCCGGGGGACCTGCTGCTCCAGGGACTGCCGTGGTTCACGGCGCTGGCCTTCTTGGTCAACGCGGCCGCGATCACCCGGTTGCCCGACGCCTCGCACGACTCCAAGACGCCTGAGGAGCGGAAGGTGAAGGTGCCGGGTCCGGGGCCGCTCCGCAACCCCGGCTGGCTGGCCACGACGTTCCTGGTCGGTGTGGCGTGGACCAACCAGGTGCTGCTGCACATGGTCATCCCGCTGTGGGTGATCAGCGAGACCGACGCCCCCCGTGAGCTGGTCGCCCTGCTGCTCGGGACCAACACGGTGATGTGCATCGTGCTGCCGATGGCGGCGGCCCGTGGTGTGTCCGACGTGCCGACGGCACTGAAGGCGATGAGGCTCTCCTCGGCGTTCTTCGTGCTCTCCTGCTTGATCACCATGGCGACCCACTCGACGGTCGGCTGGGTCACGATCCTGCTGATCTGGCTCGGGCACGTCACGTTGACCGGCGTCGAGCTCAAGCTCTCGGCCGCCAGCTGGACCTTCGAGGCCGAGCTGATGGACCCGCGTCAGCGTGGCAACTACCAGGGCGTGGCGGAGTTCAGCGGGACGTTCGGCCGCGTGTGGGCGCCGGCGGTCTACACCTTCCTCGCGATCACCTGGAGCTCCTACGGCTGGCTGGTGATCGCCGGGATCATCGTGCTCGCCACGGCCGCACTCCACCCCGTGGCTCTCTACGCACGGCGGTGGCTCGAGCAGCACGTCCCCGCCGAGGTGCTGGCCGACGCCCGCTCCTCCGCGCCCGAGGCCGAGGAGGCGATCGCAGTCGGTCCGCCGTCCCTCATCGACACCGAGGTGCCGGTGATGGACCCCCGCCCCTGACCGCCCCCCAAGGCAGGGGCGGCACGGCTCAGAGGTCGGCCAGCAGCCGCTGCATCCGCACGACCTCGGCGGCCTGGCCGGCGTTGGCGTCCTCGGCCAGCTCGAGGTCTTCAGCATCGACGACCCGCTCCTGGACGAGGCCGAGAAGGTGCGGATGGGCACGTTCAACGCCCAGTCGCAACCTTCCTACGACGAGTGATGTCATAAGAGGCATGGGAACTCGGACCCTCGCCCCTGCCCTGCTCCTGGCCCTCGGATTGCTGCTGCCCGTCGCGCCCGCCTCCGCGGCCGAGCCGCTGCGGCTCGAGGGCCGCGGCTTCGGCCACGGCATCGGGCTCTCGCAGCACGGCGCCCAACGTGCTGCCACGCAGGGGGTCGGCTGGCAACGGATCCTGCGCACCTACTACCCCGGGACCCGACTCGGCAGGGTGGGCGGGCAGGTGGCGGTGTGGATCTCCGGCGACGACGACGGTGACACCCGGGTGGAGGACCGTCCCGGGCTGCGCCTGGCCAAGGTCGGTACGTCGAGGAGCTGGTCGCTCGCGAAGCTGGACCCGCGGGCCGAGCAGTGGCGGGTCTCCGCCGACGGCCGCGGCCGCAGCGTGCTGGAGTCGCTCCGCGACGGGTCCTGGCGCCGGCAGCAGGTGTTCGCCGGTGACGCCGAGTTCAGCGCCACGGCCCCGATCACGCTGGTGACCCCCGAGGGCCGGACGGCCTACCGCGGGGTGCTCCGCTCGGCTGCGGCGTCCGCCGACGGGACCCGGCGCGACACCGTCAACCGGCTCTCCCTGGAGAACTACCTGCGCGGGGTCGTGCCCCAGGAGGTGCCGGCGCTCTGGGACCCCGACGCGGTCCGGGCACAGGCGGTCGCCGCCCGCACCTACGCCGCGTTCGAGCGCGCCGACCGGGCGGCGAGGCACTACCAGATCTGCGACACCTCGCAGTGCCAGGTCTACGGCGGTGCGAGCGCCGAGCACGAGGCGTCCGACGCCGCGATCCGGGCGACCCGCGGGCGTGCGGTGACCCAGGGCGGGGACCCGATCTTCGCCCAGTTCTCCGCGAGCAACGGCGGCTACAGCGTCCGTGGCTCCTTCGACTACCTCCCTGCGCGCCGGGACTCGTGGGACCGCTACAGGTGGGAGCAGACCGTCTCGGTCGCCGACCTGGAGACCGCCTTCGACACCATCGGCGACTACGAGCGCGTCGAGGTGGTCGAGCGCGACGGCCGTGGCGCCTGGGGCGGCCGGGTCACGCGGGTCACCGTGGTCGGCAGCGAGGGCTCGAGCACCGTCAGCGGCGACACCTTCCGGATCCGCCTCGGGCTGCGCAGCACCCTCTTCCACGAGGTGTCCTGACCGGCTGGGACAGGCCTCCCAGAACTACAGATCTGTAGTTCTCCTGAGGCGATTGTTACCTCCTGTGACGCGTGGTGCCATAGGGACCATGTCCCCCCTCCGCGGTGCCGCGGGCCTGGCCGCGGTGCTCGCGCTGGGCCTCGGCGCGAGCCTGTCGTCGGCGCCCACCGTGGCCGCCGCGGGTGCCGACCGCGACCGCTGGGACGTCGCCGGGGAGCCGAGCATCCGCATCCTCGGGCGCGGCTTCGGACACGGCCACGGCATGTCCCAGCACGGTGCGGAGGGAGCCGCGCGGGCCGGCCTGAGCGCCGAGGAGATCCTCGACTTCTACTACCCGCGCACCGACGACGGCCGCGCCGCCGGTCGGATCAGCGTGCTGGTCAGCGCCGACACCACCGACGACCTCGTCGTCCGCGCCCGGCCCGGCCTGCGGGTGCGCGACCTGGCCAGCGGCACCGTGACCGCGCTGGAGGAGGAGGGCGCCGCCCTGTGGCGGGTCCGCCGCGACCACACCGGTCGCGACCGCGTCTCCTGGCTGCCCTCGGGCGCGGCCCAGGACGGCGGCTGGCGCAAGCACCTGGTGCTCCAGGGCGAGGGGGCCTTCGATGCCCGCAACGCCCCCGTCACCCTCGTGCTGCCCGGTGGCGCCGAGCGCAGCTACCGCGGTCGTCTCCACGCCGCGGCGCCCACCCCGGGCAGCCCCGCGCGCGACACCGTCAACCGGGTCCGGCTGGAGGACTACCTGCGCGGGGTCGTCCCGCTGGAGATGCCGGCGCTGTGGAGCCCGGCGGCCGTCCAGGCCCAGTCGGTCGCCGCCCGCACCTACGCGGCGTACGAGCGGGCGCACCCCCGCGCGCAGCACTACCAGGTCTGCGACACGACCTCCTGCCAGGTCTACGGCGGCGCCGACGCCGAGCACCCGGCCTCCGACGCGGCGATCCGCGCCACCAAGGGGCAGGCGCGCACCGTCGACGGCGAGCCCGCGTTCACCCAGTTCTCCGCGAGCAGCGGCGGCTGGACCTCGCAGGGCTCGGTCGACTACCTCGTCGCGCAGGAGGACCCCTACGACGGGTACGAGGGCAACACCGTCCACTCCTGGTCGGTCACCGTGACCGACGACCGGATCGAGTCGACCTGGCCGAAGGTCGGCGACCTGCGCTCGGTCGAGGTGCTCTCCCGCGACGGCAACGGCCAGTGGGGCGGACGGGTCCGCTCGCTGCGGCTGAACGGATCGGGCGGCAGCGTCACGGTCACGGGCGACGCCTTCCGGTTCGGGCTGGGCCTGCGCTCCACCTGGGTCACGCTGCGCCTGCCCTGACCTCCCCGGTGCGCAGCACCTGCCTCAGCACCAATCCCGCCACCAGCGCCCAGAACGCCGCGCCGATGCCGAGGACGGTGACGCCGGAGGCAGCCACGACCAGGCAGGCCGCGGCCGCCAGCCGCTCGTGCTCCTCGGCCAGGGCGTCACCGAGGGAGGCGGCGAGGGTGCCGAGCAGGGCCAGGCCCGCGGCCGACTGGACGACGCCGTCGGGTGCGGCCGCCACCAGGGTGGTGAGCGCGCCGGCGGCCACGGCCAGCGCGAGGTAGGTCAGCGAGGCGGCGACGGAGGCCTGCCAGCGGCGGGCCCGGTCGGCCCCTGCGGCCGGTCCGGCCATGAGCGCCGCGGTGATCGCGGCCAGGTTGATCGCGTGCCCGCCGAACGGTGCCGCGAGCAGGGTGCCCAGGCCGGTGACGCCGAGCGACTCCCGCCACGGCACGCGGTAGCCGAAGGTCGCCATCACGGCCACGCCCGGCACGTTCTGCGACGCCATCGTGACGACGTACAGCGGGAGGGCGATGCCGAGGGCGGCCGAGGTGCTCCACGCCGGCAGCGTGAGGGACAGCGTCGGCAGGAGGTCCTGCGCGGCCACCGTGTCACCGGCCTCCACGGCCACGACGACCAGCGCGACCACCAGCGACGCCGGCACGGCCCACCGGGGCGCCGGCCGGACCAGCACCAGCCAGGCGAGGACGACCGGGCCGACGAGCAGCGGGGAGTCGGCCAGGGCCAGCACCGGCTGCACGCACAGCGGCAGCAGCACCCCGGCGAGCATCGCCCGCGCCAGCGGCACGGGGATGGCGGCGACCAGGTCCCCGAGGCGGGGCACCAGGCCGGTGAGCACCACGAGGACCCCGGTCAGCACGAAGGCGCCGACGGCCGCCGGCCAGCCGCCCTGGACCGTCCCGGTCGTGACCAGCAGCGCGGCGCCCGGGGTCGACCAGGCCAGGGAGACCGGCGTGCGGTGGCGCAGCGCCAGCCACAGCATGCCGAGCGCCTGCGCGACGCACAGCGCCACCAGGCCCGAGGCGGCCTGCGACGGGGTCGCGCCGACGGCGACCAGGCCCGCCAGCACGACGACGAAGCTGCTGGAGAACCCCACGACCGCGGCGACCACCCCGGCCAGGGCGGCCTCGCTCGCCAGGCGCGTGCGGTTCAGGAGAGGACCACCACGAGGTCGCCACCGGCCACGGCCTGGGCGTCCCGGAGCGCCACCCGGGCGACCGTGCCGGCGCGCGGGGCGGTGATGGCCGCCTCCATCTTCATGGCCTCGATCGTGGCCAGGACCTCACCGGCCCCGACCTGCTGGCCCTCGCGGACCAGGACGCTCACGACGCCCTGGAACGGTGCGGTGACGTGGCCGGGGCGCGCGCGCTCGGTCGACGTCAGCGGGGACATGGCTGCAGAACCTACCGACCGTCGAGCACGAACGCAGCCAGCAGCCCAGGGGTGGACCCGGCGGCCAGGTCCAGGCCGACGTCCTCGGGGACGTCGAGCACCGTCACGCGCTGCCGCCCGCCCGCGGTCGTCGCGTCGAGGGTCACCAGGCCCTGCCGGCGCTGGAACCAGGTGTCGCGCACGGTCCAGCCGATGACGTGGCCGACCCCGAGCACCTCGCGACGGCGTACGAGGCTGCCCGAGCGGGCGACCACGTGGCCCTCGACGAGCGCGTGGCCCAGCGAGCGGGACCGGTCGCGGGCCAGCGCCGCGGCGGGCAGGAGGAGGAGCGCGACCGGCAGCAGCACCGCCGCCGGGACGTCGGCCAGCAGCACGGCCGAGGTCGCCACGACGAGCAGGACCAGCACGGGGGACAGCGCGCGCAGCCACCGTCGCCGGGTCGCCACCGGCCCGTGCCCGCGCAGCGGGACGTACGCCGGGGAGCGGGCCCCGAGCACCTCTGCCGCGACGCCGGTGACCGTCGCGACGGGCGCGGGTGGCACGAGGGTCAGCGTGCCCTTCTGCTCCCCGCCGAGCCCGGTCACGACCGCTCCCAGCTCCGCGGCCCCGGCCAGGCGCAGCCCGAGCGGCTCGCGCACGACGACGCCCGCCAGCCGGGCGTCCTCCACGGACGTCTCCCGGGTGGTGAGCAGGCCGCGGACCAGTCGCCACTGGCGCGGGGTGCGGGTGAGCGTGAGGTCCCAGTGCGTGACGAGGTAGCCCGCGACGGCGAGCACGGCGCTGGCGAGAGCGGCGGCGACGAGCCCCACGCCCAGCAGCACCAGCCACCCCCAGCCCTCGGGGGCGAGGTCGGGCAGCCGGTCCACGCGCCAGGCGGAGTCCGGGGCGACCTGCGTGGCGACGCCGAGCAGGGCCGCGGCAGCCAGCACGCCGGCACTGGTGAGGGGTGCGTAGCGCGCCCAGGAGGGGTCCAGGCGGAGCACGACCCGGTCGGGCTCCGGGGGAGCGGCACCCGCGTCCGTGCCCGGCTCCGTGCCTTCGGCGGCCAGCGGCGCGCCCTCGGCGACCGCGCGGTCCAGCAGCGCGACCCGCAACCGATGGGCCTCGTCGCGGCCGAGCGAGTCGAGGTCGAGGTCCTGGTCGGCACCGGCGCCCGTGCCGATCCGGACGGTCGCCAGCCCCAGGACCCGGTGCACGGGCCCGGAGGTCAGGTCCACGGTCCGCACGCGGTCCAGCTGGGCGGTGCGCAGGGTGCGCTGCAGCAGGCCGCGCCGCAGCTCCACGCGGCCGTCGTGGATGCGGTAGCGGGTGGTGAGGTAGCGCGCGACGCCCAGCAGCACGGGGACCGCGACCGTCACCAGCTCCCAGCCCAGCCCGTCGCCGCGGGCGGTGCCACCGGCGACGAAGGCCCCCAGGAGCAGCGGGAGGAACCGGCGCAGCTCCTGCACCGGCTGCACCACGAGCATCCGCCGGTCGAGGCGGTGCCAGGTCGCGTCGTCGAGCGGCCCGCTCACGTGGCGTCCCCGGGGGCAGCGTCCGCGCGGACGGTCAGCTCGGCCACGAGCGACTCCGCGGTCGCCTGGTCCAGGCCCGCGATCGCGATCGCACCGGCCGCCGATGCGGTCGTGATGGTCACGTTGGCCAGCCCCAGGAGGCGTTCGACCGGCCCCTGGTCCCAGTCGACGGTCTGGATCCGGCTGATCGGGGCCAGTCGGCGCTCGCGGGCCCACCACCCGGTCTGGGTGTACGCCGCGTGCTCGGTGACCTCCCAGCGGTGCACCCGGTAGCGCCAGACCGGCACCAGGCCGACCCGCCCCACGGCGTACGTCGCGAGGAGGGCGGGCATCCACCAGCGCAGGTCATAGAGGTCCAGCACCGGTGAGGTGACGACCAGCGCGGTGACGAGCACCACCACCTCGGTGGCCGCGCCGAGCTGCCACATGAGCCGGGCACGGGGATCGACGCGGTGGGCGGGCGGGCGCAGCGTCGTCACGCCCTCGACCCTACGGGCGCAGCAGTGCGCCCAGCAGGTCGGTGTCGAGCGAGCCGTAGCCGGTGCGGCTCCACGCCCCGAGGTCGAGGCGGAAGTAGTGCGCGGGCCGGTCGCCCTCGACGAAGTCGAGCACGTCGCGCGGCTCCTTGTCGCGCGCCACGGCGACCTCGCAGTCGCGGCAGGCGGGGACGTCGACCCACGTGTCCAGGTGGTCCCACCGCACCCGTGAGCGAGCCCCGCCGTGCAGCGGGTGGAAGTAGCACGAGGGCGTCGGTTGCCAGTCGCGGCCGCGCACGGCAGCGGTCAGGGCCTCCCGGCCGCGCCGCGCCAGGACGAGCGCCCCCACCACGTCGGCGGCGGAGTGCCGGCGGTGCAGGATCCGGCTGGCCACGTCGTAGTGGTCCAGCGCCGCCTGCCACGCCGCCAGCCCGCCGCTGCGCCGCGGGTCGAGATCGGCGGCGTCGATGGCTTCGCCGAGCGCGAGCACGGCCTCCTCGGCCAGTGCCTCGTGCCGCCTGTCCTCGGCCTCCCGCACGGTCCGCACGACGGTGTCGGGGAGGACGAAGGCCGTCCCGCGCGCACGCGGGACGGGCCGTCGGCGCCGCAGCAGCAGGACGGCGGCCAGCAGGGCCAGCACGAGCCCGACGCCCGCCAGGACCAGGCCGACGTCGGGACCGGACCCCGCGTCCTCCGCGGCGCCGGGCGCGGGCACGCCGGTCCCCGTGCCGTCGCCCGACCCGTCGGAGGCCTCCTGCTCGCGCAGCTCGTCGTAGAGGGTGTCGGCCTCCTCGGTGCGCAGCAGCTCCAGGGTCCGCAGCACCTGACCCGGGAGGTCCTGTGGCAGCTCGGCGGCGGCGACCGCGGGCGCCGGGTAGAGGTCGTACTCGTCGGGGAAGGCCTGGACCTGCAGCTCGTAGGTGCTCTGGTCGTAGCGGGGACCGAGCAGGAGGTAGGTGCCCTCCCGTCCGGTGTCGTCGCGCACGAGGAACGCGAGCTCCTCGGGCCGGCCCCCGGTGAGCGGGTCGTCGTAGGACAGCTCGACGAGCGCGACGTACGTCGGCGTCGGCTGGTCCGCCACCGCCTCCTCGATCCGGGCCTCGTCCCGCGCGGTGACCACCTCGCGCAGCGCGGGGGCGACCCACACGCCGTCGCGCCCCAGCTCGGCCTCGAGGTCGGCCAGGGTCGGCTCGTCGATCCTGCTCACCGCACGACCTTTCCGACCAGCCACACCACCGGCACCAGCGCGGCGTACCCGAGCCCGACGAAGAGGACGCCGGCGAGCAGGCCGCCCCCTGGGCCGCCCCAGTAGTCGGACCCCTCGCCGTCGTACGGCGGCTCGGGAGGCACCTGCGACAGCTCCTGGACCAGGCGCAGCAGCGCGTCGCCGGGTCGGCCCATGCCGTTGGCGTCGACGAAGGGGCTGCTGAGCCCGTTGGCCTCGACCAGCACGCCGCTGCCCCGACTCACGATGGCGTAGTACCCCTGCTCGCCGACGCCCACACGCAGCTGCGCCATGGCGGCGTAGTCGGTGCTGTAGCCGGCGTCGTAGGAGGGCTCCCACCAGACCACGAAGAGCGGCACGGGGGAGTCGGCGACCACCTGCTCGACGGCCGCGAGCTCGCTGGGGCCCAGCTCGCCCTCGAGCTCGGGTGCGACGTGCAGCCCGTCCTCGAGGACGCCCTCGATCGCGGCGCGCACCCGGTCACCGGGAGCGCTGGCCTCCGCCGCTGCCAGGCCGGCGGAGTCGTAGTCGGTGGGACGCTCGGCCCGGCCCGGGAGCAGCCCGGCGGCGAGGCCGGCGAGCACGCTCACCAGCAGGGCCAGTGCCGCCGAGCGGACGCCCAGGCGGTTCACCGGCGCCGGTCCAGGTCCGCGAGGACGTCGCCGGCGAAGGTGTCCAGGTCGGGGGAGAGGGTGCCGAAGCCGGTGCGGGCCCAGACCGAGTCCCCCTCGTAGTACGGCCGGGACCGGGGGACCACACCGCGCCCGGGCTCGAGCAGGGCGTCGGGCTCCAGCCCGGCGGCGACGTCGCGCGCGCAGACCCGGCAGGCGGTGAGGGTGAGGTCGGCGTCGCCGTACCTCTCCTCGACCTGCTGGTGCGGGCCCGGGTGCCGCGGGTCGAAGAAGCACGCGGCGAGGGGCGCACCCGGCCGGCGCCGCAGCACGCGCTGTCCCGCACGGGCCAGGACGAGCGCACCCACGAGGTCGACTGCGTCGTCGGAGGCCAGCAGCAGGTCCGCCGCGTCCCGGGCTCGTGCCGCCTGCTCGTGCCGGGGGTGGCCGGTCGAGGAGGGCAGCTGCCGGGAGAGGGCCGCGAGCGAGGACTCGGCCTCGGCGCGGGCGGTCGCCGGATCCGGTGGAGCAGGCCGGGCGGGCCCCGCCGTCGACGTGCGGCGGCGCCAGCCGGGCCAGCCGGCGAGGCTCTGCAGGAGCAGCACGAGGAGGCCGGCGCCGACCGTGGTGCCGGCCGCCCAGCGAGCACCGGCACCCCACGGATCGGGGCGGTCGTCGTAGTCGGGCAGCTCGAAGGGCTGCAGCTGGGCCTCGCGCTCGGCCAGGTCGCGCACCGTCCCGGGGGACAGGCTCGTGGTCGTCGCCGACTCGCCCTCGCTGGTGGGGGTCGCCTCCACCGCCGTGCGCACCACCACCTCGGCCTGCACCCCGGGGGAGAGCACGTCCTCACCGCTCGCGGCCTCCACCGCGTCGAGGTCCCGGTAGCGCTGGAGGCTGAGCAGGGTCTCGTCCCACGGGGTGTCGACCGCCCTGATCGCGACCGGTGCGCCGTCGGCCACGACGACGTAGAGACCGGGCTCGCCGATGCGCCGTGCCAGGGCGCTGGCGAGGTACCGCGAGGCATCCGTGCCCGACTGGGCGTCCTCGGGCGTCCCGACGACGGCGACCCGGACGTCGAAGGGTGCCTGCGGGAGCAGCGCGGTGATGCGCTCGTCGGTGCCGGCGGCGTCGCCGGAGCCCCAGGTCTGCTGGACGAGCACGGGGTCGCGGCGCAGCAGGTCGGCGAGCTCGTCGACGGTGTCGGGGTAGGCGTCAGCCTGCGTCCCCGCTGCGGCGAGGAGCAGGCCGAGTCCCGAGAGGAGCGACGTGGGTCAGTCCTTCAGCTCGCAGATGACCTGGCCGTTCGTGACGGTGGCGCCGACCTCGGCGGACAGACCGGTGACGGTGCCGGCCTTGTGCGCCTTGAGCGGCTGCTCCATCTTCATCGCCTCGATGACCACCACGGTGTCGCCCTCGGCGACGCTCGCGCCCTCCTCGACGACGACCTTCACCACGGTGCCCTGCATCGGGGAGGTGACCGCGTCGCCGGAGGCGGCCGCACCGGCCTTCTTGCCGCCGGCACGCTTGGGCTTCTTGGCGCCACCCGCAGCGGCCGCGCCGCCGCCGATGGAGGCCAGGCCCGCGGGAAGGACGACCTCGAGCCGCTTGCCGCCGACCTCGACGACGACCGACTGGCGCTCGCCGGCCTCCTCGGCCTCCGCGTTCTCGCCGGAGTAGGGCTGGATCTGGTTGTCGAACTCGGTCTCGATCCACTGCGTGTAGACGGTGAACTCGCCCTCGCCGGTGGGGTTGGAGGAGCCGACGTACGCCGGGTCGCGGAGCACGGCCTCGTGGAAGGGGATGACCGTGGGCATGCCGTCGACGACGAACTCCGAGAGCGCGCGGCGCGAGCGCTCGATCGCCTGCGTGCGGTCGCGACCCGTGACGATGAGCTTGGCGATGAGGGAGTCGAAGGAGCCGGGGACCGTCTGGCCGTTCTCGTAGCCGCCGTCGACGCGCACGCCGGGGCCCTGCGGCGGGGTCCACGCCGAGAGGGTGCCGGGGGCGGGCATGAAGTTGCGGCCGCCGTCCTCGGCGTTGATGCGGAACTCGATGGAGTGGCCGCGGATCTCCGGGTCGTCGTAGCCGAGCTCCTCGCCGGCGGCGATGCGGAACATCTCGCGCACCAGGTCGATGCCGGTGACCTCCTCGGAGACGCAGTGCTCCACCTGGAGGCGGGTGTTGACCTCGAGGAAGGAGATGGTGCCGTCCTGGGCGACGAGGAACTCGCACGTGCCGGCGCCGTAGTAGCCGGCCTCCTTGAGGATCCGCTTGGAGGACTCGTAGAGCTCGCTCAGCTGGGCGTCGGTGAGGAACGGCGCGGGGGCCTCCTCGACCAGCTTCTGGTTGCGGCGCTGGAGCGAGCAGTCGCGGGTGGAGACCACCACGACGTTGCCGTGCTGGTCGGCCAGGCACTGGGTCTCGACGTGGCGCGGCTTGTCGAGGAACTTCTCGACCAGGCACTCGCCGCGACCGAAGGCCGTGACCGCCTCGCGCACCGCGGACTCGTAGGCGTCGGGGATCTCCTCGAGCGTGCGGGCGACCTTGAGGCCGCGGCCACCACCGCCGAAGACCGCCTTGATGGCGACCGGCAGGCCGTTGGCCTTGGCGAACTCCACGACCTCGTCGGCGTCGGCGACGGGGTCCTTGGTGCCGGGGGCGAGCGGGGCGTTCGCGCGGTCGGCGATGTGCTTGGCCTTGGCCTTGTCGCCCAGCGCCTCGATCGCGGCCGGCGGGGGGCCGATCCAGGTCAGCCCGGCGTCCATGACGGCCTGGGCGAAGTCGGCGTTCTCGGCGAGGAAGCCGTAGCCGGGGTGCACCGAGTCGGCACCGGACTTCTGCGCCACCGCGATGATCTTCTCGATGTCGAGGTAGGAGTCGGCCGGCGTCGCGCCACCCAGGGAGTGGGCCTCGTCGGCCATCCGCACGAAGATCGCGTCCCGGTCGGGCTCGGCGTACACGGCCACCGACCCGATGCCGGCGTCCTTGCAGGCCCGGATGACGCGGACCGCGATCTCACCGCGGTTGGCGATGAGGACCTTCTGCAGTGGCTTGATCTCCGGCACGCTGACTCCTGAACTGGCGGGGTGTGCGAGGGGCTGTGGGGCCGACGGGCGCCGGTCCGCGACGCAGGGTATCGCCAGCGGGGTACCCGGTCGGTCGGGGTACGCGCTGCGGACACCGGCACGTCCGTGGTCCAGACTCCGGATGCCCACGCGTGACCTCGGCACGCCGCGGGCGTTGAGGAGGACATGGACGCGACCGAGCACCCGTGGGCCGAGGCCTGGCAGGCACTGAGCCCGCTGCGCAGGACGGTCCTGCACTCGCGGATCGTGGAGCGCGAGCCCCTCGCCACGCTCGCCGACCGGCTGGGGCGCTCGGAGTCCGAGACCGAGGACCTCGTGCGCACCACCGTCCTCGCCTTCCGGCGCGAGGTCGTCCTCGCCCTCGGCACCGGGTACGACGCCGAGTGCGGCTCCCTCGTCCTGCGCCTGGCCGACAGCGCGGGCGAGCGGCTCGCCCGCCAGGAACGGCGTGCGCTCGCCATCCACGGCGGGTCCTGCGCGCCCTGCTCCTCCGCGGTGGTCGCCCTGCTCGAGCTCGACACCAGCCTGCGCGACGGCCTGCTGCACCTGGTCGGCACCGACCTGCCCACCCCCGCGGTCCCCGCCCCGCGTGCCGGGGGAGCGAGCACCGGGGGGCCCGCGGGACGCCGCGGCCGCCTCCGACTGCCTCTCCGCCAGGCCGGTTAACAACCGCTAACCACGGGGGTACGCTGGCCGCCATGACCAGCACCGCGTTCGAGCTCTCCCGCGAGCACGAGGAGTTCCGCCGCAGCGTCCGCGAGTTCGCGGAGGCCGAGATCGCCCCCCACGCCGCCCAGTGGGACAAGGACCACCACTTCCCCGTGGACGTGGTGCAGAAGATGGGGCAGCTCGGCCTCTTCGGCCTGACCGCCCCCGAGGAGTTCGGCGGCGCGGGCGAGGACGGCGACTTCACCAGCCTCTGCGTGGCGATCGAGGAGATCGGGCGCATCGACCAGTCGATGGGCATCACGCTGCAGGCCGGGGTCGGCCTGGGCATCAACCCGATCCTCACCTACGGCACCGAGGCGCAGAAGAAGGAGTGGCTCCCCGCCCTGGTCGCGGGCGAGCGGCTGGCCGGCTTCGGCCTGACCGAGCCGGGCGCCGGCTCCGACGCGGGCGCCACCCGCACCAAGGCCGTCCTCGACGGCGAGGAGTGGGTCGTCGACGGCGCCAAGCAGTTCATCACCAATTCCGGCTCCTCGATCACCAGCCTGGTCACGGTGACCGCGCGCACGGGCACCCGCGAGGACGGCCGCCCGGAGATCTCCGCGATCATGGTCCCGGCCGGCACGCCCGGGTTCACCGCCGAGAAGGCCTACGACAAGCTCGGCTGGCACGCCTCCGACACCCACCCGCTCTCCTTCGAGGGCGTCCGGGTCCCGGCCGACCACCTGCTCGGCGAGCGTGGCCGCGGCTACGCCCAGTTCCTGGCCACCCTCGACGACGGTCGCGTCGCCATCTCGGCGCTGTCGGTCGGCTGCATCCAGGCCTGCCTGGACATGTCGGTGGCCTACGCCGGCGAGCGCCAGACCTTCGGCGGCCCGATCGGCCGCAAGCAGGGCGTGGCCTTCCAGATCGCCGACCTCGAGGTCATGCTGCATGCGAGCCGGATGCTGACCTACCGCGCGGCCGCCATCAAGGACGCGATGGACCGCGACGGCTCGGCGACCTACCAGGAGTTCAAGCAGGCCGCGGCGGTCGCCAAGCTCTACTCCACCGAGTCCGCGGTGACCGCGACCCGGATCGCCACCCAGGTCTTCGGCGGCTACGGCTTCATGGAGGAGTACCCCGTCGCCCGGTTCTACCGCGACGCCAAGGTGCTCGAGATCGGCGAGGGCACCTCGGAGGTCCAGCGGATGCTCATCGCCCGGGGCCTCGGGCTGCCGGTCGAGTAGCCCCGGCTGCGCAGGCGCTCAGGCGCGGTCGGCACGCGGGGCCCAGAGGTCGGTCCACTCGCGCCCCAGCTCGCGGACCAGCTCGCGCAGCACCGGGAGGCTGACCCCCACCACGTTGTGGTGGTCGCCCTCGATGCCGCGCACGAACGCGCCCCCGAGCCCGTCGACGGTGAACGCCCCGGCGACGTGGAGCGGCTCGCCCGTCGCGACGTACGCCGCGACCTCGGCGTCGCTGGGCTCGGCGAAGTGCACCGTGGTGGACGCCAGCGTCGCGAGCTCCCGCGCGTCGCCGGCGATGCGCAGGCAGTGGCCGGTGTGCAGGACCCCGGAGCGCCCACGCATGGCCTCCCAGCGCGACACCGCCTCCTCGGGCGAGCCCGGCTTGCCGAGCGCCTGACCGTCCAGCTCGAGCACGGAGTCGCAGCCCAGCACCAGCGCCCCGGCCGGGACCTCGGGCCGGTCGACCACCGCCCGGCACTTCAGCTCGGCGAGTCCCACGGCCAGCTTGGCCGGGGGCAGTCCGTCGAGTACGGACTCGTCGACGCCCGACACCACGACCAGCGGGTCGAGGCCGGCGTTGCGCAGCGTGGACAGGCGTGCGGGCGAGGCGGAGGCCAGGACGAAGGGCAGCACGCTCGGACCGTACCGGCATGATGAAGGACATGCGGATCCTCCTGGCCCTGGTGGCGGTGCTGGCGCTCGCGGCGGGGCTCGTCGCCGTCGCCGCGTCGCGCAACCTCGGCCCCTTCGACCGGCCCGCACCCGGGGGCAACGTCTTCGCCGAGCGCGCGCTCTTCACCGACCCCGCCAACCGCACGCTGCAGGCGGCGGGGCGGATGGAGGCGGAGGGTCGCCCCGAGGACGCCGCGATCCTGCGGGAGATGGCCGCAGTGCCCTCCGGCATCTGGCTGACGCCGGAGGAGTACCCGCCCGGCTCGGTGAAGCAGTACGTCATCTCGATCGTCCAGAAGTCCGAGGCCGCCGACGAGGTGCCCGTCCTGGTGCTCTACGGCATCCCCGACCGGGACTGCTCCGGCGGCTTCTCCAGCGGAGGCCTCGAGCCCGGCAGCTACCGCTCCTGGGTCGAGGAGGCCGCCGACGCCGTCGCCGCCGTGGGGGCGACCGCCGCGGTCGTCCTGGAGCCCGACGCCCTGGCCTCCTCGCTCGAGTGCGGCAACCGCGACGAGCGCGTGCGGCTGATCGCGGAAGCGGTCGACGTGCTGGCCTCGGCCGGCATCACGACGTACGTCGACGCCGGGCACTCCGACTGGGTGCCCGTGGGGGAGATGGCCTCGATGCTCCAGGAGGTCGGGATCGACCGCGTGCGCGGCTTCAGCACCAACGTGTCCAACTACCAGACCGACGAGGCCGAGCTGGACTACGCCGAGCGCCTCGACCGCGCGCTGGGCGGTGGCACGCACTGGGTGATCGACCGCGGTCGCAACGGCAACGGCTCCACCGAGGAGTGGTGCAACCCGCCGGGGCGGGCCCTGGGCCGGCTGCCCGGGTTCGTCGACGACGGCACCGGGCTGGACGCCTACCTGTGGGTCAAGCCGCCGGCGGAGTCCGACGGCACCTGCAACCTCGGGCCCCAGGCCGGCGAGGTCTACCTCGACCAGGCGCTCGCCATGGCTCGTGCTGCCGGTTGGTGAGCCCCTCTGCTGCTATAGGCTCCCGCGCATGGTGGGCGACTCCGACTGGACCGCGGTGATCATCGAGGATGATCCCGACGTCCGCGACCTGATCGACGTCGTTCTCACCCAGTCCGGGTTCCGCACGGTGCTGGCCGAGGACGGCTTCGAGGGCGTGGAGGCGGTGCGCGAGCACAACCCCCTCATCACCACCCTCGACGTGAACATGCCCGGCATGGACGGCTTCGCGGTCGCCAAGCGGCTGCGGGAGTTCAGCAGCACCTACCTCATCTTCATCACCGCGCTGGCCGAGGAGATCGACGTCGTCACCGGCTTCGAGGCCGGAGCCGACGACTACCTCGTCAAGCCGTTCCGGCCCCGCGAGCTGCGTGCCCGCGCCGACTCCATGCTGCGCCGCCCGCGCGAGCGGACCGACGTCGGTGGCGCCCCGGAGCCCGCGGCGCCGGCGACCGCCGACCCGGTCCAGGAGTCCTGGGCCGCGCGAGCGGCCCGCGAGCTCGTCGAGGAGGCCGGGGGGCACCCGCCGCGCAGCGGCGGCGCCCACGTCCGGGCGGTCCCCGACCACCTGCCGCCGAGCGCGGCGACGACCCCGCCGGTCCAGGCCGCCGCCGAGCCGGTGCAGCCCGTCCCGCCGGCCCAGCCCATGGCGACGTACGCCGCTCCGGCGCCCGTGCCCGGCCAGCCCGTGCCGCCGGTGCCCCCGAGCCCGGGCGGGCCGTCCGCCGACGGGTCGTGGGTCCGGTTCAACGGACTCGCGCTCAACGCCGAGACCCGGCTGGTGACGGTCGGCGGTGCCGCGGTGGAGCTCACCCGCACCGAGTTCGACCTCCTGGCCTCGCTGCTGAGCACCGGCCGGCGGGTCCGCTCCAAGGCCGACCTGGTGCTCACGATGCGCGGGCAGCAGTACGTCACGTCGTACTTCGTCAACGAGGCCGACAAGCGCTCGGTCGAGGTGCACATCGCCAACCTGCGCCGCAAGATCGGCGACGACTCCACCAACCCGCGGTTCATCGAGACCGTGCGGGGCGTGGGCTACCGCCTGGCCGAGGCGCTCTAGCTCAGTTCGCGTTCACGGGGATCTCCGCGACCTCGGTCTTCTCGTCGGACTCGAAGATCGCGATCGGGACGGTCTGCTCCACGGTGCGCTCGATGAACTTCCCGCTGCCGGCGGCGGTCTCGATCCACACGGTCGCCGTGAACATCAGGTCGATGCCGCGGGTGTCGGGGTCGGTGCCCTCGATCGCCTGGTTGCGCAGCTCGAAGGCGCCCTTGGGCGAGGTGATGAGCATGCCGTACTGGGTGGAGAGCGGTTCGGGGTCGAAGGTGATCCGGCGGGCCTCCGCGTCGAGCTGGTAGGGCCGCTCCGTGCGGCCGCCGCCGCTGGTGATCGTCCGCGAGGTCACGCGGATCCTCTCCAGGTAGACCTTCCGCTTGGTGCGGAACGGGTCGCGCAGCCCCTGGGCCAGGTCGTAGGCCTGGAAGGTGAAGGAGAAGAACTTCTTGCCGCGGGGGTACCACTCGTTGGTGCGCGGCGTCGACTTCGTGGGGTAGAGCGTGTAGACGAAGTCCACGTCCTTGGCGCCGTCGACCTCGATGTGGCTCTGGAACGTGCCGTCGCGGGTGAACTGCGAGTCGTAGACGCGCTCCGCCGGGCTGGGGTCGCTCTCGGCGGGGACCGGGTCCGAGCCGCTGTCGAAGAAGCCGCAGCCGGTGAGGCTGAGCGCGCCGACGAGGGCGAGCGCGGTCGTCCGCGCGGCCAGCCGGCCGCGCAGGGTGCGGGATGTCATGCCTGGTACCCCCGGTAGCGCTTGCTGGCCTTGATGATCATCCACGCAGTCTGCAGCACGGTCAGGACGCCGAGGACGCGCCACCCGACGAAGAGGATGTCGGACTTCGCCGCGGCGTCCAGCGGGCCGAGCTGCCAGCCGGCGAGGAGCAGGGCGTAGACCACCAGCGCGATGACGAACGGGTAGACCCAGGCGATGCCCTTGCCCCGCTCGGCCTTGGCCTGCGCGGCCCAGTTGTCGGTCTGCTGACGGCTGAAGAACTTGTACCAGGCACGGACGAAGTGGCCCATCCGCGTGAACATGTAGAGCTCGGCCGGCACGACCAGCAGCGCGAAGAGGTAGTCGCGCTTGTTGCGGAACGCCATGGAGTGCGCGACCCGGACGTTGAGCCACACCGCCGCGAGCGGCGGGATCAACCACAGCGGGCTGAAGACGAAGGCGTCGAACATCAGCGACCACGCCAGCAGCACCATGAAGAGGAACCGCGTGGTCATGTTCTGGACCATCGACATGTGCTCGAACCAGCGCAGGCGCAGGTTGGGGTGGAACGGCTGCCCGCGGGTGTCGCCGCGCTGGCCGGGCCACATCAGGTCGATCGCACCGAAGTTCCACTTCACCTGCTGGGCGTCCAGCGAGCGCAGCGTGGTCATGCCGCCGACGTGCGCCCGCGCCTGGGCGGAGATCTTGGTGAGGTAGCCGGCGGACTTGATCTGCAGCGAGAGCAGGGAGTCCTCGACCTCGGAGTCGCTGACCCACGGGGTGCGCTGGTGGCTGTCGCGCATCACGTCGCGCAGCGCCTGCGTGGAGAAGATCGAGAACTGCCCGCCGAGGACCGCCATGTTGCGGCCCTTGAGCAGGTTCTGCATGTTGAAGGCGGAGAACTGCGCACGCTGGCCGGCGATGAGGAACTTCTCCCACCAGCTGTCCAGGGCGCTGTCGTCGATCGAGTAGACCGCCGAGATGCCGCCGATCCGGTCGTCGCTGGCGATCTCGTTGACGAGGTGCTCGATGGCGTCGGGCTCGGGGGTGGTGTCGCCGTCGACGCCGAGCAGGTAGTCCATGTGCTCGACCAGGGAGTAGCCGTAGTTGAGCGCCCCGACCTTCTTCTCGGGGTTCTTGCCGATGTCGTGCACGTAGACGACGGTGTGCTGCTCACCGCTGGGCGTCATCCGGGTGTGCGGGCCGGCGTAGTGGCTGGCGATCTCGACCGACTCGTCGGTGGTGTTGTTGACGACCAGGTGGATCACGTCGGGGAGACGGGTCTGCTGCAGCAGGCTGTCCAGCACGCCCGCGATCGTCTCGGCCTCGTTGTAGGCCGGGATGATGCAGCCGACCGTCGCGCGGTACGTCGGGATGGAGTCCAGGCCGTCGAGGAACTCCCCGGCGTACGCCTCGAGCCCGGGGTCGGGCCGCTGGACGTAGTCAGGGACCCGCGGCGCGGGCGGGGCCGGCGCCCAGGGGTCGGCTCCCGGGCGCTGGTCGAGCCTGGTCTCGTCGCTCACGTCATGCTCCTGTCGGCGGGTACCCGACCAGTGCCGGGACCTGTCGACCATCGTGGCGAGCCGACCTCAAGACCTGTCGCCGTCCTGCCTCAAGATTCCCGCAAGTGTTGCTCAAGCCGAGCGACGGCGGCTCCCGGGGCGACTTCCGGGGGCGACGACCGGGGTCAGAGCGGCAGCCCGCTGGCCCGCCAGGCGCCGCGCCCGTGCGGCAGCGTCCGGCGTACGCCGCGGTGCGGGGCTGCCCACTGCGACCGCGGTCGCGGCGCCTCGGGCTCAGCGCCGCCGAGCGCCGAGAGGACCGCGACGAGCGCGGCGACCTCCTCGGGCGTGGCGTCGGGGCTCACGACCCGCAGCAGCGGCTGCTGCGGGTCCTGCGGGGTCTCCGGGGTGGTCTCGTCGGCCATCAGAGCGGGATGTTCCCGTGCTTCTTGGCCGGGAGGCTGGCCCGCTTGGTCTTGAGCAGGCGCAGCGCCCGGATGACCTCGACCCGGGTCTCGTGCGGCTGGATGACCGCGTCGATGTAGCCCCGCTCGGCGGCGACGTAGGGGTTCGCCAGCGTCGTCTCGTACTCGTCGATCAGCTCCGCGCGCTTGGCCTCGACGTCGCCGCCGTCCTTCTCCACCTTCGCCAGCGTCTTGCGGTGGATGATGTTGGCCGCGCCCTGGGCGCCCATGACCGCGATCTGGGCGGTCGGCCAGGCGACGTTGATGTCGGCGCCGAGGTGCTTGGAGCCCATCACGTCGTAAGCGCCGCCGTAGGCCTTGCGCGTGATGACGGTGACCAGCGGGACGGTGGCCTCGCAGTAGGCGTAGATCAGCTTCGCGCCGCGGCGGATGATGCCGTTCCACTCCTGGTCGGTGCCGGGGAGGAAGCCGGGCACGTCGACGAAGGTCAGCACCGGGATGTTGAAGGCGTCGCAGAACCGCACGAAGCGGGCGGCCTTCTCGCTGGCGTCGATGTCGAGGGTGCCGGCGAACTGCATCGGCTGGTTGGCCACGACTCCCACGGGCGAGCCCTCGACCCGGCCGTAGCCGATGATCAGGTTGGGCGCGAAGAGCTCCTGGACCTCGAGGAACTCGCCGTCGTCGAGGATCGAGGTGATCACGTCGTGCATGTCGTAGGGCTGGTTCGCCCCGTCCGGGATGAGGGTGTCGAGGGCGCGGTCCTCGTCGGTGATCTCGAGGACCGGGTCCTCGGGGTAGACGGGCAGCTCGTCGAGGTTGTTCTGCGGGAGGTAGGACAGCAGCGCCTTGACGTACTCGAACGCGTCCTCCTCGTCGGAGGCCATGTAGTGGGCGTTGCCCGACTTGGTGTTGTGGGTGCGCGCACCGCCGAGGTCCTCCATCGAGACGTCCTCGCCGGTGACGGTCTTGATGACGTCGGGTCCGGTGATGAACATCGCCGAGGTCTGGTCGACCATGACGGTGAAGTCGGTGACGGCGGGGGAGTAGACGTGGCCGCCGGCGCAGTTGCCCATGATCATCGAGATCTGCGGGATGACGCCCGAGGCGTGCACGTTGCGGCGGAAGATCTCGCCGTAGAGGCCGAGGGAGACCACGCCCTCCTGGATGCGGGCGCCCGCGCCCTCGTTGATGCCGATGATCGGGCTGCCGGTCTTGATCGCCAGGTCCATGACCTTGACGATCTTCTCGCCGTAGACCTCGCCCAGCGAGCCGCCGAAGACGGTGAAGTCCTGGGAGAACACGCACACCTGGCGGCCGTCGACGGTGCCGTAGCCGGTGACCACGCCGTCGCCGTAGGGCCGGGTCTTCTCCAGGCCGAAGGCCGTCGAGCGGTGGCGGGCCAGCTCGTCGAGCTCGACGAACGACCCCTCGTCGAAGAGCATCTCGATCCGCTCGCGGGCGGTCTTGCGACCCTTCGCGTGCTGCTTCTCGACGGCCTTGGCCGAGCCGGCGTGCACCGCCTCGTCGAGACGGCGCTCCAGGTCGGCGAGCTTGCCGGCCGTGGTGTGGATGTCGATCTCGGGGGTCTCGTCCGGCGCTGCGCTCACGGGTGCGGCTCTCCTCTGGTCCGTCGGTACGTCGGTGCGTCAATCTAGTGCCCGTGACCGACCACCCGGGCGAGCGCCCACCTGTCGACAACCCCCTCGACCCCACGAGGCTGGCGCCGCTGGGCGTGGAGGTGCTCCCCGCGACCCCGTCGACCAACGCCGTCGTGGCCGAGCGGGCCCTCGCCGGCGCGCCCGAGGGGCTGGTGGTCGTCACCGAGCACCAGACCGCCGGACGCGGCCGCCTGGACCGTGGCTGGCAGACGCCCGCCGGCTCGGCGCTCACCTTATCGGTCCTCCTCCGGCCGCAGGTCGCGCCGCAGCGCTGGCCCTGGCTGCCGCTGCTGACGGGGTACGCCGTCGCCAAGGTCCTGCGCGCGGCCGGGTACGCCGCCACGCTGAAGTGGCCCAACGACGTGCTCCTGGGCGAGCGCAAGGTCGCGGGGATCCTCGTCGAGCGGGTCGAGGGGCCCTCCGGTCCTGCCGCGGTCGTGGGGATCGGGCTCAACGTCCTGCTCACCGACGAGCAGCTCCCCGTCCCCACCGCGACCTCGCTGCTCGTGGAGTCGGGCCCGGGGCAGCCGGTGCCCGACCGCACCGACCTGCTGGCCTCGCTGGTGCAGGGGCTGATGGAGGCCTACGACGCCTGGCAGGTCGGCGAGGAGGGCCCGGCGACGACCCACCTGCGCGAGTCCTGGACGCGGGTCTGCTCCACGCTCGGGCGCGACGTGGACGTGGCGATGCCCGACGGCAGCACACTGTCGGGTCGCGCCACGGGGATCGACGAGCACGGCCGGTTGGTCGTGGCCCCCGGCGGTGGACCCGAGGTGGCGGTGGCGGCGGGCGACGTCGTGCACGTGCGCCCTGCCTGAGGGACCAGCGCCGCACGACCCGCGCCCGGAGGGGTCGATCAGTGCCATGATCGGGCCGTGCCGATCTCGCAGAAGCTCCTCAACGACGGTGAGCGGGTCGTGGTGTCCACGCGGACCCACCCGAAGGTCCTCATCGGACCGGTCCTGCTGCTCGTGCTGCTGCTGGCGCTCGGCACGTTCGTGGACGCCCGCACCGAGGACGGTGCGGGCGCGGTCGTGGCCTGGGTCGTGTGGGCCCTCGTCGCGGTCGGGGTCCTGCGCTTCTCGGTCTGGCCCTTCCTGGACTGGCTGACCTCGGTGTACGCCTTCACCGACCGGCGGCTCATCACGCGCACCGGGGTCATCACCCGCCGCGGCCACGACATCCCCCTGACCCGGATCAGCGACGTGGCGATCGAGCTCCACCTGCTGGACCGGGTGCTCGGCTGCGGGACGCTGGTCATCAGCGACGCCAGCACGCACGGCTCGGTGGCGCTGCCCGACATCCCGCGTGTGGCCGACGCCCAGCGCCGCCTGGGCGACCTGCTGCACGAGATCCACGGTCGGGGGGAGCGTCGTGACGAAGGGCTTTGAGCCCGAGCCCGCGAGCGGGCCGCCCATCGACCCCCAGCCCGGCGACCCCCAGCCCGGCGACCCCCAGCCCGGCGACCTCGAGCGGGCGATCCTCGGGGGGCTGCCCGAGCTGACCGCACCGCAGATGGCCGAGGCCGCGGGCGTCACCCGTGACCAGGCGCGTCGGCTGTGGCGTGCCCTGGGCTTCCCGGAGTACCCCGACGACACCCCCGCGTTCCTGACCGCCGACGCGGACGCGATCAGGCTGCTGCGCGGAGTGATGGACGAGGGACTGCTGGACTTCGACCTGGCTGTCAACCTCACCCGGGCCCTGGGCCAGACCATGGCGCGCCTCGCCGACTGGGAGATCTCCTCGCTGGTGCAGCGGGTGGAGGAGATGACCGCGGACTCCGAGGGCGTGACCCGGGTGGAGACCGCCCTCCGGCTGGTCGAGCAGTTCTCCCGACCCTTCGAGGAGCTGCTGATCTACGCCTGGCGTCGGCACCTCGCGGCCGCGGCCGGCCGGATCGAGACGCTCGCGGGCCAGGACGACGAGGACCTGCACGTCACCGAGCTGACCGTGGGCTTCGCCGACATCGTCGGGTTCACCGCCCTGTCCAACACCCTCACCGAAGACCGGATCGGCGACCTCGTCGAGCTGTTCGAGATGCGCTGCGCCGATGTCGTGGCCACCCAGCGCGGCCGGATCATCAAGAGCATCGGGGACTCGGTGCTCTTCGTGAACGACGACCCCGTCCGCGCCTACGACACCGCCGAGGGGATCATCAACGTCATCGGACGCGACCAGCGGATGCCCGACGTGCGCGTCGGCCTGGCCAGCGGCCCGGTCGTGATGCGGTTGGGCGACGTCTTCGGCCCGCCGGTGAACATGGCGGCCCGGCTCACCAACGTGGCCCGTCGCAACCGAATCATCATCGACGCCGCCACGGCGGGGCTGCTGCCCGCCGACCAGTTCGAGACCCGCCGCATGGCCGCGCGGCCGGTCCGTGGGTTCGGGATCGTCGAGCCCCTCGCCGTACGCCGGCACTGAGCCGAGCCCGGGCCGGCACGGGGGTGGTCTGGACCGGTCGGAGCCCACCCCGGCGCGGTGCCCCACCCGGAAGGGGGAGGGGCCCCTGTCACGTGCTGTCACGCCACGTGGTCACGACGTCGTCGGCCGCTCGGGGGAGCTCAGGCGGGCCACCGACGCAGGGGGACCGTTCCTGTCCAGATCATGCCGCCGGGTGGGGTGGTGCCTGCGCCCGCGTAGGCCAACTGACAGGAAGAGGACACTGTCAGATCGCGGCAACTGCTCCCGTTCGGTGGTTTTGCTTTTTACGATGTGCGGGTGATCAAGGTCCAGGAAATCAGCATCGACCCCTCCACCCGTCGCGCGTGGCGGGCAGGTAAGGAGATCACGCTATCGCGCAAGGAGTTCGACCTCGTGCACGCCCTGATCACCCGGGCCGGCGAGGTCGTCACCCGTGACGAGCTGATGCGCGAGGTGTGGCACACCTCGTTCTGGACCTCCTCCAAGACCATCGACGTCCACCTCGGCTGGGTGCGCCGCAAGCTCGGTGACGACTCGCGGCGCCCGCACCTGATCACCACGATCCGGGGCAAGGGCCTGCGCTTCGAGAAGTCCTCGCCCGCTGCCTGAGGGCTGAGCCCCCACCCGCCCGCCCCCGCGGGACCCCTAGGCTTGCCGCGTGCCCGACTCGCCCGTGCTCGCCGTCGTCGGCGGAGGTCAGCTCGCCCGCATGATGGCCCAACCGGCCATCGCCCTGGGACTGCCCCTGCGGCTGCTCGCCGAGGCCGAGGGCGTCTCGGCGGCCCAGGTGATCGTCGACCAGACCGTCGGTGACTACCGCGACCTCGACGTGCTGCGCCGGGCGACCGCCGGCGCCAGCGTGGTCACCTTCGACCACGAGCACGTCCCCACCGAGCACCTGCACGCCCTGGAGGCCGAGGGCCTGGCGGTGCGCCCGGGTCCCGAGGCCCTGGTCCACGCCCAGGACAAGGCGGTCATGCGCGAGCGGCTCTCGGCGCTCGGCGTGCCCTGCCCGCGCCACGCCGTGGTGGCCGACGTCGACGAGGTGGTCGCCTTCGGCTTCCCGTGCGTCCTCAAGACCACGCGCGGCGGGTACGACGGCAAGGGGGTCTGGGTCGTGCGCGCGCCCGAGGACTGCGCCGAGGCCTTCGAGGCCGCGGCGGCCTCCGGCGTGCGCATCCTGGCCGAGGAGCTCGTCGACTTCCGCCGCGAGCTCTCCGCGCTCGTGGCGCGCTCGCCGAGCGGCCAGGCGGCGGCGTACCCCGTCGTGGCCTCGACCCAGCTCGACGGGATCTGCCACGAGGTCGTCGCCCCGGCGCCCGACCTCGACGAGGACCTGGCCGGGCAGGCGCAGGCGCTCGCGCTGCGGGTCGCCGGCGAGCTCGGCGTGACCGGCATCCTCGCCGTCGAGCTCTTCGAGACCACCGACGGCCGGATCCTGGTCAACGAGCTGGCCATGCGTCCGCACAACACCGGGCACTGGACCCAGGACGGCGCGGTCACCTCCCAGTTCGAGAACCACCTCCGCGCGGTGATGGACCTGCCGCTCGGCTCCCCGGCGCCCCGCGCCCGGTGGACGGTGATGGTCAACATCCTCGGTGGCCCCCACCCCGAGGTCGGCCGGCTCTACGACGGCTTCCCGCACGCCCTGGCGCGCGACCCGCACCTGCGCGTGCACCTCTACGGCAAGCAGATGCGCCCCGGCCGGAAGGTCGGCCACGTCAACGCCTACGGCGAGGACCTCGAGGACTGCCTGGAGCGCGCGCGGCACGCCGCCGCGTGGTTCCGCGGCGACCTCGGCGACGAGAGCGAGTGAACTGATGACAGTGCAGGTCGGCATCGTGATGGGGTCGGACTCCGACTGGCCCGTGATGCGTGCCGCGGCCGAGGCGTGCCGCGAGTTCGACGTCGAGGTGGAGGCCGACGTGGTCTCCGCGCACCGGATGCCGCACGAGATGCTCGCCTACGGCGAGCAGGCGGCCGAGCGCGGGCTGTCGGTGATCGTCGCCGGTGCCGGGGGAGCGGCACACCTGCCGGGCATGCTCGCCGCGGTCACCCCGCTGCCGGTCATCGGCGTGCCGGTGCCCCTGAAGTACCTCGATGGCATGGACTCCCTGCTCTCGATCGTCCAGATGCCGGCAGGCGTGCCGGTGGCCACGGTCGCGATCGGCAACGCGCGCAACGCCGGGCTGCTCGCCGTACGCATCCTGGCCGCTTCCGATCCGGACCTGCGCCGGCGGATGGTGGAGTTCCAGGCCTCGCTCAAGGACACCGCGCACGCCAAGGGCGAGGTCGTGCGGCGCGAGGCCGTGCCCGAGCGCCGGCTCGGGTTCTAGGCCCCGGGCAGCCTCGTCCCCGCCGTGTCCCCGCGCCTGGTCGGCATCGACGTCGCGCGCTGGTGTGCGCTGCTGGGGATGATGGCCACGCACCTGCTGGCCACGCGCACGGAGGCGGGCGATCCCACGTGGGTCGCCGAGGTCTTCTCCGGGCGTGCCTCGGCCCTCTTCGCCGTCCTGGCCGGGGTCAGCCTCTCCCTCGCGACGGGTGGTCCGCGGCCGCTGGAGGGTGGGGAGCGCCTGGCCCGCTCCGCCGGGCTGCTGACCCGGTTCCTGCTCCTGGGCGCCGTGGGGCTGCTGCTGGGGGAGGTCGACTCCGGCCTCGCGGTCATCCTGGTCAACTACGCCGTTTTCCTGGCGCTCGGGCTGCTGGTCGTGGGCTGGTCGGCGGGTGCCCTCGCGCTGCTCGCCGCCGCCCTGGCGCTGGTCACGCCGGTGCTCCTGTGGTGGCTGCGGCCCGGGCTCCCGCCGCGCGGCTTCGACAGTCCGTCGGTCTCGCAGCTCGAGCAGCCCTCCCTGCTGGTCTCCGAGGTCCTGTTCACCGGCTACTACCCGGTCCTGGTGTGGACCGCCTACCTCGCGGTCGGCATGGCCGTGGGCCGGGCGGACCTGCGCGGCATGCGCTCGCGCACCCTGGCGCTGGTCGGCTCGGCCGCGGCGGCCACGGCCGTCCTGGCCGAGGTCGTCTCCGACCGGCTCCTGGCCCGTGACGGGGTGGCGCGGGCGCTGGACCGCGACCTCTACCGCTTCCTGGACCGGGACCAGGAGGCGACGCTGGTCGAGATCCGTCGCCAGATCGACGGCGGGATGTTCGGCCAGACGCCGGTCGACGGTGCGTGGCAGTGGTTGCTGGTCTCCGCGCCCCACTCCAGCACCACCCCGGACCTGCTCCGCACAGGTGGCAGCGCCGTCGCGGTGACCGTCGCCGCCCTGCTCCTGGTGCGCCTGCTCGGCCCGCGGACGACCCGTGCCCTGGCCGTGCTGACCGGCGCGGGGGCGGCGACCTTCACCTTCTACACGCTGCACGTCCTCATGACCTCCGACCTGCTCCCACCCGGCCCGGACGACCGAGGCACGGCGGTCCAGTACGCCGTGGTCGTGCTGCTCGGCGCCGCGCTGGCGCTGGTGGGGCGTCGCGGGCCGGCGGAGGCTGCCCTGGCTGGGGCCGCGCGACTGGTCGAGCGGGCGGTGCGGCCGGGGCACCGACCCTCCTCGCGGTCCCGGGTCTAGACAGCTGCCGGAGCCGGCGCATGGGCGGGGGACCGTCGGGTACGGGGGCCACGGCGGGACCCGTCGACCTGCCCCCCACGTAGGCGGGTCCTGCTGCACCACCACCGGGCGAGGCCGGTGCCGCCCCCCACACGGCGCCGGCCCCGCCCCCCGGAGGGGTGGGTAGGCTGTGCGTGCGGCGGGGTAACACCCCTGGCATGACGACCAAGCTGAAGTACACGACCCCCGGCCTGGACGAGAAGGACGCCGTGCGCGTCGTCGAGCTGCTCCAGGACCGGCTCTACGCCGCCAACGACCTGCACCTGACCCTGAAGCACGTGCACTGGAACGTCGTCGGCCCGCACTTCATCTCCGTCCACGAGATGATCGACCCGCATGTGGAGGAGGTCCGCGGCTTCGCCGACGACCTCGCCGAGCGGATCGCCACCCTCGGCGGTTCCCCCGTCGGCACCCCGGGTGCCCTCGTGGAGCACCGCAGCTGGACGGAGTACAGCCTGGGCCGGGCCACGACCCAGGAGCACCTCGGCGCGCTGGACCTCGTCTACCAGGGCGTCATCACGAGCTACCGCGAGGCGATCAAGGAGCTCGACGACCTCGACCTGGTGACCCAGGACATGTTCATCGCCCAGACCGACAAGCTCGAGCTCTTCCACTGGTTCGTCCGTGCCCACCTCGAGGACTCCTCGGGGTCGCTCTCCACGGAGGGTGCCGCCACCGAGCAGGAGGCCGCGCGCGCCGCTGGCTGAGCCGGTGCGCACCTGATTGCGGGATTCCCGCGTCCGCTCCTCCCCGTCGTGCCACGATCGGCGCATGGGGGAGGAGCGGCCGCGGGCCACCCCGGCCATGAGCGAGGCGAGACGGCGTACCCACGCCGCTCGCCTCCTGCTGCGTGCGCGAGCCAGCTCCGGCCCCGTGCGCGAGCGCTACGAGAACGAGGTCGTGCGCCTGCACCTCGACGTGGCCCTCGACCTGGCCCGCCGCTACCACGGCCGCGGCCTCGCCGCCGACGACCTGGACCAGGTCGCCTGCCTCGGGCTGGTCAAGGCCGTGCGCGCCTTCGACCCCACGCTGGGCCACGACTTCCTCAGCTTCGCCGTCCCGACCGTCCGCGGGGAGCTGCGCCGGCACTTCCGCGACGCCGGCTGGGTGGTGCGCCCGCCCCGCTCGGTGCAGGAGGCGCAGGCCGAGGTCGTCGTCGCCGAGGCCGAGCTGCTCCAGCTCCTGGGCCGCCAGCCGGTCAGCGACGAGATCGCCGCGCACCTCGGCATCGCGGAGTCGCTGGTCCGCGAGTGCCAGGACGCCGCCGGGTGCTTCCGTCCGGTCTCCCTGGACGCGCCGCACCCGGTCCAGGACACCTCCCCGACCTCGACGCTGGGCGCCGACGACCCGGCGTACGCCTCCGCCGAGGCGCGAGTGGCGCTGCAGCCGCTGCTCGAGGCCCTCGACGAGCGCGATCGCACGATGCTGCGCATGCGCTTCTTCGAGCACCGCACGCAGGCCGAGATCGGTGCGGCCGTCGGTCTCAGCCAGGAGCAGGTCTCGCGCAGCCTGGCCGGGCTGCTGGCCCGGCTGCGCCGTGCGCTCGACGCCGCCTGAGCCGACCGCCCGTCCTGCTCAGGAGGGGTAGATCCGTGGTGCCTGCGACGCCTTGCGGGTGAAGCGGGGCGGGCGCTTCTCGAGGAACGCCGCCACGCCCTCCTTGCCGTCGCCGATCGAGGTCCAGTACATCGCCAGGCTGTCGGAGAGGTGCGCCTCGAGCGGGTGTGCCGCCGCTCCGTTGCGGTAGACCATCTGCTTGGCCAGTGCCAACGCCACGGGGGAGCGGTCGACCACGAACGAGCGGGCCAGCCCGAGTGCGGCGGGCAGCAGCTCGTCGGGCTCGTGGACCGAGCGCAGGAGTCCTCCGGCGTGCGCCTGCTCGGCGGTGAGGACGTCGGCGGAGTAGATCCACTCCAGGGCCTGCTGGGGGCCGACCAGCCGCGGGAGGAACCAGGTCGAGCAGGCCTCCGGCACGATGCCGAGCCGACCGAAGACGAACCCGATCCGGGCCTTGGTGGAGGCCAGGCGCAGGTCCATGCCCAGGGTCATCGTGGCGCCGATCCCGACGGCCGGCCCGTTGATGGCGGCGATCACCGGCTTGGGCAGCGCGTGGATCGCCAGCACGACCTTGCCGCCCGTGTCACGGACGCCGGCGTCGTACGGCGGCTCGTCGTAGGACGCCCGGAACTCCTCGGGCGTGGGGCGGACCGTCTCGTCGAGGCCGAACACGTTGCCCTCGGCGGAGAGGTCCATGCCCGCGCAGAACGCGCGACCCGACCCGGTGACGACGACGGCGCGGACGTCGTCGGCGCGCGCGTCGGTGCGGAAGACCTGCTCCAGCTCCCTGGCCATGGTCAGGTCGAAGGCGTTGAGCGCGTCGGGACGGTGCAGCGTCAGGGTGGCCACGCCGTCGGCGTCGACCTCCCAGCGGAGAGTCTCGTAGGTCACGCGGTCATCGTGTCATCCGGGTCATGACGGCGGGTTCAGCAGTCCGGACGGGGAGCACAGCTGCTCGTCCAGGCGCCCGGTGTCGTCGTCGATGATCGCCTGGAACATCCGCGGCGCCCGCTCGGCGTCCCAGCGCACCGACAGGTCGCTGATCGGCACCCCGCAGGTCAGGCCGTTCTCGCCGTTGACCCGGGTCATCGCCATCGCCCACATGCCGGCGCGGAGGGGGGACATGCCCTTGCCGAACTCGACGGTCTCGGTCGCGGCCATGTTGAGGTTCCAGTAGCGGACGGGGTTGAGCACCGACCACGGCGAGAGCACCTCGTCGCCGACGGCCGAGACGACCTCGCGCTGCGCCTGCGCTCGCTGCACGTCGCCCAGGCCGGTGTAGAGCTTGCGGGAGCGGGCGTAGCCGAGCGCGGTCGGGCCGTCCGCCTCCTGGCAGCCCTTCTTCACGTCGAGGTTGGCGAGCGGGTCCTTCATGGCCATCTTGGGGCAGATCTCGATGCCGCCGACGGCGTCGACGAGGTCGACGAACCCACCGATCCCGATCTCGACGTAGTGGTCGACCCGGATACCGGTGTTGTTCTCGATGGTGCGGGTGAGCAGCTGCGGGCCGCCGAAGGCGTAGGCGGCGTTGATCTTGGTGGTGCCGTAGCCCGGGACCTCGACCAGCGAGTCGCGCGGGATCGACATGAGCAGGTTGGGGCCGGACCCGGTGTGCAGCAGCATGATCGTGTCGGTGCGCTGGCCCGTGGCGTTGCCGGTGCCGTACTCCTTGCGCTCCGCGGGCGTCAGGCCGGCGCGGGAGTCGCTGCCGACCATGAGGTACGTCGTGCCCGGCTGCTCACCGGGTCGGTCGCCGCCGCCGGGCGCGAAGCCGACGTCGGAGATCTTGGTCCAGGCGTAGATCGGCACCGCGACCAGGAAGACCAGCCACAGCGCCAGCAGCAGGAAGACGTAGCGGACCCGGAAGCGGGGACGACGCAGCCGCGGGCGCGGGAGGGAGCGGCCGGGACCGGGCGCGGGCGTCGGGCCGGGGGTCGGCGCGGGTGCGGGGGTCGGTGCGGGCGACGGCGTACGGCCCTGGCCCGGCGGGCGGACCGAGGAGCCCGAGCGCGGCTGCACCGGCATCCGCCGGGTCGCGTCGGGGTCGTCCGCAGCGCCGGACGCACCGCCCTGCCCGTACAGCCAGTCGTAGGGGGGCTTGCTGCTCTCTCCGCCGGCACCACCGGTGGGGGGACGCTCCGTCATGCTGCGGGACGCTACCGTGCCTGGCTGTGGCCACACTCGATCCTCGGTCCCCGGCCTTCTCGAGCGTCTCGCTCGCCGTCATGGCCCACGCCCCCATGGCCAACCTGCTGGGCAACGTCCACGGCGGCGAGGTCGTGAAGCTGGCCGACTCCACCGCCGGCGCGGTCGCCCAGCGGCACAGCGGAGGGCCGGCCGTCACGGCCGCGCTGGACGAGATGGTCTTCCTGGCGCCCGTGCACGTCGGTGACATCGTCCGCACGATGGGGCGGGTGAACTGGGCGGGCCGCTCCTCGATGGAGGTCGGGGTGCGCGTGGAGGCCCAGCCTTGGAACGACCCCAGCGCCGACGGGCTGCACGTGGCGTCGGCGTACTTCGTCTTCGTGGCCATCGACGAGGAGGGCCGCCCGCGGGAGGTCCCACCGCTGGTCCCCGAGACCAAGGACGACCTGCGCCGCTACCGCGAGGCCGAGATCCGCCGGGCGCACCGGTTGGCCCGCAAGACCGAGATCGACGCGGGTCGGCGCGCCTAGCAGGGACGCGCCAGCGGACCTGCTGGTGGTGGTCGAGCGAGCGGCGCGGCTGAGGCACGAAGGCGCGACCCGCGTGTCGAGACCCCTGTGACGCCTGTGACTGGTGATACTCCCAGTCATGCCACCCGTCACTTCCCCCGGGTCGCAGGCCGCTCCCCGCGCGAGCGTGGCGGAGCGGGCCGCGCGCATCCGCTTCCGCCGCGCCCTGTCGCTGATGGCGATGACGCTGCTCGCCCCCGGCTCGGCCCAGCTGGTCGCCGGCGGCAACCGCCGCGTCGGGCTGCTCGCGCTGCGGGTCTGGCTCGGCACCTGGGCCGCGGTCCTCGTCGGGACGGTGGCGGTCGCCCTCGACCACGGGCTGGCGCTCACCCTCGGCTCGACCACCTGGTTCCTGCTCCTGCTGCGCCTGGCGCTGCTCGTCGGCGCCGTCGGCTGGGCGCTGCTCTTCATGGACGCCTGGCGCCTCGGCCAGCCCCTGAGCCTGGGCCTGGCGCACCGCCGCGCCGTCGTCGGCGTCAACGGCGTGCTGTGCCTGTCCGTCGCCGGTGGCCTGCTCTTCGGCGCGCACGTCGTCGGCGTGCAGCGCGACCTGATGCTCACGATGTTCTCCTCCGACGAGGTCGTCGGGGCCCACCACGGCCGCTTCAACGTCCTGCTGCTCGGCGGTGACTCGGGCGCCGGCCGCTGGGGCCTGCGCCCGGACTCGCTCACGGTCGCCTCCGTCGACGCCGTCACGGGCCGTACGGTCCTGGTCTCGCTGCCGCGCAACATGCAGAACTTCCCCTTCGCGGAGGGCTCGGTCATGGCCGAGCAGTTCCCCGACGGCTTCGACGCCGACTACCTCAACGGGGTCAGCACCTGGGCCGAGGACCACGCCGAGCTCTTCGGCGACTCCGAGACCCCGGGCGTGGACGCCACCGTCTCGGCCGTCGAGGGCATCACCGGGCTGTCGATCAACTACTGGGCGATGGTCAACCTCGAGGGCTTCAAGGACCTCGTCGACGCGGTTGGCGGGATCACCATGAACGTGCGCCAGGCGATCCCCGTCGGGCTGCCGCACGACGACTTCTTCCATTACATCGAGCCCGGTGTGCGCGAGCTCTCCGGCTTCGAGACGCTCTGGTACGCCCGGGCCCGCTACGACTCCGACGACTACTCCCGCATGGCCCGCCAGAAGTGCGTCATGAACGCGATGCTGCAGCAGGTCAGCCCCAGCGTCGCCCTGCGCAACTTCCAGTCGATCGCCCAGGCCTCCTCCGAGCTGATCTCCACCAACGTCCCGGCCTCCGAGGTCGACACCTTCCTCGAGCTGGCCCTCAAGGCCCGCGGCCAGAAGATTTCGACCCTCTCGATCGTCCCGCCGCTGGTGAACACCGCCGACCCCGACATCGACCTGGTGCACGAGAAGGTCGCCGCCGCGATCGAGAAGGCCGAGGGCACCGCCGAGGCCCCCTCGGACAAGGCCGGCAAGAAGGTCTCCGAGGCGCCCGTCACCGGCGGCTCCGTCGGCTCGCTCGCCGAGGGGTACGCCGCCAACAAGGCCGGGGACCTGGCTGCCGCCTGCTGAGAGGCGTCAGCGGCCCCCACCGCTGGTCGAGCAGGCGAGCGCCAGCGAGCCGTCGTCGAGACCCCGTCCGCCGGTCGCCCTGCCCTGCCCCCGTGGTTGCTCCCGCGGTCGCCCTCGGCGGGTCGTGGCGCGTTCGCGCCGCAGCAGGCCCTGAATTTCGGGAAAGCGTGGTCGCCCTGGGTGCCCGCTCGCGCTACCTGGTGACGGTCCGCTGCTCGGTCGCCCTGCGCTGGGCTGCTCGCCTCGGCTGGGCTTCGATCGCTCGCTCCGGTCGATGCAGAAAAGTGGATCTGACCTGGGGAAACGCTGTTTTTCGAACGTGTGTTCGACTATGCTTTCACCATGTCCACCAGCGCTCTCCTCGACGCGATCCGCGCCGCGAAGGCGCGTGAGGACGACGCGGCGCGGGAGCTGTTGATCGGGGTTGCTGAGTGGGCAGATGCGCACACCACGGGTGCGTTGATGCCGGACCTGTACGGCACCTACAGCCACCCCGACGAGGAGGCGTACGACGCTGCGGAGTCCGCGTGGATGCAGCGGTTCGGGATGCCCGGTGCCGACACCATGCTCGATCTGGCCGGCGCAGGTGCGCCGGAGGTGTCGGACTTCGCCGTCACCGAGCTGTCCACCGCGTTGGGCCGCACGCGTGAGTCCGGGCGCCTGCTCGTAGGTGACGTCGTGGAGGCCAAGCACCGCCTCCCCCGCGTGTGGGCCCGACTCGTCGCAGGACAGGTCACCGCCTGGCGGGTCCGCCGCCTCGCCCAGACCACGAAGGCCCTGTCCGAAGCGGCCGTGGCGTTCGTGGACGCCCAGGTCGCCCATGTCGTCCACACCGCCGGCCCCATCACCGTGGACCGACTGATCCTCGAAGCCACCGCCCGCTTCGACCCCGAATCCGCCGAGGTCGAGGAGTGCGACAAGAAGTCGAACCTGTTCTTCGACCTCGACCTCGCCACCCACGCCACCTCAGTCGGTGCGGCCTCCGCCGTGTCCGCCGACGGGCTGCTCGACCGCGCCGACGCCGAAGACCTCGAAGCAGCCATCAGGCAGATCGCCCACCAGCTGCTCCTCGACGGCTCCACCGACGACCTGGCCGTCCGCCGCGCCAGGGCCCTCGGCTACATCGCCCGCGGCCAAGACCTCCTCCCCGAATCAGACGGCGAAGTGAAGCGGGATGGTCGAGCAGCGAGCGCCAGCGAGCGTCGTCGAGACCCCGCGACCGACAAGGCGACCGGCCCCGGCAGCAACGCCCCCAGCAAACGCACGGCTCCCCGCCGCACCGTGGTCCTCACCGTCCACCTCTCCGACGCTGCGCTGACCGGCGCCCCGCAGGTCGACCCCGTCACCGGCAAGCTCGGCCTCAACCTCGCCCGACTCGACAACCACCGCCAGCTCCTCACCGCCGACGCCGTACGCGAGTGGTGCGGGGTCCCCGGCACCCAGGTCATCGTCAAGCCCGTCATCGACCTGGCCGACACCGTCGCGGTGGACTCCTACGAGGTCCCCGACCGGATCGCGGCCCGCGTGAAGCTCACCAGGACGACGTGCTCGTTCCCGCATTGCCGTAGGCCCGCGGAGTCCGCCGACCTCGACCACACCGTCGAGTACGTCCCACCCGACCGAGGCGGACCACCCGGCCAGACCAGCACAGAGAACCTCGCCCCGCTCTGTCGGCACGACCACCGCGCCAAGACCCACCCCTCACCAGCAGGCACACCATGGCGAGTCCGCGGACTCAGTCCAGGCCACTGGCTCTGGACCAGCCCCCACAGCCAGCAGTACCTCGTCCACCCCGACGGCACCACCCCACTCTGAGCACCACCCGCTCGCAGCCCGACCACCACGTTGCCGGGCTATCGGCACGCCCTCGACCCGACCCCACCGGCTCGTCTGCCGATCCGGAGGTCCTGGACCGAAGTAGGTGCCGCCCAGGACCTCCAGTTCAGGTGGTCGGTCGAGAGCGAGTGAAGACGACGTCCTGTGCCTGGTCGACCAGCACGACCTCGTCCCCGAGGGACCACTCTGCGGCCCGTGCGACCAGCTCGTGGGGAACTCGCGGCGCGGTCGGCCCCTGGTGCGGGATGTCGTACGTCCCGCGTGCGTCCCGCGGCAGCACCACCCGCACGCCGCGCTGCAGGAGTCCTCTGGCAGTTTCCGCCACGCACATCTCGGCGAGGACCCCGCACACCGCGGCGCGTCCCACCCCGGCGTCTCTCATGACCTGCGCGAGGCTGGTCTCGAGGAAAGGATCATCCTGCGTCTTCCGCAGGACGGGCTCTCCCGGTCGCGGTGGCAGCCAGAGGTCCCAGCCCGCGCTGCCCGGCTCGTCGGATGCGCCAACGGTTCCGTCGTTCTGCAGGTGCACGACCGTTGCTCCGGAGGAACGAGCCGACGCCAGCAACGTGGTGATGGCCTGGCAAACGTCCTGAGCGCGCGGGATCGCCCCAGGCCCCTCGACAAGTCCGCGTTGAAGATCCACCACGACCAACGCTTCTGCTCGGGCGCGCTCAGACACGCTGACACGACAGGAGTCGCGAGTCCCGACTCGTCCTGAGACAGTGCAGCCGATGACCGAGCAAGCGCCGAGTCCCTGGCCAGCGCGCCGCGACGGGCTGCTCTTCCGCGAGCCGACGGAGGCAGACGTCGAGGTCCTGCTGCAGTTCCGCAACGACCCGGGCGTCAACCACTTCATGGTGCGCACGCACGTCGACCCGGACCAGCTGCGGAGCGAGGTCATGGCGATCCCGGACAGCCCGACCGACTTCTCGTGCGTCGTGGAGCGTGACGGCGAGGTCGTCGGCATGGGGTTCCTCGACGTCGTGGACGGTGCCGGCCAACCCGGCCACCCGACAGGGACCGACGGGCTCATCGGCTACGTCGTGCGGCCCGGCCACGAGGGAGTGGGCATCGCGACCGCAACGGCACGCGCGTTGCTGGAAGCGGCCTTCGGCGTGTTGGGCCTTCGTCGCGTCACGGCCGCGGCCAATCTCGACAACCACGCCTCCGTGCGGGTGCTGGAGAAGGCCGGCATGCGGCGGGAGCGGCACGAGGTCCAGGCGCTGTGGCACCACGAGCTCGGCTGGCTGGACGAGGTGGGGTACGCCCTGCTCGCCGAGGAGTGGGTCGAGGTGCCCGTCCCCTAGGGTGACGGCCGTGCGTGGGTCGGAGCGGAGCGTCGTGGCGGTGGTGGTCACGTTCAACCGGCTGGACCTCCTGACGACCCTGGTGGACCGGCTGGCCCAGGTCCGCGAGCGCACGCCCGCCCTGGTGGACGTGCTGGTGGTCGACAACGCGAGCACCGACGGCACGGGGGAGTGGCTGGCCGGGCGCACCGACGTCCGTGGCCGGACGCTGCCCGACAACCGGGGCGGCGCGGGCGGGTTCCACGAGGGCCTGCGGTGGGCGGTCGAGGAGACCGACGCCGACCTGGTGTGGCTGATGGACGACGACGGCCTGCCCGAGGTCGACTGCCTCGAGCGGCTGCTGCGCGAGGAGGACCTCGACTTCTGGGGGCCGCTGGTCGTGGACGAGGTGGACCTGGGGCGGCTGGTCTTCCCGATCCGGCTGCCGGGCGGCACCCGGGTGGTGCGTGCCCTGGCCGACGTCGAGCGGGCAGGTGGTGCGCGGCAGCGGATCGACGAGATCGTCATCCCGTTCAACGGGGTGCTGGTGACCCGGGAGCTGACGGAGCGCATCGGCTACCCGCGCGAGGAGTTCTTCATCTGGGGCGACGACCACGAGTACCGCCTGCGCGCCGAGCAGGCCGGCGCCCGGATCGCCACGGTCACCGACGCGCGCGTCCACCACCCCAGCGTGGGCGAGCTCGGCACGCCGATGATGGCCGGCCGCACGACGTACAACCACAGCCCCAGCGACCTCAAGGCCTACTGCATGGCCCGCAACAACACCCTCAACCTGCGTGACTACCGCGGCTGGCCGCACGTGCTGATGTTCTGGGCCAAGACCGTCTGGTTCTACCTCCTGACCCGCCCGGACCCGCGTCGCCTCGCGCTCAGCGCGCGGGCGGTGTACGCCGGGCTCCGGGGCGACTTCACGGGCCACCGGCGGTACCTGCGGTGAGCGCGCCCGAGACGGTCGCGGTCGTCGTCGTCACCTTCAACCGCGCCGACCTGCTCACCGGCATGCTCGACGGCCTGGCCGCCCTCGACCGCGCGCCGGACGCCGTGGTCGTCGTGGACAACCACAGCTCCGACCACACCCCCGACGTCCTGGCGGCCGAGCTGACCCGGGGCCGGCTGCCGCTGCAGGTGGTCCGCACCGAGGAGAACCTCGGTGGCGCCGGTGGCTTCCACCTCGGCCTGCGCACCGCCTACGAGCAGGGCTGGGACCGGTTCTGGCTCATGGACGACGACGTGGTGCCGACTCCCGACTGCCTCTCGGTCCTCATGGCCGTCGACGAGGACTGCCTGACCAGCGTCCGCGAGGACAGCCACGGGCGGCTGTGCGAGAAGGCGGCGACCCGCTTCGACCTCACGCACCCGTGGGTCGTCAAGCCCAAGACCGGCATGGTCGAGGACTTCGGCACCCGCGAGGCGATGCCGGAGCTGGTCAAGGTCGAGAACGTCGCCTTCGAAGGGTTCATGGTCCGCCGCGCGGTGGTCGCCGAGGTGGGGCTCCCGGACCCGTCGTACTTCATCTTCTACGACGACGTGGACTTCGCCATCCGTGCCCGGCGGGCCGGTCGCCGCATCTGGGCGGTGCGCGACGCGGTGCTCGTGCGCCAGCTCGACTTCGACCAGCAGCACGACCTGGCGGGCTGGAAGGGCTTCTACATGTACCGCAACCTGTTCGTGGTGCACCTGCGCTACGGGGAGAACCTCGCGGTGCGGATGAAGCCGCTGCTCATCGTCGCGGCGGTGCTGCTGCTGGCGCCGCTGCGCGGGGGACGGGCCGAGGCGCGCAACGTGATCCGGGCCATGCGCGCAGCGTGGGGGATGCGCTCGCAGCCCTCGTCGTCCGTAGACTGACCGACCGTGTCTGCTCCTGGCCCCACCCCTGATCTGGTCGTCGTCGGCTCCGGCTTCTTCGGACTCACGATCGCCGAGCGCTGCGCGGACGAGCTGGGGCTGAGGGTCCTGGTCCTCGAGCGCCGCCCGCACATCGGCGGCAACGCCTACAGCGAGTTCGACGAGGAGACCGGGATCGAGGTGCACAAGTACGGCACCCACCTCTTCCACACCTCCAACCAGCGGGTGTGGGAGTACGTCAACCGGTTCACGGCCTTCACCAGCTACCAGCACCGGGTCTTCGCGAAGTACCAGGGGCAGGTCTACTCCTTCCCGATGAACCTCGGGCTCATCAACCAGTTCTTCGGCAAGTCCCACACCCCCGACGAGGCCCGTGCGCTGATCGCCGAGCAGGCCAGCGAGATCCGCACCGAGGACGCCACGAACCTCGAGGAGAAGGCGATCAGCCTCATCGGCCGCCCGCTCTACGAGGCGTTCGTCAAGGGCTACACCGCCAAGCAGTGGCAGACCGACCCCCAGGAGCTGAGCGCGGACATCATCACGCGTCTCCCGGTCCGCTACACCTTCGACAACCGCTACTTCAACGACACCTACGAGGGCCTGCCGGTCGACGGCTACACCGCGTGGCTGGAGCGGATGGCCGACCACCCCAACATCGAGGTCCGCCTCGGCGTCGACTTCATGGACGTGCGCGAGGAGTACGTCGGGAAGGTCCCGGTCGTCTACACGGGTCCCGTCGACGAGTACTTCGGCCACTCCGAGGGCCGGTTGTCGTGGCGCACCATCGACCTCGAAGCCGAGACCGTCGACGTCGACGACTACCAGGGCACCGGTGTGGTCAACGCCAACGACCAGGACGTCCCGTGGACGCGGGTGCTGGAGTTCAAGCACCTGCACCCCGAGCGCACCTACCTGCCGGGCAAGACGATCGTCGTGCACGAGTACAGCCGCTTCGCCGAGGAGGGCGACGAGCCGTACTACCCGGTCAACACCGCCGCGGACCGCGAGATCCTCATGCGCTACCGGGAGAAGGCCAAGGCCGAGGAGATGGTGCTCTTCGGCGGCCGCCTCGGCACCTACCAGTACCTCGACATGCACATGGCGATCGGCTCGGCGCTGTCGATGTACGACAACAAGATCAAGCCGCACTTCGCCGAGGGTGCACCTTTCACCAGCGGAGGCGTCGCATGAGCACGGTCCAGGACACGGCTCGGACGACGGCGCAGAAGACGGCGCGCAGGCTCCTGCAGCGCCAGATCATGCCGGTCGACCGCGACTTCGACGTGCTGGCGCTCTACGTCGACCCCGAGGAGGCCCGCCTCGACGCCGACAAGTACGAGGTCGGCGGCAGCCGGGCGGCCAAGGACCTCAACAACGCCGCCGTGCGGCAGTCCACGAGCACCGGCAAGGCGCTGCACCCCGACCAGATCGAGTCGCGCACCGCGCTGCGCGTCGAGCAGGGCGAGCGGCTCTCCTTCGGCACCTACTTCAACGCCTTCCCCGCCTCCTACTGGCGGCGCTGGACCGTCGTGGACCAGGTGCGCCTGACCGTCACCCTGCGCGGTGCCGGTGCCACGCTGCTGGTCTACAAATCCATGGCCCGCGGCCACGCCCAGCGCGTCGAGGCCGCCGAGACCACGACCGACCAGCCGGAGACCTTCTCCTTCGACCTGACCCTCAAGCCGTTCATCGACGGCGGCTGGTACTGGTACGACGTCGTGGCCGGTGACGGCGACGTCGTCGTCGAGTCCGCGGAGTGGACCGCGGAGGTCCCCGAGGACCGCGCGGTCAACGGCACCACCGACCTGGTCATCACCACGATGAACCGCCCCGACTTCTGCGCCAAGCTGCTCGTGCAGCTCGGTGAGGCCGCGGAGCTGCACCCCTTCCTCGACACCGTGATGGTGATCGAGCAGGGCACCGACAAGGCCGCCGGCTCGGAGTTCTTCCCGACCGCGGAGAAGCTGCTCGCCGGCAAGCTGCGCGTCATCGAGCAGGGCAACCTCGGCGGCTCCGGCGGCTACGCCCGCGGGCAGCTGGAGTCCGTGCGCAAGGGCACGGCGACGTACTCGATGATGATGGACGACGACGTCGTCTGCGAGCCCGAGGGCATCATCCGGGCGGTCACCTTCGGCGACCTGGCCAAGCGACCGACCGTCGTCGGCGGCCACATGTTCAACATCTACAGCCGGTCGCGGATGCACAGCTTCGGCGAGATCATCCAGCCCTGGAAGTTCTGGTGGCAGTCGCCGACCGACACCTTCGCCGACTGGGACTTCGCCAGCCGCAACCTGCGTTCCTCGCGCTGGCTGCACAAGCGGGTCGACGTCGACTTCAACGGCTGGTTCATGTGCCTCATCCCGCGGGTGACGCTGGAGACGGTGGGGCTCTCGCTGCCGCTGTTCCTCAAGTGGGACGACTCGGAGTTCGGCCTGCGCGCCCGCGCCGCCGGCTTCCCGACCGTCGTGCTCCCGGGCGCGGCCGTCTGGCACGTGCCGTGGACCGACAAGAACGACGCCGTCGACTGGCAGGCCTACCTGCACCAGCGCAACCGCTTCGTCGCCGCGCTGCTGCACTCGACCTACCCCAAGGGCGGGCGGATGGTGCGCGAGAGCCGCAACCACCAGATCGCGCACCTGGTCTCGATGCAGTACTCCACCGTCGCGATGCGGCACCAGGCGCTGCTCGACGTCATGTCCGGGCCCGGCCACCTGCACGACCGCCTGCCCGAGACGCTGCCCTACGTCAACGGCATCCGCGCGGGCTACGACGACGCGCGGCTCGAGGTCGACCGTGACGCCTTCCCCCCGGTGCGCCGCGAGAAGCCGCCGCGCAAGGGCCGCGACGACGCGGAGGTGCCCGGCCGGCTCTCCCAGCTGGTCAGCGCCGGCCTGCAGCCGCTGCGGCAGCTGAAGAAGCCGCGCCCGCTGTCGCGGGAGTTCCCCGAGGCCGACATCCGCGCGATGGACGCCAAGTGGTACCGCCTGGCCTCCTACGACTCCGCGGTCGTCTCCATGAACGACGGCACGTCGGCGGCGTTCTACCAGCGCGACCCCGAGCAGTTCCGCGACCTGCTGGCCAAGACGCTCACGTTGCACGAGGAGCTCAAGCGGGAGTGGCCGCGGCTCGCGCGGGAGTACCGCGACGCGCTGGGCGACATCACCTCCCCGGAGACCTGGGAGCGCACGCTGTCGCCGTGGATGGGCACGGATGACTGAGCGCCCCCAGCACGCGGGCGGCACGACGTACGTCGTCGACGCACCGCTCGCGCCGCCGGCGGCGACCCAGGGGCTGCTCGAGGTCTTCCGGCGCCGCTACCTGCTCAAGCTGCTGGTCCGGCGCGAGATCAACGCCCGCTACTCCGGGTCGTTCCTCGGCCTGATCTGGTCCTACATCAACCCGCTGAGCCAGCTGTTCATCTACATCGTGGTCTTCGGCGAGCTGCTCGACCGGGGGCGCACCGAGCAGTTCCCGATCCACATCTTCTGCGGCCTGATCGTCGTGCACTTCTTCGTCGAGACCTTCAACGCCGGCACCCGCTCGATCGTGCGCAACAAGGCACTGATCCGGAAGATGGCGCTGCCGAAGGAGATGTTCCCGGTCGCCTCGATGATGGTGTCGCTGTTCCACGTGGCCCCGCAGCTGGTGATCCTGACGGTGACCGTGCTCATCGTGGGCTGGTCGCCGAGTGCCGTGGGGATGGGCGCCTTCGTCCTGGCCCTGGGCATCGTGATGGTCCTGGGCACGGCCCTGGCGCTCATGTTCAGCGTGGCCAACGTCTACTTCCGTGACTTCGCCAGCGTCGTCAACATCATGACCAACTTCGTCCGCTTCGGCGTGCCGATGATCTACCCCTACTCCATCGTCAGCGAGCGCTTCGGCGCGGCGGCCGAGTACTACCTGTGGAACCCGCTCTCCAACGCGGTGCTCCTGGTGCAGCGCGCGTTCTGGGTCGGCACGACCGAGGACCCCGCCGCCACGGCCGCCACCGAGCTCCCGGACAACCTCATCGGCCGCGGCCTGCTGATGCTGGCCGTCTCCGTGGTGCTGCTGGTCATCGCCCAGCTGGTCTTCCGCCGGTTCGAGAACAAGATCCCGGAGCGGCTCACGTGAGCGCCGCCGGCAGCACGAGCGCCCCCACGGCGCCGGGCGACTACAGCCCCGACACCTCGATCGTCGTCGAGAACGTCACCAAGACCTTCAGCCTGCGCTACCACCGCACCTTCAAGCAGGTGACGGTGGCGAAGTTCCGCGGCCAGAAGACCAAGGACGAGTTCAACGCCGTCGACGACGTCTCCTTCACCGTCAAGCAGGGGGAGTCGATCGGCCTCATGGGCCTCAACGGCTCGGGCAAGTCGACCCTGCTGACGCTCATCAACGGGACGATGAAGCCCGACACCGGCCAGGTCCTCACGCGTGGCCGGATCGCCGGGCTGATCGCGACCGGGGCGGGCTTCCACCCGCAGCTCTCCGGCCGGGACAACATCTACCTCAACGCCGCGGTCTTCGGGCTCACCGAGCAGGAGACCAAGGACCGCTTCGACGACATCGCCGGCTTCGCCGACATCGGGCGCCACCTCGACTCGCCTGTCGGCAACTACTCCTCGGGGATGAGCTCCCGGCTGGGGTTCGCGATCGCCATCAACGTGGACTGCGACATCTTCCTGGCCGACGAGCTGCTGGCGGTGGGGGACAAGCCGTTCAAGCGCAAGTGCATGGCGAAGATGGAGGAGGTGCGCGACTCCGGTCGCACCCTGTTCTACGTCAGCCACGCCGCCGGCTCGGTGCGCCGCATGTGCGACCGCGTGCTGGTTCTGGAGAACGGTCGGCTCGCCTTCGACGGCGACGTCGACGAGGGGATCAAGTACCTCCACTACGACTCCGACGACGAGAACAACGACGACGAGGAGCTCGGCGCCGACGTCTGAGGCGGCGGCCGCAGATCACAGAAAAATAACGGACCTTCTCGGCGTGTCGAGTGGAAATTACACGTTTGTAGTTACTCACGAGACCTTCCGTGACGGGTGTGACTCGTGTGAAAGTTGCGCGCAGTGTGAACTTCCCCGCGCGCTAAGAGGTCCTCGATGTCCCCCCACCGGTCACGGTTCGTCACCGCCTGCCAGCAGCTGCTGGCGCTCGGTGTCGTGGCCGCCGTGCTCACGCCCGCCAGCAGCCTGATCAGCCTCGACGTGGTGCGCCAGCCGCCCGCGTCCGGCTTCGTCGGCACCCAGGCCGGGCAGGGCCAGGGGAGCGGTGCGCTGACGGCGTACGAGCGGGTGGCGCGGCGTGCCGCGACGCTGCCGGCGGCTCCCGTCGAGGCGAGCGTCCGCGAGGTCCCGCTGCTCGGAGCCCAGGCGCCGGCCGGGGTCGCGCGCCGCGCTGCCGCCGGCGGGGAGATGGTGACCAGCCGCCCCGAGGCGGTGACCGGGTACGCCGCGATCGGCGTGACCTGGGCCCACGGTGTCGAGGTCCACGACGAGGACCTCGTGGTGCGCGCCCGCACCGAGACCGACGGCGTGTGGTCGGGCTGGACCGACGTGGAGTACCACGACGAGCACGGCCCCGACCCCGACAGTCCCGAGGGACGTCGCGCGCGTCCGGGCACCGAGCCGCTCCTGGTCGGCGAGGTCGACCGGGTGCAGGTGGCGGTGCTTGCGGAGGACGGCGCCCCCCGTGACCTCCGCCTGGCCCTCGTCGACCCCGGCACCGCGACGAGCACGGTCACCCAGCGTGCGGCGCTCGACACCGCCGAGGCCGCAGAGACGGCCGGGACCGCGACCGAGGGGCCGGCGGCCCGCGCCGGCGTCACGCCCGAGCCGCAGATCTTCTCCCGCGCGCAGTGGGGCGCCGACGAGAGCCTGCGCGACCAGGGCTCGCTGCGCTACTTCGAGGTGCACGCCGGCTTCGTGCACCACACGGTCAACGCCAACGACTACACGCGCGACCAGGTGCCCGGCATCCTGCGCTCGATCTACGCCTACCACACGCGCTCGCGCGGCTGGTCCGACGTCGGCTACAACTTCCTGGTCGACCGCTTCGGGCGCATCTGGGAGGGCCGCGCGGGCGGCATCGACCGCCCCGTCGTCGGCGCTCACACCCTGGGGTACAACGACTACTCCTTCGCCATGTCGGCCATCGGCAACTTCGAGGTCGTCCAGCCGACCCAGGCGATGGTCGAGGCCTACGGCGCGCTCTTCGCCTGGAAGCTCTCGCTCCACGGGGTCGACGCCTCCTCGCCCCGCCAGCAGGTCGGCAGCAAGACCTTCCCGGCGATCAACGGCCACCGCGACGCCGGCTCCACCGCCTGCCCCGGCAAGTTCCTCTACGCCCGGCTCGGCGACATCCGCAGCCTCGCCGCCGCTGCCCAGGTCGGTTGGGAGGGCCGCGAGCTCGACTCCGACCTCGTCGGCACCCCGCACCCCGACCTGGTGGCCCGCCGGGCCTCGGACAAGCGGATCGTCATCGTCCCCACGGGCGGCCTGACCAGCGTCCGCAAGCCGGTCGTCCTCGCCTCCGGCGTCGGCGGGTACGCCGCAACGCTGGTCTCGCCCGACCTGACCGGTGACGGGCGACTCGACGTCCTGGGCCGGCTGCCCGACGGCTCGGTCGAGGTGCGCGGGGAGTCCGCGGCGCTCCGCACCGCGACCGCGACGCGTGGCCACGACCTGCTCGCCGCCCCCGGCGACCTCACCGGCGACGGCCTCGGCGACCTGGTCGGCCGGGACGCGGCGACCGGCCGGCCCACCCTCTTCACCTCGCGCGGCACCGGCGGGTTCGCCGCCCAGCCGTTGGCCACCGACGCCTCCTGGTCCGGCTACGACCTGCTCTCCGGCGTCGGCGACCTCGACGCCGACGGCACCCCGGACCTGGTGGCCCGCGACGCCGCCGGGACGCTCTGGCTGCTGCCCGCCGGCGGCACCGGCGCCCCCGCGGTCCTGGTGCAGGGCGGCCCGCGTTACGACGTCGTCACCGGCGCGGCGGACTGGAACGCCGACGGTCTCGTCGACCTGCTCGTGCGACTCGAGGGCGGCCACGCCTTCGTGCTCCCCGGCCGCGGTGACGGCACGGTCGGTGCGGCGCGCGGCCCGGTCAAGCGGCTCAAGGGTCGCGCCGACCTCTCCGGCGCCGGCGACCTCACCGGTTCCACCGCTCCCGACCTCGTGGTCCGCCGCGGCGACGACCTCCTCGTGCTCGCCGGCTCCGGCACCTGGGAGACCGGTGCCGTCGTCGAGACCAACGTCGGCGCCAAGGGGGCCGACCTGGTGCTCAACGCCGGCGACTGGGATGGCGACGGTCTCGGCGACCTCCTGGTGCGCCAGCGCACGACCGGCGTGGTCAAGGTGCGCCCCGGTGACGGCCAGGGCACCTTCGCGAAGGCCGTGCGGATCGGCGGCGGCATGGGGGACGTCCGGCTGCTCGAGGTGGTCGGCGACATGACCGGTGACGGCTGGCCGGACCTGATGGGGCAGCCCGCGGGCGGCCCCATGCGGATCTACCCGGGTCGCGGCACCGCCCCGCTCGGACCGTCGTACGTCGCCCACAGCGCGCTCGACGCCTCCCAGCAGCTCGGGGTCGGTCGCTGGGACGGCGACGGCGCCCCCGACGTGCTGGTGCGGCGTGGGAGCTCGCTGCTGCTCTACACCGGCAACGGCCCGGGCGGGCTGTCCTCCTCGCGCAGCCTGTCGCTGGACCTGTCGGCCTACGACCTGGTGACCGGCATCTCCGACGCCCAGCTCGCCGACCGCCCCGATCTGGTGGTGCGCGAGCGGGCGACCGGCCGGCTGCTGCTGGTCGAGAGCACGCCGACGGGGTTCAAGGCGCCGCGGGTGATCGGCGACGGAGCGGAGGCCTACGACCTGGTCGACTAGGGGAAGAGCTACGGGTGCCGCGCGGTCACGCGCTCGTCGGTCGCGACCGACTCGAGCCGGGCCTCGTCGGCACCGACGACCAGGACCAGCGAGCCGCCGCGTGCGAGCGGCTCGGTGAGGATGGGGAGTCCCGGTGGGGAAGCCGGGTTCACCGTCGACAGGAGGCGGCCGCCCTCGGTGAGGAGACTCCCGGAGGCGGCCGCTTCCCAGTCCGGCTCCGAGGGGCCGACGGCCGGGAGGCCGAGGAACGTGTCGGGCTGGGACCAGACCTCCACCCCGAGGTCGTGCACGCCCGGCGGCACGCCATCGGGGAAGCGCAGGCCCAGCGGGTGCAGCGCGGAGGCGACGACGGCGACCTCGTCGGCCCGGTCCGCCCAGGCCGCCAGGCCCTGCGGACCGCAGACGACCGCGTCCGGCGTCGCGCCGTCGTCACCGGCGTACGCCACCTCCAGACCGACGGTCCACGCCGCCCCCAGGAACACCGGACCCAGCCAGTGGCACGGCAGGTCCACCAGCAGCACGTCGTCCTGCTCGAGGTCGAACTCCTCGACCAGCAGGTTGGCGGCCTTGGCCACCCAGTTGGCGTACGTCGTCAGCGAGAGCTCGGTCCGCTCGCCGGTGGCGGCGTCGTAGAACGTCACGAACGGGCGGCCCGGGTCGCGGCGCAGTCCCTGGGCCAGCAGGTCGGCGAAGGTGGTCACGGGCTCGACCCTATGCACGCCTAGGGTGACGGCTGTGATCGAGGACTTCTGGGCCGTGGTGCCCGCGGGCGGTGCGGGGACCCGGCTGTGGCCGCTGTCGCGGGCCGGCTCGCCCAAGTTCCTGCGCGACCTGCGGGGGACCGGCCGCTCGCTGCTGCAGGAGACCCACGACCGGCTCGCGCCGCTCGCGGGGGAGCGGATCGTGGTCGTGACCGGTGCCGCCCACGCCGCCGCGGTCGCCGAGCAGCTCGGTGACCTCCCCGACGGGGCGATCCTCGCCGAGCCGTCCGCCCGCGACTCGATGGCCGCGATCGGGCTGGCCGCCGCGCTGCTGGAGCGCCGCGACCCCGACGCGGTGATGGGTTCCTTCGCCGCCGACCACGTCATCACGGACGCCGAGGCGTTCGGGGCGGCCGTCCGCACGGCCGTCGACGTGGCCCGCGAGGGCTGGCTGGTCACGCTCGGCATCGAGCCGACCTTCCCCTCCTCGGCGTTCGGCTACATCCGCTCCGGCGACGCGCTGCCCGGCCACCCGGGCGCCCAGCACGTCGCGGCGTTCGTGGAGAAGCCCAGCGTCGAGGTGGCCACGGGCTACCTCGCCGAGGGCGGCTACCGCTGGAACGCCGGCATGTTCGTCGTCCGGCCCAAGGTGCTGCTCGACCTGCTGGCGCAGTGGCACCCCCGCTTCGCGGAGTCCCTGCGCGCGATCGCCGCCGACCCCGGCTCCCTCGAGCGGGTCTGGCCGTCGCTGCCGAGGATCGCCCTCGACCACGCCGTCGCCGAGCCCGCCGCCGAGGCCGGCCGGGTCGCGACCGTCCCCGCCGCCTTCGACTGGGACGACATCGGCGACTTCGACTCCCTCGCCGAGCTGCTCGGCCGTGACGGCGAGCAGCCCCTCGTCGTCCTCGGCGACGACGACGCGGTCCGTGTCGTCGACGCCTCCGGCCTCGTCGTCACCGGCGGACGCACCGTCGCGGTCGTCGGCCTCCAGGACGTCGTGGTCGTCGACACCCCCGACGCGCTGCTCGTCACCACCCGCGCCCGCGCCCAGGACGTCAAGGCCGTCGTCGCCGGGCTCAAGGAGTCCGGGCGCGACGACCTCGTCTAGGCGACGGTCAGGGTGCGCCGGCTCGAGATCGCGGAGCCTGTGGTCCGCCTGGTGGACCACAGGCTCCGCGTCGATCCACGCGACCTGAGTGGACGACGTCGCGGGCGCCACGGCCGACGCACTCATCTGCCGATGAGCGGACGTGGGTGCGGTTCGGACATACCGTTGATTCGTGACTGATCCGCGATGGGCGCTGCTGCAGGACATGAAGCCTGCGCTCTTGCGGAGGTTCAGAGACGCCGGGGTGCTGCGAG